>NZ_JBHMFS010000006.1:0-234394 GCF_051433165.1 Falsiroseomonas sp. E2-1-a4 | reverse complement strand
AACGGGTCGACCTCGATCAGATGCTGGCCGAGAACAGGGGTCAGCCCCGGCTGCCTTCGGGCATACCTCCAGAGGTCGAGCGCGAGGTGATCAGCAAAGCGCTGGATGACCACTACCGCCGAGTGCTGGACGAGCCCATTCCGGCGCTTGGCAACCGCACCCCGCGCGCCGTGGTCAAGACCGCGAAGGGCCGTGACAACGTGGTGGCTTGGTTGAAGCTGCTGGAGAACGGCGGGGCGCGGCAGGACGCCATTGATCCGATGGGGGCCTACGACTTCGGCTGGATGTGGCGTGAGTTGGGGCTGGATGAGCTGCGACGCTGACAGGACGGCCGGATAACTTGGCGACGATCCGGGGACAGATGAGAGCGCTGCTGGGTCCTCCGTATGTAGCAACCTGGTCGAACCACAGTGCAGCCCGGCCATCCAGCCAAACCGAACTCATATCGAACGTGTTTCGAGACAGCCATCTGAGTTACGGGGCCATCTCAGTCTGCATGTTGCCCATCCGTGTGTAGGGCGCGTTGGTTACGCATCGACGTCTACAAGTGATACGGGCAACATGTGTTCTGTTAGGTGGATCTTGCGGAGAACCAATATCCGGCGCGTGATGTATCGCGCCATTCGAGAGGCTAGATGAAATGTCAGCGCGAAATTCCGGGGGACGAATTGCGGCCGCACCGATTACCACAGGATTGGTTGGTGCACCCAAGCTGACGGACCGCGTTGCCGACGCGATCATCCGCCAGATCGCCGAGGAAAAAATGCGACCGGGTGATCGCCTGCCGACCATTGTCGAAATGTGCGAGTTCTATGGCGTGAGCCTCACTGTCGTCCGCGAGGCTCTGGCCCGACTTCGGTCCGAGGGGGTCGTGGAGACCCGTCAAGGCTCGGGTGCCTATGTGGCCGCGGCTGGCCACGTGAAGCCGTTCCGCATCGTTGATCGCGGCGCTGGTGATGAACGACGCGTCATCGATGTTCTTGAGATGCGGCTTGGCATCGAGTCAGAGGCCGCTGCGCTCGCATCCAGGCGGGCAACACCCACCCAGTTGCAGAAACTGCACCAAGCCTTCGCCGAACTCGAACAGGCGGTCGCCGTTGGTACGGAGGCACACCAACAGGATCTGAACTTCCATCGGGTCATGGTCGAAGCTGCCAACAACAGCGTCTATGCCGACTTCGCGCACTTCCTTCAGCAGCATCTGGAAGCGAGCATCGGAATTTCACACGCCCGCAGCCGGCTCCGTGGTGTGCTTGGGACCGTGGTACAGGAACATGCGGCGATCCTTGATGCGATCGCCGCCCGTAATCCCACGCGCGCGCGCAATGCCGCGCGCCAGCACCTCCAGGCCGGTATCGAGCGGCTTCTGGCCATCCTGTCGTAGTTGCGTGGGGTGATCGGTCACCCCCGTGGCAAAGGCGCGCAGATCAACGAACGGAGCGCCAGATGCCTTCGCCGCCGAGATCCTTCGCGCCGTACCGGGACAACGCATCGGTGTCGAAGTCAAAGCCGAGGCCGGGTCCGTCCGGCAGCAGCAGGTCGCCCTTGTCGAGAACGAGCTGGCGGTCGATCAGGCGGCGGAAATTGACGATGTGATCGTCCGGCATGAACTCGACATAACTCGCATTCGGCGTGCTGGCGACAAGATGCACATGGATATCGTGCCAGGCATGCGGAGACACCGTGACGCCGAAGCTCGCGGCCGTTGCGGCAATCCGGCGCCATTCGGTGATGCCGCCGCAAACCGTTGCATCCGTCTGCAGGATTGCCGCGGCCTCTTTTTCAAGAAGCTCCTTGAATCGCCAGCGGCCCGCCTCGATCTCGCCCGTTGCAACCGGGATGCTCGTTGTGCGCGCCAGGCGCGCGTGGTTGTCGATGTCGTCGGGCAGGAAGGGTTCCTCGATCCAGCCAGGCTCGAACTCCTCGATTGGCCGCGTGTAGCGAAGCGCCGTGGGTAGGTCGCGCCACGCATTGTTCGCGTCCAGCATCAACTCGACATCCGGCCCAATTGCGTCCCGCACGGCGCGCACCCTGGCAGTCTCTTCCCGGGGCGAGAGGCGGCCGACCTTCATTTTCACTGCACGATAGCCCTGATCCGCGAATGCGCGCATCTCGGCAGCTAGATCCGCGTTGCTCTTCCCCGGCCAGTAGTAGCCGCCGCTGCCGTAGCACGGCACCCGGTCGAGCACCGTCGCGCCGAGGTAGCGGTACAACGGCAGTCCGACGCTTCGCGCGTTGAGATCCCAGAGGGCGGTATCGAGGGCGGACATGGCGCGCGTCACGGCGCCGACGCGGCCCAGCAGCAGGGTATCCTGATACATCTCCTGCCAGAGACCTTCGACGCGATGGCTATCCTGGCCAACGAGACGCGGCGCCAATGCATCGACAACGGCGTCAAGCAGCAGCTTACCCGCTGTGTTCACCGCGTAGCAGTAGCCGATGCCATAGGTGCCGTCCGACGCACGGATGCGGACCAGGCAGTATTCCCGCGCCGTGACCCGGCGCGTGGAGAAGAGAATCGGTTGGTCCAGCGGCACCCGCGCAACGCAGGCCTCGACGGCCTCGATTTTCGGCATGTCGGATCACTCTATCCTGATGTTGGCTTCTCGGATCACGCGGGACCATTTCTCGTCCTCTTCCCGCATGAGAGTCGCAAATGCGTCCGGTGCACCGTTGATGACGGTCGCATCCTGTGATGTAAACTGCGCCCTCAACGCGGGCATCGCCAACACCGCCGATGTGTCCGCATGGATCCGCGCGACGACATCCGGCGGGACCCCACGCGGTGCGATGAGTCCGAACCAGACATCAGCGTCGTAGCCAGGCACGCCGGACTCGGCAACGGTGGGTACTTCCGGCATCACCGCTGAACGCCCGGTCGTGGTCACTGCGAGAGGACGCACGCGACCGTCCCGCACCATGGGCAGGACCTGGGTTGTGGTCAGGAGAGAGAGGGGGACGACGCCCGCAACCAGATCCATGAGCGCCGGCGCGCCGCCGCGGTAGCTTACATGGTTGAACTTGATCCCCGCCATGTTCGCAAAGAGTTCGACGGCCAACTGCTGGGATGATCCCGTGCCCGGTGAGGCATAGTTGATCTCGCCCGGCTTCTCCCGGGCAAGCCGGATCAAATCCCGCAGCGTCCGTGCAGGAAAGGCGGGATGCGTGACGAACACAAAGGGTGCGCGCGCCACCAGGGTCAGCGGTGTGAAGTCCCGAAGCGGATCATACGGCAGGTTCGGATTGAGCGGTCGGTTGGTCACATGCGACGAGATCGTCATCATCAGCGTGTAGCCATCGGCCGCCGACCTCGACAGCGCCTCGGTGGCGATGATCCCGTTGGCGCCGCCACGATTTTCCACGAGGACTGGCTGCGCCCACTTCTCCGAAAGCGCAGCGGCAACCGCACGGGCGAAGATGTCGGTCGAACCGCCTGGCGGAAAGCCGACCAGCACCCTGACGGTCCTGGCCGGAAAGGCCTGTGCCATGGACCGCCCTGCTGCAAAAGGCGTCACCGCTGCCAAGCCCAGTGCTGCTGTCAGTGATCTCCGGGTGATCTGCATCGCATTTCCTCCGCATGCCAGGGCGTTGGATCGCCCTTGTTCAAGGTTCGGAAGGAAGCCTAGCACTTGTCGGCGCAGAGTCAAAAGGTCACCATATGACTTTGCGGAGGCACCCGGCCGGGGGCATCCGCCTTGGCTGTGGGGCGGGGGAAACGTCAGTGAAAATCACCAGCATCCGGTCGATCGTCGTGAATGCCCAGATGCGCAACTGGGTCTTCGTGAAAGTGGAGACCGACCAGGACGGGCTCTACGGATGGGGCGAGGCTACGCTGAACTGGAAGACACGTGCCGTCGTCGGCGCCATTGAGGACCTGAAGCCACTCCTCCTCGGCCGGGACCCCCGGGACATCGAGCAGATTTGCCGCATCCTGCAGAAGCACAGCTATTACCGCCTGGGCATCATCGGCATGACCGCGATCAGCGGCATCGAGCATGCGCTGTGGGATATCTTCGGGAAATCCGTTGGGCTGCCGGTGTGGCGACTTCTCGGGGGCAAGGTGCGCGATCGCGTGAAGCTCTATACGCATCTGGGCCTTGGGGACATGGCCTCCGTCTATGAGACCTTCGACCCGGAACCGATGGTCGAGAAGGCGCAGGCGATCCTGGAGCGTGGCTACCGCGCGCTCAAGGTGGTTTTCATTCCCTATCTGCACCAGACCGCCTCCCCTGCTGCAGTGTCCCATGTCGAGAAGTTGGGCCGAAGGCTGCGCGAGGCCGTGGGGCAGGATGTCGAGATCATGATCGACTTCCACGGCCGCCCCGGGACGGTCAGTGCCGCGCTGCAGTTCATCCGGGCGCTTGAGCCGATCTCCCCCCTGTTCTGCGAAGAACCCATCCAGCCCGGCGATACCGAGGGCATGCGCCAGATTGTCCAGCAGGCCAGATGTCCCATTGCTACCGGTGAGCGTCTGGTTGGTGTGCGTGAGTTCGCAGACCTTCTCGGGGCGCGGGGTGCGAATATCGTGCAGCCGGATCTCAACCACTGTGGCGGGCTGCTTGAGGCCCGGAAGATCGCCGCCTTCGCGGAGGTCGCGCAGGCCGGCATCGCGCCGCATAATCCGAATGGCCCATTGGCCGGCATCGCGGCGCTCCATTTTGCCGTCGCGACGCCAAACTTTGTCATCCAGGAAGCGATGCCCGGATCCGTTCCCTGGTATCATGATGTCGTGCGCCAGCCGGTCGTGGCGACCGACGGCTATTGGCCCGTACCCGATCTGCCCGGCTTCGGCGTTGAGGTCGACGAGAAGGAGGCGGCACGGCATCCCTTTGTGCAGGAAGTCCTGCACACCGCCAACGCCGTGCTCGATGACGGCACCGTCGTGGATTGGTGAGGTGGCTTCGGTGGCGGAGGCGAAGGTCGTGAAGATACTTGTGCTCGCCCAGCACGCCCCGCAGGCGGCAAGGCTCCAGACACTGCTCGGTACCGGCTTCGAGGTGACCGGCGTCGCGGCATTCCCGGATCAGGGGCCCATCGAGGCCGAGGTTGTCGTGTCCACTCACGTCACGCCGGACCAGGCGAGCCGTCTGCGGTGCCGCCTGCTTCACGTACCCGGCGCCGGGCTGGACGGCATTGCGCTTGATGCGGTCCCATCAGGATGCGCGGTGGCGAATGTCTTCGGCCACGAAATACCGATGGCCGAGTTTGCCATATTTGCCATACTGGACCACTGCATCAGGCCCGCCGAAATGCCTGGGCATCTGGATGCCGCAACTTGGCCGGCCGCCTACCGGGGACGGACGCTGCATGAGGAAGTGGCGGGCAAGACGCTCGGCCTTGTGGGATATGGCCATATCGGGCGGGAGGTGGCCCGCCGCGCCAGGGCCTTCGACATGCGGGTCGCCGCTGTCAACCGCCGTGGCGGCGACGTGGCTGATGCGGATTGGGTGCGGCCCGCCGCGGGGCTGGACGAGATGCTCCCGATGGTCGATTTCCTGGTGCTCTGCTGTCCGTTGACGCAAGCCACGCGGGGCCTGATCAACCAGCACCGGCTCCGGCGGATGAAGCCATCGGCGGTCCTGATCAGCCTCGGCCGTGCGGAGATCGCTGTCGAGGAGGATCTGTTCCACGCCATGCAGAAGCGCCAGATCGCAGCCGCATACCTCGACGTGTGGTACCGCTATCCGAAAGCGGGCGAGACCACGCTGGCGCCTTCCCGTTTCCCGTTTCACGAACTGGCCAATGTCCGTTGCACACCGCACGCATCGGCATGGACCGAGCAGCTTTTGAGGCGACGCTACGAACAAATCGCCCGCAACGTTCGCAGGCTCGACACGGATGGCGCATTCGAGAACCTGGTTCGGCAAGCCTCGCTATCGCCATGAAGCCGAGCGACGGAGGCCTTGCCGCATGTGCCGGTGGAGGTGGCGCCGGACGCAGCGGCTATCACCACTATGCATGACACGGCGGTGGCGTTGGGCATTGGGAACCCAAGGCGAGGTTTGTCACAGGCCGCCCACTCGGCGGCGCCTGGTCTCACCGGTGCGTGCCTTGCTGGCCGGAGCGCTGCGACATCATCGGTGGCCCCTGTGGAGGGTCACGCCATTCGCGATACGGACGACGACGAACCGGCCAGCGGGGCGACCCTGGGACAACCCACAGCCTGGCCGACCAGACCCTATTCGAGTCACCTCATGACCGACTGTTCGCCGACGTTCGCCGAAAACCGCCTACAGCCACTGAAAAACGGCACCCTATCCGGCCCCCAGGAACAAATGTTCCGGGTAGGCGGCCCCATCGGGTGGGTCGTAAATACTTGATTTTGTTAGGGAAAATTGGAGCGGGCGAAGGGATTCGAACCCTCGACCCCAACCTTGGCAAGGGTGGAGACCCTATCGGATGCGAGTTCGGTGAAGGGGGCTCCACGCTCCCTGCACCCTCCCGCCAGGAGGCAGTGGCCTCCTGGACCACGGGACTTGAGCAGGAAGGGAGAGGGGGCCAGCAGGCGCGCAGAACATGCGGTCGCTTCGGCCCCCTCTCCCTTCCTGCTCATGATTCATGGGTTCGAAGGGTCCACTGACCCTTCGTGGGGGAGCGCGAGGGGGCAAAGCCCTCTCGCAGGACTCCCCTCATCAACCAGGCGCCACCCCTGCAAGAACCGGCTGGCGTTCGGCGCCTTCGCAGGTGCAGCATCGGGGTCATGGACCGGATGCAACAGGCGCTGGACGCCGAACCTCGCCCCGATGCTGTGCTGCCCAAGGCGGATGGCGTTGGTGAGACCATTGCTTCGCTGCTGCTGCAATTGCGGGAGGCGAGGGAGGCGGCTGCGACCGATCCCTTTGGAGATCCGGTTCTGTTGATTGCGCTGGCGATCAGCCGGCGGCTGGATGATGGGCGGTTGGATGCGGCCTCGGTTGGGGGGCTGATCGCGCGGCTTGCCGATACAGCGGCTGCGGACCGCGCCCGGCGGCTGGCGGCCTATGTCGGGCTGGATCGTGGTGCGGAGACGCTGGATGCGCTGGCTGCCCGGCTGGTGCGGCCGGATCCGGAGGACAGCCCGGTGCCCTTCGCCGCATTCCGGGAGGTGGTGGAGCGTCCGCGTTTTGCCGCGGTGTTCACCGCCCACCCCACTTTCTCCCTGCCCCCCTGCACCGGCGCGGCGGTGGCCGCAGCGGCCTCCGGGGTGGATTTCCCGCCGGGCCTGTCGCACCGCCCGGCGGCGCCGACGCTGACCGAGGAATTCGTCCAGGCCGTGGCGGCCATCCAGCGCGGCCGGGATGCGCTGGATGGGTTCAATGCGGCGCTGTTGCGCGCCGCGCGCGGCATCTGGGGCGATCGCTGGCAGGCGCTGCTGCCGGCGCCGATCCTGCTGACCTCCTGGGTCGGCTACGACACGGATGGCCGCACCGATATCGGCTGGTGGGACACGATCGGCCTGCGCCTGACCATGAAGCGCCTGCAATTGCAGCGCCTGGCCGCGCAGCTTGCGCCTCTCGGCCCCTGTGCGGCGGCGCTTTCCGCCCGCACCGCCCTGGCGGAGGCCGCCGTGGCCCGGCAGCTGGAGGCCGTTCCGCAGACCCCGGTGCCGGAGGCGGTGCAGCATTTCGCCGCGGTGCTGATCGAGGAGCGGGAGGCGGCGCTGACCGACCCCGGCCCGCTCGTCGGACTATTCCCCGCCGCCATCGCTGCGGCACCGGACGAGGCGACGCGGCTGGCGTTCGCCATCGCCCGCGCCGGGCTGGCAGGCCACGGCCTGGCGCTGGCACACACCCACACCAGGCTGAACGCCAGCCAGATCCACAACGCCCTGCGCCAGCGCCTTGGCCTGACCGCCAGCCCGGACGACATGGCCAGCCGCCGCGGGTTGCTGGCGCAGGTGAATGCGGCGCTGGCGGAGGTCACGCCGCAGCCATTGGATTTCGGCGCGCTGCTGGCCGAACAGGCCTCCGCCGTGCGGCTGATGATGACGGTGGCGCAGATCACCAAGCATGTGGATGCCTCCCAGCCCGTGCGCTTCCTGATCGCGGAGACGGAAAGCGGCTACACGCTGCTCGGCGCGCTATGGCTGGCGAAGCGCCTGGGCATCGAGCGCCATGTCGAGATCTCGCCCCTGTTCGAGACGGCGGAGGCGCTGGAGCGGGGCGAGAGGGTGGTGGAGGAGGCGCTGCGCAGCCCCTTCTTCCGCGACTACCTCCGCGCCCATGGCCGGCTGTGCCTGCAATTCGGCTATTCCGATTCCGGCCGCTATGTCGGCCAGTTGCCGGCCAGCTATCTGGCGGAGCGCCTGAAGCTGCGTCTGGCGGACCAGCTTCGCCGGCATGACCTGTCCGAGATCGAGCTTGTGCTGTTCGATACCCATGGCGAGAGCATCGGTCGCGGCGGGCACCCGGACAGCCTCGCGGATCGCCTGGACTACCTCTCCCCGCCCCAGGCGCGGGCGGCGCTGGCCAAGGCGGGTCTGAAGCTGCGGGAGGAGAGCAGCTTCCAGGGCGGCGATGGCTATCTGCTGTTCGGCACACCTGCGTTGGCGGCTGCGACCATCGCCCGCATCGCCGAACACGCCTTCGCAGCACCGGCCACGGAGCCGGACCCGATCTATGCCGAAAGCGACTACGGCGCGGATTTCTTCGCCACCATCCGGCGGGAAATGCAGGTGCTGGTGGAAGACCCGGGCTATGCCGCGCTGCTCGGCGCCTTTGGGCCCGGGTTGCTGGACCGCACCGGGTCACGGCCCTCGGCGCGGCAATCGGATATGGGCGGGCCTGCGCGGATCACCCACCCATCGCAGCTTCGCGCCATCCCGAACAACGCGATCCTGCAGCAGATGGGCTGGCTGGCGAATACGCTGCATGGGCTGGGTGCGGCGGTGGCCGCCAATCCGGACGGTTTTGCGGATATGCTGGCCCGCAGCCCGCGTTTCGCCCGCGCGGTGGCGATGGCCGCCCGTGCTGCGGCGTGTTCCGACCTCGGCGTGCTGCGGGCGGGGGTGGATACGCTGGACCCCGGCCCCTGGCTCGACCGCGCCGGCGCCACCAGGCGCCCGGGGCGGCGGGAGGAATTGATGGGTGTAGCCGCCGCGCTGGAACGCCTCGGCCTGTCCTCCGATGTGCGCCGCATGTTCCGGCACCTCCAGGCGGATCACCTGGCACTGCGCGCCGCCTGGCCGGATTTGCCGCGGATGCCGGACCGGCTGGTGCTGCTGCATGCGCTGCGACTGGCGCTGATCCATCGCATCTGGCTGCTGGCGGTCCAGATTCCGGAATTCAGCCCGCGGCACGGGGCGACGCGGGACGCGCTGATCCGCGGCATCCTGCAACTCGATGTTGATCGCGCCCTGGCTTTGCTGGCGGAGGTCTTCCCCTCCCGCCCCGACCCGGCCAGCAGCCTGGATTTCCATGAACCCGCACCGGGCCGTGGCGGCGCCTCCTACGCCGCGGAACACGTCGCGATCTTCACGCCGATGGCCGGGCTGTTCGCCCAGGTGCGGGAATGCTCGGCCGCCATCGCGCATGAGGTGGGCGCCTTCGGCTGAACCCTTGGCGGCGCCTGTCGTTCACCCTGTGCAGAACGACAAGGATTGCCGCCATGGGCTATGGCCGCTTCGCCGCGATGATCGCGGTTTCCACCACTGTCATGTTCGGGCTGATGTACCTGAACACCTGGGAATTGGACCACATCGCCTTCAGCCAGACGCGGCTGTGGATGGCGCTTCTGATGGGCGGGGTGATGGCCGTCATCATGATGGGCTTCATGTTCGGCATGTACCCGAACCGTCGCGCCAATTGGGCCATCCTGGGCGGCGGCGTTGTGGTGTTCGCCGCCTCACTCTGGCTGGTCCGCAGCCAGGTGACGGTGGGGGAGGAGGCGTGGATGCGGGCGATGATCCCGCACCACTCCATCGCCGTGCTGACCAGCACCCGCGCCACCATCCAGGACCCGCGGGTGCGCCAACTGGCCGATGAGATCATCTCGACACAGGAGCGTGAGATTCGCCAGATGCGCGACCTGCTGGCCAGCCTGGCGCAGCAGCCCAGCCCCGCCGAGGCCCCGGCGCTGCCGCCGCGCAGGCCGTAGCACGACCAAGGCCGCAACCATTTGAAACGGCTGGGCGTGGCGCGCATCTGTGCGCCCCCCAGGCCGCATGCCATCCTCGTTCGAAATCGAGGACAGCATGGCGGAAAGCGGCGACAGGCGGCCGATTGCGGCGCGCGAACTGGGCATCACGCAGAAGCTGGCCGGATGGCTGGTGGCCCGTGGGGCGTCGGCGGATGCGATCTCGATCGCGGGGATGGTGGCGGGGCTGTTTGCCGGGCTCGCCCTGGGACTGGTGCCCGAATGGGATGAGGGGCGCTGGCTGCTGTGGCTGGTCGCCGCGCTGCTGATCCAGCTACGCCTGCTGGCCAATATGCTCGACGGCATGGTGGCGGTCGGCCGCGGCATCGCCTCTCCGGCCGGGGAGTTGTTCAACGAGGTCCCGGACCGGGTCTCCGACACCGCGGCGCTAGTCGGGCTGGGCATTGCGGCCGGTGCGCCGGTGCTTGGCTGTGCGGCGGCGCTGGCGGCGATGGCCACCGCCTATGTCCGCAGCGTGGCGCGGGCTGCGGGCGCGCCGAGCGATTTCCGCGGGCCGATGGCCAAGCCGCACCGCATGGCGCTGGTAACGGTGGTGGCGCTGTGGTGCGGCTTGGCGCCGACGGCCTGGGCGGCGGGCGTGCCGGTGGTGGCGCTCTGGATCATCCTGGCGCTGTCCCTGCTGACCGCCTGGCGCCGGTTGCACGCCGCCTATCGGTTCCTGCGGGGGCGCTCATGAGTACGGCCTTCGCGCATCCCGTCACGGTCTGGATCGTCTCCGCCACCATCGGCGTGGTGGTCGCCGCCGCCCTGGCCATCGGCCTGCTCTCCGTCAGCGGCAAGGTGCAGCCGGACCTGCGGAAGGAGCTTTGGCTGCGGCTCGGCTCCTGGTGCGTGCTGCTGCCGCTGATGATCGGGCCGGTGCTTGCGGGGCGGGAATGGACCATCGGCGCGGTCACCGTGCTCGGGCTGCTCTGCTACCGCGAATATGCGCGGGCGACGGGGCTGTTCCGGGAAAGGCTGCTCTCGGCCGTGGTCGTGCTCGGCATCCTCGCGGTGAATTTCGCGGCGCTCGATCATTGGTACGGCTTCTTCGTCGCGCTCTGGCCGCTGACCATCTGCGTGCTGGCGGTGGCCTCCATCCCGCTCGACCGGCCCTCGGGCTATGTGCAGCGCGTGGGGCTGGCGGTGCTGGGCTACATGCTGTTCGGCGCCGGCCTGGCGCATCTCGGCTACATGGCGAATGACGCGAATTACCGCCCGCTTGTGCTGCTGCTGCTGACCGCGGTGGCGCTGAACGATGTGGCCGCCTTCACCTGCGGCAAGCTGATCGGCGGGCGCAAGCTGCTCCCCGCGACCAGCCCGAACAAGACGATCTCGGGCGCGCTCGGTGCGGTGGTGGTGACGGCGAGCGTGGTGGCGCTGATCGGCGCCGCGCTGTTCGGCGGCATCGGGATGGCGGCCTGGCACTGGCTGGCGCTGTTCGGCGTGCTGGTCAGCGTGGCGGGGCAGAGCGGCGACCTGATGCTGTCCTCCATCAAGCGCGACATCGGCATCAAGGACATGGGCGTGGTGCTGCCGGGCCATGGCGGTATCCTGGACCGCTTCAACAGCCTGCTGCTGGTGGCGCCGGCGGTGTTCCACCTGATCCAATATTTCGTCGGCTTCGGCGCGGGACAGCCGGTGCGCCTGTTCACCGGCGGCGGCTGAGATGGACTGGAAGCTCCGCCCCGCGCGCGACCTGGATCTTGCGGCGGGCGACCGCTGGCGCAGCCTGAAGCGCGAGCGCGGCCTGGTCGGCATGGCGGTGAACGGCGCCTGGCGCACGCTGCTGCGCGGCTATTTCCGCCTGTTCCACCGGCTGGAGGTGACGGGGCGCGAAAACCTCCCCCCGCCGCCCTTCATCCTGGTCGCCAATCACGGCAGCCATCTGGATGCGCTGGTGCTGGCGGCCGCGTTGCGCGGAGAAGCCGCGCGATCCGCCCATGCGCTGGCCGCCGGCGAGGTGTTCTTCGGCAGCGGTCTCGGCGCCGCCTTCGCCGCGTATGCCATCAACGCCTTCCCGCTCTGGCGCGGCCGCACCAAGCGCGGCGAGATCGCGACGCTGCGGGAGCGCCTGGTGGAGGACCGGCTGGTCTACATCTTGTTCCCCGAAGGCACGCGCAGCCGGGACGGCGCGATGGGGCCGTTCCAGGCCGGTCTGGCGACCATCGTGGCCGGCACGGGCGTGCCGGTGGTGCCCTGCTGGATCGAGGGCGCCCACGCCGCCTGGCCGCCGCAGCGCAAATTGCCGCGGCCGCGCAAGCTGACGGTGCGGATCGGCGCCGCGCTGCCGAGCGAGGACCGCGCGGCGCTGACCGAGGCCTGCCGCGCGGCGGTGCTGCGGCTATCCGGGGCGCCGTGACCCTCAGCCGATCTCCACCTCGCCGCCGCCCTCGACCCAATCCTTGAAGCCGCCGAGATTGCGGACATCGGTATAGCCCATGTCCTTCAGCGTCTTGCCCGCCATCGCGGCGCGGCCGCCGGAGGCGCAGTAGATGATGATGGTCTTGGCCCTGTCGAAGACGGCCTCATGCACCGGGCTTTCCGGATCGGCGCGGAATTCCAGCAGGCCGCGGGAGACCGCCACCGCACCCTTCGCCTTGCCCGAGGCCTTCACCTCCGCCGCGTCGCGCACATCCAGCAGCACGGTCTGCGGATTGGCCGCCAGGGTGCGGGCCTCGGCGGCGGAGATGCGCGGCACGGCGGCGTTGGCGGCGGCGAGCATGTCCTTGACGGTGGTGGGCATGGTCTTGGGTTCCTCCGTTGGTGGGATCAGAATCTCACACAGGCCTCGGCTGTCGTCACCATCACGCTTTCCTGCGCGAAGCGGGCGCGAAACGCGGCGATGACGGTGTCGATCCGCGCCAGCGCCTGAGCCGGCGTCGCGCCGGGCATCGCCACCACCAGTAGCTTGCTGCGCTCCCGCACCAGGCGCCCGCTGGCGCCGCGCCACTGGCCGGCGCCGTCCAGCACCGTCAGGCCGTCGGGGAAGGCGGGGGTCACCCTCTGGTCCAGGAAACCGGCCCAGGCGGCATCATCCACCACCTCCGCCCCGCCCGCATTGCGGCCGAAATAGCCCTCCAGCATCGTCGCGGCCTGGGTGCCGGGCGGGCAGGGCGGCGGCGGGGTGGCGCAGGCGGCCAGCAGCAGAAGCAGGGGCAGGAACCTCATGCCGCAAACCCTAAATCGTCCGTGCGGCGATGCGAAGCAGCAACAGGCTGCCCAGCGCGCCGAAGGCCGCCAGCGCCAGCGCCGCCTCCGCCCCCAGCGCGAAGATCAGCGGCGCGAAAAGGGCCGGCCCCACCGCCATGGCGGCGGTCACCGGCGCCATCACCCGGCCCGCGACGGTGGCGTAGCCATCCGTGCCATGCAGCTCGATCAGGCAGGCCGGACGCATCACGGACATGAGTCCGGAGGCCAGCCCATAGGCCAGCACGAAAACGGGTGCCGCCAACGCGACGCCGATCGGCGCCACCAGCGGCATCAGCAGCGCCAGCGGCATCAACAGCAGCGCGACGGAGGCGGTGGCCATGGCGCTGAACCGCCCGCCGCCCACTACATCCAGCAGCCGTGCCGCCACCTGCGCCGGGCCGATGAGGGCAGCCCACCAGATGGCGCTGCCGCGCGCCATGCCCAGCGCCTCCACCAGCAGCACCATATTCGCCAGGATGGCGCTGCCCACCAGCGTCTGCATGGCGAAGGCGGCCGACAGCCAGCGCAGCCGTGGCGGCAGAACCCCGCCCGCCACCCGCGCCGGCCGCGCCCCGCGGGGCGCCGCCGGCACGCAGGCCAGATGCAGCGGCAGCGCCACCAGCAGGTGCACCGCAGCCGAGGCCAGCACCGCGCCGCGCCAGCCAAACGCCGCCTCCAGCGCCGCCAACGCCGGCCAGGTGACGATGGAGGACAGGCCGGAGGCCAGCGCCAGCAACCCAAGCCGCCGCCGCGCGCGGCCCGCCCCCAGCGCCGCCAGCGCCGCATTGGCGGCCTCCGTCAACGCCAGGGACGCGGCCAGGCCCAGCACCAGGCAGGCCCCCAGCGCCTGCACCCAGTTTGCCGATACCGCCAGCAGGGCCAGCCCCGCGGCGAAGGTGAGGGACCCGCAGGCCATCACCGGCCGCGCCCCGTGCCGGTCGATCAACCGCCCCACGACCGGGGACAGGAACCCGGCCAGGCCGAGCAGGATGGCGATGCCGAGAAAGGCCCGCCCCGGCGCCAGGCCGAGGTCCCGCTCCATCGCCGGCCCCAGCACGCCGGGCAGGAAATATGCCGTGCCCCAGCCCAGGATCTGCGTGACGCCGAGCGCCGCGAGGACCAGCCCGGGCCGCATCGCTTTCAGGCTGTGGTCGCCAGCAGCACCACGCCGGCGGAGATCAGTCCGATCGCCGCGATCTTCGCCATCCCCAGGCTTTCCCCGAACATGCCCCAGCCGATCAGCGCGATGACCACATAGCTCGCCGCCGTGCAGGGCAGCGCGACCGACATCGGGATTTTGCGCAGGGCGATGATGTACAGCAGCGCCGCGCCCCCGTAGCAGCCAAGTCCGACAATCGTCTGCCAGCGGAACAACTGGTCCACGAACCCGGCCTCCGCCGCGACGGAGCCGGATGCGCCCGCCTTCAGCAGGATCTGCCCGATGAGGGAGGTGGTGATGGCGGCCGCCAGGGTGACCCAGGCAGTGATCACCGTTCGGCGCCCCCGGCCCGCACCACATCCCGCACCACGCCCTGCGGCTTGCCATTGGCCGAGAGGAAGGCGCGGCCAACATATTCACCCAGCACGCCGAGAATCAGGAACTGCACGCCAGCCACCAGCAGCGTGACCGTCATCATCGAGGCCCAGCCGGAGGGTGTCTCCCCGCTCAGCCCCTCGAACAGCACCACGGCCGCGGCGACCAGCCCGAACACGCCCATCACCGCGCCGGCCAGGATCGCCAGCCGCAGCGGCAGCACCGAAAAATTGGTGGCGAGGTTCAGCCACAGCAGCACCAGCCGCTTCAGCGTGTAGTTGGACAGGCCCTCGGCCCGCGGCAGGTGCTTCACCTCGATGCTGTCCAGCCGCTGCGTCACCTGCATCAGCAGCCCGTCCACGTAAGGGTACGGCCCGCTGTACTTCGCCACTTCCCGCACCGCCATGGCGCTCATGCAACGGAAGGAGGACAGGTACAGCCCCTTCGGCTTGTCCAGCAGCATGTCCGCCACGCCATTGGCGAAGCGGCTGCCGAGGTTGCGCCAGCCCTCATGCTCCTTCTTCGCGTAGCGGGTATAGACCACGTCCCAGCCGCCGAGGCGGGCATGGTCGTACAGCTTCACCACCTCCTCCGGCGGGTTCTGCAGGTCGTCATCCATGGTGATGACATAGGCGCCGCGGGCCTGGCGCAGCCCGGACATGACGGCGTTGTGCTCGCCGAAGTTGCGGGCGTGTTCCACATAGACCAGTGGCACGGTGGCGCTGGCGGCGAGCGCGCGGCAGACCTCGCCGGAATTGTCCGGGCTGCCGTCATTCACCAGGATGATCTCCAGCCCGCCGGCCGGCCGCAGCGCGGACAGCGCCGCCACCAGCGCGCCAACCGTGCCGGCCCCGCGATAGACCGGGACGACGATGGAAAGTCCGACCGGCGTGCCGCGGGAGGACAATCCCGCCTCGAGGTCGGCTTCGAAGGCGCCGGTAGGCGGGGCCAGGATCTCAGTCACGTCGCGTTCTCCGTCAAGGCCGCGTGCCGATGACGAGGACGGAACCGCCGCCGGGCATGGCAATGCCCGCGCCGCCGATCCGCCGCTCGATCTCCGAGACGGCGTGCAGGGTCTTGTCGATCCAGGGGGGGAAGCTGGTCACGTCGCTGGGGGCATCCGCGCGCGCGTGCAGCACCTTGCGTTGCAGGGCCATCAGCGGCAGCAGCAGGCCGTTCCAATAACGGGCGGAAACCTGGTTGAAGCCCGCCTCCTCCAGCAGCGCGCGGGCGCGGCCGGCGGTGTAGCGGCGGGCGGTGTGCACGCGCGCATCATGCGCGCTGCGCAGCCATTCATAGGCCGGCAGGTTCAGCACCACGGTGCCGCCGGGCCGCAGCACGCGGTGCAGTTCGGCCATGCCGCGGGCCGGGTCCACACCGGCATGGCAGATCACGTCGATGGAGACCGCCGCGCCGAAGCTGGCATCGGCGAAGGGCAGGGCATTGGCATCCCCCGCCGCCACCGGCCGCCCGGATTTCTGGGCCGCGCGGTGCGCCGCAGTCGCCATGTATTCCAGGCCCATCGCCGGCCTGTCCGGCAAATCCCGCGCCAGGCGCAGCAGGAAGCCGCCCGTGCCGCAACCGGCATCGAGCACGGGCCCGGCGACGCCGGGGCGGTGGCGGAGCGCGTCGAGGATCCGGGCATGGGCGGCCCGAAACCACCACATGCCGTCCTCGGCCGCGTCCATCAATTCGTATTCTGCAGGTTCCACCACGCGGTTTTGACGCCGCACCGGGGCATCCGCAAGGCTTCCCCAAGGCGGCGATAAGGCGGCTGCCTCGCAGCCTGGGCAGGGCAGCCCCGCCGCATGCGCGCCGCAATGCGGTTGCACCTTCCGGCAAGCCCGCCGAGGATGCGGCTTCAGTGAGCCGTTCATGACCCCGAAACACCGCCCCAAGCCGGCCCACCCGATTGCCGAGGCCGCCCCGGCACCGCGCAGCTTCAGCCCCGCCGAGCCGGCGAACTGGGCCGGGCTGCTGCGTGTCCTGGCCGCCCTGCCGGCGCTGTTTTTCCTGATGGTGGTGCTGACGCCACCGCTGAACCACGACGTAGCGGCCATCCTGAACTTCGCCGAACGCTGGGTTGGCGGCGAATCGCTGTTCCGCGACCTGATCGACGTGAACCCGCCGCTGATCTTCGTGCTGGCGGCGATTCCGGCGCTGGTCGACCGTTTCACGCCGCTGGATATCGTGCAGTCCTGGCTGCTCTGCGTGCTGGCCTGTTGTGGCCTGGCCTGGTGGCTCTGCGCGCGGCTGCGCCAGGGGATCGAGGAAGGCCCGGTCGAGGCCGCGGCGCTGAACGCGCTGATCCCGCTCATCATCGTCATGGTCGCCTATGATGTGGGCCAGCGGGAGCACCTGATGGGGCTGTTCGCGCTGCCCTACGCCCTGCTGGCGGCGCGCCGGGCACAGGGCCTGCCGACACCGGGCGGGCTGGCGATGACGGTGACCATCGCCGCCGCGGTGGGCTTCGCGCTGAAGCCGCACTTCCTGGCGGTGCCGGCGCTGGTGGAGGCGCTGGTGCTGCTGCATCGCGGCCCGGCCGCGGCGCTGCGGGACCGGCTGCCCTGGATCATGGCCGGGGTCTGGCTGCTGTACCTGGCCAGCCTGCCGGTGTTCTTCCCGGACTATCTCGGCTTCGTCGTGCCGCTGGTGATGGAATTCTACCTGGACAATGGCGGCATCGGCCTGTTCGACGTGCTGTTCACCAACCAGCTCGGCCCGGCGCTAATTGCGTTGCTGGTGACGCTGCCGCTGCTCGCCTGGAAGGGCGCCGGGATGCCGGCGCGGATGCTGGCGGCGGTCGCGGTGGGTGGGCTGCTCTCCGCCTGGGTGCAGCACAAGGGCTGGTCCTATCACGTGGTGCCGATGGCCATGGCGACCGCGCTGATGGCCTGCTGGGTGGTGGCCCGCTGGTTCGACCGCGCCCTGCCTTCCGGCCGCGCGGCGGAGGCGGCACCAGCCCTGGCCCTGGCGCTGGTCGTCGCCGTGACGATCGTGCATGTGCGCGGCGAAAGCCCCTGGCGGCAGATCTGGTACGCCAGCCTGGCCGAAGGCCAACTGACCGCCACGCTGAAGCGGGAGGTTGCGGGGGAGCGCCTGCTGGTGCTCTCGCCCGACATCTACCCGGTCTATCCGGCGCTGAACTACGCCCGCGCACGCTCCACGCTGCGGACGATGAATCTGTGGCTGCTGATCGGCGCCTATCCCAATTGCCCCGAGGGCGCGCCGCGCTACCGCGAACCGTGGGAGATGTCGCGCCCCGAATTCCTGGTCTATCGCACCGTGGCGGAGGATTTCGCCCGCGCCCCGCCGGGTGCCGTACTGGTCGCCAAGAACTCCGGCATCCCCCGCTGCGGGGCGGAGGATTTCGACCCGATCGCCTATTTCACCCGCCACCCCGCCTTCGCCGAGACCTGGCGGCACTACACACGGGTGGTGCACATGAACACCTATCTTCTCTATCTGCGCGAGGATTGATGTCGCATCAGGATTACGTCGGCCGCACGGAAACCCGCGAGGACCGGCTGGACCCCCGCCTGCTGCGCGGCATGGCCGCCACGCTTGGCCGCCCGGTGCCGGCCGAATTGCCGCCGTTGTGGCACTGGATGTTCTTCCAGGATTGGGTGATGCCGGACCAGATCGGCCCGGATGGCCACCCGAAGCGCGGCGGCTTCCTGCCCCCGGTGCACGACCTGCCGCGCCGCATGTGGGCCGGCGGGCGGCTGCGCTTCCACCCTGTTGCGTTGCATGCCGATGACATCGTGACGCGCACCAGCACCATCCTGAAGGTCACGGAGAAATCCGGCGGCTCCGGCCGCCTGGTCTTCGTCACCGTCGGCCACCTGCTGCACGGACCCAAGGGCCTGGCGCTGGAGGAGGAGCAGGACATCGTCTATCGCGGGGCCGAGGGCGCCGCCGTGAAGCCCGCCCCGGCCGCCGAGGCCTGGCCGGATGCGGCCACCGCCACCGTGCTGCCGGACCCGGTGATGCTGTTCCGCTATTCCGCACTCACCGGCAACGGCCACCGCATCCATTACGACCACCCCTACGTCACCGGGGAGGAAGGCTATCCCGGGCTGGTGGTGCATGGTCCCTTGCAGGCGACGCTGATGGCCCAGCACGCGCTGGACCACGCCCCCGGCCAGCGCCTGCACAGCTTCGCCTTCCGCGGCCGCCGCCCGGCCTTCGACAGCCGCCCCCTGACCGTGCTCGGCCGGGTGGCGGGTGAGGAGGTGAAGCTGGAGACGCGGGACGAGACCGGCGCCACCTGCATGCAGGCCGAAGCCGTGCTGGCCCCGGCTGTTGCGTGATCGAAAACCGGTAGCCGCGCGCATCCTGCCGCTGCTGCCGCTGACCCAGGACACGCTGCGCGGCATCGGTATCATCGTCGCCGGCTACACCGTGATCTCCGCCGCCGATGCCGCGGTGAAATGGGCGCTGCCCGAGGTCGGCGTCGCCGTCGCGATGATCTGGCGCGGCGTCTTCGGCATGCTGGCGATCGCGCTGCTGGTGCGCGGGCGGGGCCTGATGCCGGTGCGCAAGCCGCTGCTGGCGCTGCGGTCCCTGCTGCATTGCGTGGTGACGGTGGCCTTCTACCTGGCCTGGTTCAACGCCTTCCCGCTCGGCGCCTCCTACGCCGTGAATGCCGCGGCGCCGCTGATCATGACGCTGCTGGCGATTCCGCTGCTGGGGGAGAAGGTGGGCTGGCGCCGCTGGACCAGCACCTGCGTCGGCTTCGTCGGCGTGATGATCATCCTGCAACCCGGCGGCGAGCTGTGGCGGTGGGAGGCGGCGATGCTGCTGGCCGGCGCCGCGACCCTCGGCCTGACGCGCATCTGGACCCGCGTGCTGGCGGCCACCGATACGCCGCAGACCATCGCCTTCTGGCTGCTGGCGGCGCATGTGCCGGTGGGCATTCTTCTGCTGCCGGTGTTTCCGCCACTCGGCCCGCTGGTGCCGCGCTGGGACATCTTCCTGTGCCTGGCCTTCCTCGGCATGGCGAATGGCTTCGCGCATCTGCTGTTTTCCCGCGCCTTCGCCATCGCTCCGGTCTCAGCACTTGCGCCTTACGAATACACCACGCTGCTGTGGGGCGGCGTGCTTGGCTTCCTGATCTGGGCGGAGGTGCCGAGCTGGTACACCGTGGCCGGCGCCGCCGTGGTCATCAGCGCGGGCCTGTACAACCTGCACCGCGAACAGGTGCGACGTCGCGAGGATCGCGCCGCGGCAAGCCGCGAGGATCGCGCCGCGGCAAGCCGCGAGGATCGCGCCGCGGCAAGCCGCGAGGATCGCGCCGCGGCAAGCCGCGAGGATCGCGCCGCGGCGCGGCGACGCTGATGGCGCTCCGGCATGATCCGAAGCGCGGCGTGGTCTACATGCTGCTGGCCTGCGCCCTGTTCACGGGTATGGGCGTGCTGGTGAAGGAACTGGCGGACCGGATCCACTTCGTCGAACAGATGTTCTTCCGCAGCTTCTTCGCCCTGCCGGTGGTGGTGCTGGTGGTGATGCATCGCATCGGCCTGCGCGGCGACCTGGTCGGCACGCTGCGGACGAAGCGCTTCCCTGGCCATGTGCTGCGCGCATTCACCGGCACGGCGGCGCAGGCCTGCGCCTTCTTCGCGCTGGGCCTGCTGCCGCTGGCCGAGCATACGGCGCTGACCAACACCACGCCGCTTTTCGTCACGCTGCTGTCGATTCCGCTGCTGGGTGAGAAGGTGGGCATCCATCGCGCCAGTGCGGTGCTGGTGGGGTTCCTCGGCATCGTCATCATCGCCCTCGGCCAAGGCGCCTTCACCGGCGATTTCGGCGGTGCGGCGCGCTGGGGCATGGTGGCGGCGCTGGCGCATGGGCTGTTCTCGGCCGGCACCACCATGCTGGTCCGCACTTTATCCTCCACCGAGACCTCCGGCACCATCGTGCTGTGGCAATCACTGCTGATGACCTTCTTCACCCTGTTCGCGTTGCCCTTCGTCTGGGTCACGCCGGGGCCCGCCGACCTCGCGATGCTGATCGCCATCGGCCTGATCGGTGGCGCCGCGCAGGTGCTTCTGACGGAGGCCTGGGCCAGCGCGCAGGTGTCCTTCCTCGCGCCCTATTCCTATTCATCGCTGCTCTGGGCCGTGCTGTTCGGCTGGGTGGCCTTCGGCGACGTGCCGGGCCTCTCGACGCTGGCCGGCGCTGCGGCCATCGTGCTGGCCAGCCTCTACATCATGCACCGCGAGATCATGCGCCGAGGAAAAAAGCGATGAGCATTCCCTTCCTGCGCGAGGATCCGCTGCCGCCCGGCGTGGTGGCGGAGGTGGCATCCGGTGTGCGGCGCATCCTGTGCGACAATCCCGGCCCCTTCACCTGGCGTGGCACCAACACCTACCTCATCGGCCAGGGCCGCGTGGCGGTGCTGGACCCTGGGCCGGCGGATGCCGCGCAGCTTTCCGCCATCCTGCGCGCGACATCGGGCGAGACCATCACCCACATCCTGGTCAGCCACACCCATCGCGACCATTCCCCCGGCGTCGCCGCCTTGCAGTCAGCCACGGGCGCACGCAGCTACGGCTTCGGCCCGCACCTGACGCCGCCCGACCAGGGCGGGGAGGGGGGCGACCATGGCTTCACACCGGATGTGACCCTGGCCGACGGCGCGGTGCTGGAGGGTGAGGAATTCCGCCTGACCGCGATCCACACGCCCGGCCATTGCGCCAACCATCTGTGCTTCGCGCGGGAAGACGGCGTGGTGTTCAGCGCCGACCATGTGATGAGCTGGTCCACCACCGTGGTCAGCCCGCCGGATGGCGACATGGCCGCCTACATGGCCTCGCTCGACAAGCTGGCCGCGCACAATGCCCGCCTGTACTTGCCCGGCCACGGCCCGCCCCTGCCCAACCCCGCGCCCTTCGTCGCGGCGCTGGCGGCGCATCGGCGGGAGCGGGAGGCGAAAGTGCTGGATGCCCTGCGCGTCGCCCAGCGCGCCACGGCGCTGGAACTGGTGCCTGCGGTCTATGGCCCCGTGCTGGATGCGAAGCTGGTTCCAGCGGCGGCACGCAGCCTGCTGGCGCATCTGATCAAGCTGGCCGCCGAGGGCCAGGCCGCGCGGGACGGGGACAGCTTCGAGCCGCGTTGAATTTCAGCCGTCGCTCATCCGGTTGTCCTGCCCCCTGAAGACAATGCGCGGCCGCTCCGCGCGCCGCTCCGCCGGCACGTCCAGCCATTCGGCGAACTCGCCGAGGATCTTGGCCGTAATATCCGCCAGCTTCGCCGCCCGCGCCGCGCGCAGCCCGTACCAGGCCAGCCCCTCCAGCTCCCCAGACCCGCTGATCTCACCCCGCACCGCCTCCGCCGGTGCGATCAGGAAGCGGGCGTTGAAGCGCATGCTGCGCGTCGTCGGCGTCACGGCGCGGCAGAGGTAGTCCAGCGGCGCGAGGTCCGCGAGCAACCTCTGCCCCTTCCGCTCACCCAGCAGCAGCCCGGTTTCCTCATACAATTCGCGCACGGCCGCCACGCCCAGCGCCCGCGCCAGCGAGGGTTTCGCCCGCTGCGCCAGCAACCCAAACGTCTCCGGCTTCATCTCGGAAACTGCCTTCACGCCGTGGTCGCCCCGATCCACGCGACCGCCCGGGAAGACCAGGATGCTGGGCATGAATTTGTGCTTGGGGTGGCGCATGCCCATCAGGATCTCGGGCTCGCCCGAGCCCTGCCGCCAGACGATCAAGCTCGACGCATGGCGCGGCACCACCGTGCGCTTGCGGGGCGACGGAACCAGGTCACCGGTGCCACCGGGATTGTCGGCTGTCGGGTCAGACAAGGTTGATGCCCCGCGTCGCCAGCCAGGCGCGGAAATTGGCCCGCTCCGGCACGGATAGCTGCCGCGCCGCATTCTCGGACCAGGTGCAGCCCTCCGCCTTCGGCCCATGCACATCCGGATAGCGCGGCTTGCCCGGCGGGCGCAGCGCATCATAGCCGGGCAGCGCGGCGGCGAGGCCGCTATCGTCATACACCTCCCGATGCACCACCACGGAAGGCGGCAGCCGCGGCGAGGTCTCGTTGCGCCGCTCTGGAAAGCCGAGCGTCAGCCCGGCCAGCGGGAACACCCCCTCCGGCAGCCCGAACAGCCCCTGCACCAGCGCCAGATTGTTGCGGACATAGGAGATCGGGCAGGTACCGAGGCCCAGGGCCTCCGCCGCCATGATGCCGAAGCCCATGGCCAGCGCCGCGTCGGCGCTCGCATTCAGGAAAGTGTCGATGCTGTCATTGGCGTGTTCGCGGCCATGCGCCGCGCAGATCTGCCGACCGCGCCGGATGTCGCCACAGAACAGCAGCAGCACCGGCGCCTGCTTGATCCAGGGCATGGTGCCGATCGCATCCGCCACCTGCGCGATCTTCACCGCATCCCGCGTGACCAGGATGGAGAATTGCTGCAAATCGGATTTCGCAGGCGCGGATTGCGCGCCGGCCAGCACCAGGTCCAGCAGCGCATCCGGCACCGGGTCCGGCCGGTAACTGCGGGTCACCCGCCGGTCCAGCAGCATCGCCAGGCCGGCGGGGATTTCGGCGGGGGGGGCGAAGGGCAGCGCGCCGTAGCGGCCGCGGATCAGGGTTTCGGTGTCCATGTGCCGCAGCCTCCCACGCAGTTTAGCGCAATACCAGCCAGGCATCGGCGACGGTCACGCCCTCGCCCGGCTTGCCGACGATCAGCGGGTTGATTTCCGCCTCCGCCACCTGCTCCACCGCAGCGAGGCGGGACGCCGCGACCACGGCCTGCGCCAGCGCCTCCAGATCGCCGAGCGGCAGGTTGCGCCAGCCCGAAAGCGGCTTCAGCGCGCGCACCTCCGCGATCATCTCCCGCGCCGTGTCGAGGTCCACCGGCGCCAGGCGCAGCGCGATGTCGCGATGCAGTTCGGACAGCACGCCGCCGGCGCCCAGCAGCACCACCGGTCCCACCTCCGGGTCCCGCCGGAAGCCGAGAATGGCCTCCGCCAGCCCCTTCGCCATGGGCTGCACCAGCATCCCGGTGATCTTCGCCCCCGGCGCCGCGGCGGTGACGCGCGCGCGCATGGCAGACGCCGCCTCGGCCAGTGCCGCCGCATCGGCGATGTTCAGCGCGACGCCGCCCACCTCCGTCTTGTGCGCCAGATCCGGCGAGAGGATTTTCAGCGCAACCGGGTAACGCATGCCCTCCGGCGGCGTGTCCTGCATGACGGCGAAGGGCGATTCCAGCCCGAGCGCCGCGAACACCCCCCGCGCATCCGCCTCATCCGGCCGCGCCGGCAGGGTGATGGCCGGTGCGGCCATTTCGGCAATGTCGCGCGGCGCCTGCCAGGCGCAGAACGCATTGATGCAATCGGCCGCGGATTCGGCGGTGCGGAAGGCGGCGATGCCGGCCTCCGCCAGCAGGCGCAGCGACGCCTCGGCCTGCGGGGCCAGGAAGGCCGCCACCGGCTTGCCCGGCACCTTCACCCCCTCGACGATGCCCGCCACCGCATCCTTCGGCCGGAACTGGGCGGAGGAGCCGATGACGGCCAGCACCAGGCCCGTATCTTCCGCTGCGCGCAGCGCATCCAGCGCGGCAATGACGCGATCCGGCCGTGCGCCGGCCAGGGTCAGGTCCAGCAGCCGCGCATGTGCGTTGAAATTCGCCGCCTCCAGCTTCGCGGCCGCCTTCGCATCCGGCTTGCGCGCCTCGATGCCCAGCACGCCGAGCGCATCGACGGCCAAGGCGCCGCCGCCGCCCGTTGTCGTCATCACGCTAACGGCGCGGTAGTTGCGCGCCGGCGCGCGCCGCCCCGCGACCAGCAGCGGCAGTTCCAGCAGCGATTCCAGCATGGAGACGCGCAGGATGCCATGCGCGCGGAAGAAGGCATCCGCCGCCGCATCGCTGCCGGCCAAGGCGCCGGTATGGCTGGTGGCAAGCTCCGCGCCAAAGGGGCTGCGGCCGAGCTTCAGCGCGATGATCGGCTTGCGCAGCTCGCGCGCCTTGGCGGCAGCGGCGGCCATCTGTTCCGGCGCACGGATCGCTTCCAGGAACAGCGCGACCGCATCCACATGCGGATCATCCAGCAGCAGGGAGGCGATCTCCCCGGCCGTCAGATCCGCCTCGTTCCCCGTGCCGATCAGATGCGAGAAGCCCAAGCCCCGCGCCGCGCCGCGCGACAGCAGCGCCCCCATCATGGAACCGGACTGCGAGACGAGTGCCACGCGCCCGGCTGGCAGATCCTCGGCTTCGAGCGCCGCATTGGTGGTCAGCGCCGTGCGGGCATGCAGGTTGACCACGCCCATGGAATTCGGCCCGAGCAGCCGCAGCCCGCTGGCCTGCGCCGCGGCCAGCACGCGCGCCTGGAGGGCCGCACCTTCCGGACCCGCTTCCGCAAACCCATCGGCCAGCACGCAGGCCACCGGAATGCCGCGCGCGGCACAGGCCACAACATGCGCCTCGACGTTGTCCGTGCCGAGCAGAATGTAAGCAAAGTCGATCTCGCCCGGGATGTCAGCCAGCGAGGCATAGGCGCGCTCGCCCAATACCTCCGCCGCCCGCGGATTCACCGGGAACAATTCTCCGGTGAATCCATGCCGGCGCAGATAGCGCTGCGGCCGCGCCGTCAGTCGCTGTTCGTCGGCGGAGGCGCCGATCAGCGCGATGCGGCGCGGATTGAGCAGCGCCTGCGCCAGCTTCGTCACTTGGGCGGCCTTTGCGAAAAGCTGCGGCCGAAGACACCCTCGGCAATGCGGTTCTTCATCACTTCCAGGCTGCCGCCCGCGATCATCCAGCCGCGCGTCTTGCGCACGCAATACTCGATCAGCAAATCCTGGCTGTAGCCCGTGCCGCCCATGATCTGCATGGATTCATTCGAGCACATCCAGCCCGCCTGGTTGCAGGCGTACTTCGCCATCGCGACGTCCTGCGCATCCGGCAGCCCGTCCTTGGCGCGCACGGCGGCGCGGTACAGCAGCAGCTGCGCGCTATCCAGCGCGACGCGCATTTCCGCGAACTTCCATTGCAGACCCTGGAATTCCATCAGCGCCCGCCCGAACTGCTTGCGCTGTTCCGCATGCGCCTTGGCCTGCCGAAAACAGTATTCGCCGAGCGCCAGCGCCCGCGTCGTGTTGCCCGCACGCTCCACATTGAAGCCCGCGATCTGCTTGCGGAATCCGCCTTCGCCCAGCAGCAGGTTGGCGTCGGGCACGAAGACATCGTCGAAATACAGCGCGCACCAGGTCTCGCCGTTCATGTAGCGGCTGGGCTGGCCGAGCCGAAAACCCTCCATCCCGCGCTCCAGCAACACGGAGCCGATGCCGTTCACGCCCGGGCCAAAGCGGCAATAGATGACAAAAACGCCGGCATCCTCGGTGTTCGAGGTGAACACCTTGCCGCCATTGAGGCGGTAGCCGCCTTCGACCTTTGTCGCGGTGGTCTTGAGGTCGGTCAGGGCGGAACCGGCATCCGGCTCCGTCATGCCCACGGCCGCGATGGTCTCGCCGCGCAGCAGCGGTTCGAAGTAGCGCGTCTTCTGGTCCGGCGTGGCGTATTCGGCAAAGGTGCGAAAAGCGCCGAAATTGCCGGCCTGCAGCACATCCGCGCTGCGCGGGCAGACATAGGCGATCTGTTCCATCGCCAGGATCGCGTCGAACAGCGTGCCACCCTGGCCGCCATCGGCTTCCGGCACCATGATGCCGAACAGCCCGTTCTCCGCCATCAGCTTGGCGACATCCCAGGGGAAGCGCTCATCATGCGCGCGGGCCAGCGCGTCCTTGGCCAGGTGCTGCTCGGCGAAGCGGCGGACGGAATCCTGGAACGCAACCTGTTCCTCGGTGAGCGAAAAATCCATCAGACGGGATCCCAGGAAAACACGTCGCCGGAGCGATCGAGCGGCAGGAAATGGCTGCGCAGAGCGGGCAGGGCGGTCTCGGCGATCGTCTCCGGCGTCCAGCCCTCACCGCGATGCGTGGAGCGGATCGGGCGCGGCTGGCTGAACAGGAACAGCTCATTGTGCCGCGCCGCGAAAATCTGGCCCGTCACGTCCTTCGCCGCGTCTGAGGCCAGGAACACCGCCAGCGGCGCATTCTTGTCCGGTGTCATCTGCTGCAACCGCGCCACGCGCGCCTTCTCGGCCTCGGTCGAGGACGGGATGGAACTGGTCATTCGCGACCACGCAAACGGCGCGATGCAATTGGACCGCACGCCAAACCGCTGCATGTCCAGCGCGATCGACTTCGACAGCGCCGCCACACCGAGTTTCGCCGCGGAATAATTCGCCTGGCCGAAATTGCCGATGAGGCCGGAGGTGGACGTCATGTGCACATAGGCGCCGCTGCCCTGCTTGCGGAATTGCTCCGCCGCGGCACGGCTGACGAAGAACGACCCGTTCAGATGCACATTGATGACCGCCAGCCATTCCTCCGGCGACATCTTGTGGAAGATCTGGTCGCGCAGGATGCCGGCATTGTTCACCACGATGTCGATGCGCCCAAAGGCGTCCATCGCCTGCGCCACGATCCGCTGCGCGCTGCCCCATTCCGCCACGCTGTCGGTATTTGCCACCGCCTTGCCACCGCGCTGGTGGATGATGGCCACCGTCTGCTCGCCGGGGGTGGCGGAGGTCGGGCCTTCGCCCGTCAGGCTCGCGCCGATGTCGTTCACCACGACGGAGGCGCCGGCCAGCGCCATGGCGAGTGCAATCTCCCGCCCAATGCCGCCGCCCGCCCCGGTGACGATTGCCACCTTGCCTTCGAGCATCATCCCGTTGCCTCCTATCCATGCAGCCCGCTTCTAATCCCCTGCCGAAGGGGCGTGAAGCCGGGTTGCCGCATCTCGGCGGTGCCGTAAACTCAAGCCTGGATACAAGTGGGGGACATGGTGGGGTTCGTGGAGCTGGATGGGGTCGGCATGACCTTCCGCGGGCGCACCGGCGCCTATGAGGCCGTGCGCGACTTCAACCTGGAGTTGTCGGAAGGCGAGTTTTTTTGCCTTCTCGGCACCTCGGGTTGCGGCAAGACCACGGTGATGAACATGCTGGCGGGGTTCGACACACCCACCGCTGGTCAGATCCGGCTGGAGGGCAAGCCCGTCCGCGGCCCGGGCGCCGATCGCGGCGTGGTCTTCCAGGGCCATGACAGCCTGTATGACTGGCTGACGGCGCGCGACAACATCGCCTTCGGTCTGCGCCTGCGCGGCATGGGCCGCAGCGAGCGGCGCGCCATTGCCGATCGCTTCCTCAACATGGTCGGCCTGACCGGGCAGGGGTCCAAGCACCCCTCCGAGCTTTCGGGCGGCATGAAGCAGCGCATCCAGATTGCCCGCGCGCTGGCCAACGACCCGCGCATGCTGCTGATGGACGAGCCCTTCGGCGCGCTGGATGCGATGACGCGGGCCGTGCTGCAGGGCGAATTGTCCCGTATCTGGTCGGAGAACCGCAAGACGGTGCTGTTCATTACCCATGACATCGAGGAAGCCTGCGCGCTCGCCACCCGTGTCGGCGTGATGAAGCGCGGGCCGGGCGGCACGCTGAAGGCGGTGGTGCCGATCGACCTGCCCTACCCGCGCGAACGCACCTCGGACGGGTTCATGGCCAGCTTCCGCCAGGTGCATGAGCTGATTCATGCGGAGATCCATCCTCAATGACCGGCGCGATGATGAACACCCGATCCGCCACCGTCATCGGCTATGTGCTGGGCTTCGCGCTGCTGTTCGTGATCTGGCACCTGGCGTCGCAGTACCTGGTCAGCTCCGTGCTGTTCCCCTCGCCCTTCCCGGTCTTCGAGCGTGGCTGGGTGCTGCTGGAGGAAGGGCTGCTGCAGGAATCCGTCTGGGCCTCGATGCGCCGCATCATCCAGGGTTTCCTTCTCGGCTCCGCCATCGGCATCCCCGTAGGCCTCGCGATCGGCAGCTTCCGGCCGGTGCGGCTGCTGCTGGAGCCCTGGACGGAATTCTTCCGCTTCATCCCCGCTGTGGCGATGATCACCGTCTCCGTGATCTGGTTCGGCATCGGGGAGGAGAGCAAGATTTTCCTGATCGCCTATACCACCGTCTTCGTCGTGATCATCGCCACGGCGGCCGGCGTCGGCGCCGTGGGCCGCGACAAGATCCGGGCGGCGCAGTGCCTCGGCGCCAACAAACTGCAGGTCTTCGCCCTCGTCGCTTTGCCGGCGACGGTGCCCTACATTCTCACCGGCATGCGGCTGGCCATGGCGAATGCCTTTGTCACCATCGTGGCGGCGGAGCTCGTCGCCAGCAATGATGGCCTTGGCAAGATGCTGTGGGATGCCCGGCTGTTCATGCAGGTGGAGGACATCTTCGTGGCCCTCATCTCGCTTGGCCTGCTCGGCTTCGCGACGGACCGCGTCTTTCGCCTGTTGATCCGCGCCTTTGCGGGCCGCTTCAACCCGACCATGTGACAAACAGGGAGAACAAGAACATGCTTCGCCGAACCCTTCTCGCCGCCGGTGGCGCGGCGCTTGCCGCCCCCGCCTTCGCCCAGAACGCGCCGATCAAGATGACCATCGCCACCGGCGTGGACCCGTCCTTCGCGCCCTACTACGTCGCGCGGGAGGGTGGCTTCTTCACCCGCAACGGGCTGGACGTGACGGTCAACACCGGCCCCTCCGGCTCCGCCATGATCGCCTTCCTGATCGGCAACCAGATCAACTCCGCCTATGGCGCGGAACAGGCCGGCGTCTCCGCGCATCTGGTGGATCCGAATGTCGTGGCGGTGGCCGAGGGCACCGCGCTGCTGCGCTGGATCAGCGTGCTCGGCCGCAATATCGAGAATATGGAAGGCCTGAAGGGCAAGAAGGTCGGCGTCGCCCGCGGCACCGGCAGCGAGACCTTCTGGCTGTCCGTGGTTTCCAAGCTCAACCTGAACCCGGCCGACTACACAATCGTCAATGTCGAGGCGCCGGAGATGGTGGCGGCGCTGGAGCGCGGCAATATCGACGCCTTCGCGGTGTGGGAGCCGTGGCCGACGCGGGCCATGCGCGCCATCCCCAACACCAAGATCCTCGTCTCCAACGAGCAGATCCAGATCGTCCGCAACTTCGTCTACATGAACAAGGGCTGGGCGCAGTCGAACATGGAGGCGACGACACGCCTGATGCGGTCGCTGATCCAGGCGCAGGAATACATCGCCTCGAACCCCACCGAGGCCGCCGCCCAGGTTGCCCGGTTCCTGCGCCAGGACCGTGCCTTCATCGCGGAGCTGATGACCAAGGTCGAGTACAAGATGAACCTGACGCCCGATAGCGTCAGCAACATCCAGCTCGCCATCGACCAGCTGCGCGGCATGAACCGCCTGTCCAAGGAAGTGACGCCGGCTGAGGTGATCTGGAAGGAACCCCTCGCCGCCGCCGCCGCCGGCCGCGTGCAGATCTGAGAGCAAAGGGCCGGCCGGGGTGATCGACGATAGCGAAGCCACCGGCCGGCTGCAGGCGCAGATCGAGGCCGCGCTGCCGCTGCCGGCGCGGCCGACGCCGGAGCTGCTCGCCATGCTCCGGCAGCAAAGCCCGAAGATGAAGCTCGCCCCCACCTGCCGCATCGTGGCGATCAGCTACGCGGGCGACGAGGGCGGCATCGTCTGCAAGCTCGATTTCGGGGTGGATGAGACGGGCCATGCGGCTTACGTCTCCCTCACTCATCTTCGCTTCGACCCGCGCCTGCCCATGGCGCGGGCGATCGAGGCCTATCAGCTCCGCCGCGTTGAGGGGTTGCGCCAGGCCTAGGGCCGCTACTTCTCCGCCGCCGCGATGATGCCGCCGGCCAGGCTGGCCGGGATGCGGTTGGTCCAGCGGCCGCAATCCACCTGGGTCACGAAGTCCAGCACCGCGCGGTTGAAGGCGTCCGGGTCCTCCAAATTCATGGTGTGACCGCATTTCGGCATGACCAGCAGCGCGCTGCTATTAATGGTGCGCTTCAGGTATATGCTGGCCTCCAGCGTCGGGTCGTCCTCATCGCCCGCGATCACCAGCGTCGGCACCGTCATCGCCCGGAACTGCGCCTCCAGGTCGAAGAGGCTGGGCCGGCGGCGCTGCACGCCGTTCATGGTCAGCGCGGAGCCCTCGGTGCTGTGCTCGCAAAGCTGCGCCTGGAACTCGGCATAGCCGCGCGGATCCTTCTCCTCGAACACCAGGCGGGTCGGGCCGCGGCTGTAGGTCAGGCCGAATTTGTCCATCCCCTCTGCCCGGATGCGGGCGATGGCGGCGTCCGTCTCCGCATGGAACTGCGCGGTCTTGCCCGGCGCGGCGCCATAGCCGACGCCGGCTGCGACCAGGCTGCGGGCCAAGCCGGGGTGCCGCAGCCCCATATGCAGCGTGGCGAAGCCGCCCATGGACAGTCCCACTACATGGCTCGGCCCGAGGCCCAGCGCCTTGATGACGGCGGCGATGTCATCCGTCGCCCGGTCCTGGCTGTACTTCGTCGGGTCCGACGGCACTTCGGATGGCGTATACCCCCGGGCGGCATAGGTGATGCAGCGATAGCGGCGGGAGAAGAAGCGCAGCTGCGCCTCCCAGGACCGATGGTCGCCGGCATATTCATGCACGAAGACCATGGGCGTGCCGCTGCCGGCCTCCTCGTAATGCAGGCTCACCCCATCGTCGGTCTGCAGCATCGGCATGGCTTCGGTATCCCAGTCTGCGAAGCCCGGATCGTGCCGCCCGAATCCCCCCGCCGCAAGCCGCCCCCGCCTTGACAGTCAGGGGGGGCGGGCGCATCTGCAATCCGGACCCAATGGGTCCCCTTTCAACAGGGCAAGGGAGTTTCCGCCGGGTGTTGCGGGTCTCGAAATTCACCGACTACGCCGTGGTGGTACTGTCCCGGCTGGAGGCAGAGGGTGGGGTGCAGACCGCACCTGGACTCGCCGCCGGCACCGGCATTGCCGAGCCCACGGTCGCCAAGGTGTTGAAGATGCTGTCCCAGGCAGGTCTTGTCGAGGGGCTGCGCGGTGCCCGCGGCGGCTACCGCCTGCTGCGCCCGCTCGCCTCCCTCGGCCTGTCCGAAGTGATCGTGGCGGTGGATGGCCCGATCGCCCTGACCGCCTGTGTCGATGGCGGCTTCGGCCTGTGTGAGGCCGAGAATACCTGCCCCGTCCGCGGCCGCTGGGACCCGGTGAATGCCGCCATTCGCGGTGCGCTCTCGGCCATCATGGTCAGCGAAATCGCCTCCCCGCCCGTACCCCGTCAGGCTGCCGCACTGCAGCCCGTTCTCGTCGCCGAGTAGGATCAGCCGCTATGGCAGCCGTCACCGAGACCATCGAAGCCGTCCAGGCCGTCAATGACGGCGGGTACAAGTGGGGCTTCGAGACCGATATCGAGATGGACTTCGCGCCCAAGGGGCTGAACGAGGATATCGTTCGCTTCATCAGTGCGAAGAAGAAGGAGCCCGCCTGGCTGCTCGACTGGCGGCTGAAGGCCTATCGCCATTGGCTGACCATGGAAGTACCGCACTGGGCCGCCGTGAAGCATCCGCCGATCGATTTCCAGGACGCCTTCTACTACGCCGCGCCGAAGCAGGGCCCGAAGTCGCTGGATGAGGTCGATCCGGAACTGCTGAAGACCTACGCCAAGCTCGGTATTCCGCTGAAGGAGCAGGCGATTCTGGCCGGCGTCGAAGGCGCGGGCGACAGCCCCTCCGACAGCGGGCGCATGCCTATCGCCGTCGATGCGGTGTTTGACAGCGTTTCCGTCGCCACCTCCTACAAGGAGCGCCTGGCGAAGGACGGCATCATCTTCTGTGCGATCAGCGAAGCGGTGCAGACGCATCCCGAGCTGATCAAGCAGTATCTCGGCTCCGTCGTGCCGCAGGGCGACAACTACTATGCCGCGCTGAACAGCGCCGTCTTCACCGATGGCAGCTTCGTCTATATTCCAAAGGGCGTTCGGTGCCCGATGGAGTTGTCCACCTACTTCCGCATCAATGCGAAGAGCACGGGGCAGTTCGAACGCACGCTGATCATCGCCGATGAGGGCAGCACGGTCAGCTACCTGGAAGGCTGCACGGCGCCGATGCGGGATGAGAACCAGCTGCATGCGGCGGTGGTGGAGCTGGTGGCGCTTGATGACGCCAGCATCAAGTACAGCACCGTCCAGAACTGGTATCCGGGCGATGCGGATGGCAAGGGCGGCATCTACAACTTCGTCACCAAGCGCGCCGCCTGCCGTGGCAAGCGCAGCAAGGTGTCCTGGACGCAGGTGGAGACCGGTTCAGCCATCACCTGGAAGTACCCGTCCTGCCTGTTGATCGGCGATGACAGCGTTGGCGAGTTCTACTCCGTCGCCATCACCAACAACCATCAGCAGGCCGATACCGGCACGAAGATGTTTCACATCGGCCAGCGCACGCGCAGCACGATCGTGAGCAAGGGCATCAGCGCCGGCTTTGGGCAGAACACCTATCGCGGCCTGGTGAAGATCAGCCCGAAGGCGTCCGGCGCGCGCAACTTCACGCAGTGCGACAGTTTGCTGATCGGTGACCAGTGCGGGGCGCATACCGTGCCGTATATCGAGAATCGCTGCATGACGGCGAAGGTGGAGCACGAAGCCACCACCAGCCGCATCGCCGAGGACCAGCTGTTCTACTGCCGCTCCCGCGGCCTGACGCAGGAAGATGCGGTTGGCATGATCGTCAACGGTTTCTGCCGCGAGGTGCTGAAGGAGCTGCCGATGGAATTCGCCGTGGAAGCGCAGAAGCTGCTGCAGATCAGTCTTGAAGGTTCGGTGGGCTAATCATGTTGAAAATTGAAAACCTGCACGCCACGGTCGACGGCAAGCAGATCCTGAATGGGTTGAACCTGACCATCCCGTCGGGCGAAATCCACGCCATCATGGGCCCCAACGGCTCCGGCAAATCCACGCTGAGCTACGTGCTCGCGGGGCGCGAGGGCTATGAGGTGACGGAAGGCTCCGTCACCTTCGGCGACCTCGACCTGCTGGCGATGGAGCCGGAGGAGCGCGCCGTGGCCGGCGTGTTCCTGGCCTTCCAGGCGCCGGTGGAATTGCCGGGCGTGGGCAATGCCAACTTCCTGCGCACGGCGCTGAACGCGGTGCGTCGCGCGAAGGGCGAGGCGGAGATCGACGCCATCCAGTTCCTCAAGCTGGCGCGCGCCCGCATGAAGGTGCTGAACATGTCGGACGACATGCTGAAGCGCCCGGTGAATGTCGGCTTCTCCGGCGGCGAGAAGAAGCGCAACGAGATGCTGCAGATGGCGCTGCTGACGCCGAAGCTGGCGCTGCTGGACGAGACCGATAGCGGCCTCGACATCGATGCGCTGAAGTTGGTGTCGGATACGGTGAACAGCCTGCGCGGGCCGGACTTCTCTGCGCTCGTCATCACCCATTACCAGCGCCTGCTGAACCACATCGTGCCGGACCGCGTGCATGTGCTGTCCGCCGGCCGCATCGTGAAGTCCGGTGGGCCGGAACTGGCGCAGGAACTGGAAGCTTCCGGCTACGGCGCCATCGAGGCGGCCGCGGCATGACGGCGATCAGCAGCACCGGCCCCGCCGCCTTCCTCGGCCGGCACGAAGGGCTGCGCGGGCGGCTGCCCGGCGCGCAGCTTCCCTGGGTGGAGGCGCTGCGCGACCGCAGCGCCGCCGCCTTCCGCGCGCAGGGCTTCCCGACGCGGCGCGTCGAGGCCTGGAAATACACCGACCTCGCCGCGGTCAATGCCAGCGTCTTCGGCGAGCCGCTGACCGGAGTGGATGATGCGCTGGCCCTGCCGCCGGCGGAGAACCCGCGCGCCGTCTTCATCGATGGCCGCTTCCGCGCGGACCTCTCGGCGCTGGCTGGACTGGCCTATGCGGTGGAGAATTTGGCCGCCGCGCTGCCGCGCCTCGAATCCCGCCTCGGCGCGCTGGTGCGGCCGGAGGAACAGGCGCTGGCCGCGCTGAATGGCATGCTGTTCGAGGACGGCCTGGTGGTGACGGTACCGGAGGGTGTCGAGGCCGGCGTGCTGGAGCTGTTCTCCTTCGCCACCGAAAGCGAACGCGCGCCCGCCTTCCACCCGCGCCATCTGGTGCGGCTCAGCGCCAACGCCTCGCTGACCCTGGTCGAGACCGCGTCCGGCCCCGCCACCGCGCGCTACCTGCACAACCCGGTCTTCGAGATCGAGGTGGCGGAAGGCGCGCGAATGAATCACGGGCGGCTGCAGCAGGAAGGCCGCGATGCCTTCTTCCTGTCCACCGTCTATGCCCGCGTTCAGGCCGGCGGCACCTACGACAACTTCACCATGAATGGCGGTGCGCGACTGGCACGCAACGAGATTCATGTGGCGTTGTGCGGCCCCAAGGCCGAGTGCCACATGAACGGCGTGCAGCTTCTGGCCGATGGCCAGCATGCGGACACCACCACGTCGCTGGACCACGCGGCGCCCAACTGCTCGTCGCGGCAGACCTACAAGACGGTGCTGTCGGGCAAGTCGCGTGGCGTGTTTCAGGGCAAGATCCTGGTCCGCCAGGTGGCGCAGAAGACCGATGGCTACCAGATGAATCAGGCGCTGCTGTTGTCCCCCGAAGCCGAGATCGACAGCAAGCCGCAGCTTGAGATTTACGCCGATGACGTGAAGTGCAGCCACGGCGCCACGGTGGGCGAATTGGACGCCGAGCAGATCTTCTTCCTGCGCTCCCGCGGCATCCCGCTGGAACAGGCCAGGGCCATCCTGGTCGAGGCCTTCCTGACGGAAGCGGTGGAAGCGGTTGAGGATGAGGCGATCCGCAATGCGCTGTCGCGCGCCGTCACCGGCTGGTGGCAGCGCCAGGGCATCAAGGGTGGGATTGAGGTCGCGTGATGGACGGACATGTCGCACCGATGCTGAACCTGGATGCGGTGCGGGCAGATTTCCCAATCCTGTCGGAGAAGGTGCGCGGCAAACCCTTCACCTTCCTCGACAGCGGCGCCTCCGCCCAGAAGCCGCGCCAGGTGATCGGCGCGATGGTGCGGATGATGGAGACGGCCTACGCCAACGTCCATCGTGGCGCCTATCACATGAGCGAGCAGGCCACGGAAGCTTTTGAGGCCGCGCGCGGCGCCGTCGCGCGTTTCCTGAACGCCGGCGATGCGCGCGAAATCATCTTCACCGGCAGCAGCACCAACGCCATCAACCTCGTTGCATACAGCTACGGCCGCGGCGTGATGAAGCCGGGGCAGGCCGTGGTGATTTCCGAGATGGAGCACCACGCCAATATCGTGCCCTGGCAGATGGCGCGCGACGCCGTCGGCATCGAACTGCGGGTGTGCCGCATCACCGATAGCGGCGAGCTGGACCTCGACGACCTCGCGGCCAAGCTGGCCGATGGCAAGGTCGGTCTGGTGGCGGTGACGCATATGTCCAACGTGCTCGGCACCGTGACGCCGGCCGCGCAGATTGCGCGCATGGCGCATGAGGCGGGTGCGAAGGTGCTGTTCGATGGCAGCCAGGCCGCCGTGCATCGCCGCGTCGATGTGCGCGAGATCGACGCGGATTTCTACGTCTTCACGGGGCACAAGCTATACGGCCCGACCGGCATCGGCGTGCTCTACGCCAAGGGCGCCTTGCAGGAGGCGATGCCCCCCTTCCTCGGCGGCGGCGACATGATCGCGGAAGTGTCCTTCGAGCGTTCGGTCTGGGCGCCCTATCCCGCAAAGTTCGAGGCCGGCACGCCGCCGATCATCGAGGCGATCGGCCTGCACGCCGCCATCGACTATGTCACCGCCATCGGCATGCCGGCCATTGAGGCGCATGAGCGCGCCCTGGTCGATCGCGCCATGGCCCGCCTGCCGCAGATCGAGGGCGTGACCCTGCTTGGCCGCGCGCAGGACCGTGGCGGCGTCTTCGCCTTCGCGATCGACACGGCCCATGCGCATGACGTGGCGACGCTGCTGGACCGCGCCGGCATCGCCGTCCGCTCCGGGCGCCATTGCGCGGAGCCGCTGCATGCGCGCTTCGATGTGGAAAGCACCTGCCGCGCCTCCTTCGGCCTCTACACCACGCCGGCGGAGGTCGATCTGCTGGCCGATGCGCTGCACCAGGCGCGGGAGTTCTTCCGATGAGTGGCGGCTTGTTCGACGACCTGCGTGACCTGTACCAGGAAGTCATCCTCGATCACGGCCGCAAGCCGCGGAATTTCAAGCGGCTGGATGATGCGGATCGCACCGCGCGCGGGGACAACCCGATGTGCGGCGACCGGATGGAATTGTTCGTAAAACTCGCCCCGGATGGCCATATCCAGGATGCGGCGTTCCAGGGTCGCGGCTGCGCCATTTCCATGGCCAGCGCCTCCCTCATGACCGATACGGTCAGGGGCAAGACCCAGGCGCAGGCGCGGCAGATGGGGGAGAATTTCAGGGCATTGGCCATGACCGGCGTCTGCCCGGATTGCGGCGGCGACATCGCGGAAGACATGGAACGCCTCGCCCCGCTCTCCGGCGTGCATGACTTTCCGAGCCGCGTGAAATGCGCGACGCTGGCTTGGCACACGCTGAACGCGGCGCTGGATGGCGGCGCGAAGGAGGCGAGCAGTGAGTGAAACCCCGACAGCACCCATCCACGGTGCCTGGACCCCGGACGGTGGCACGGAGCCGCCGGTGCGGGTGAATGAGGATGCGGTGGTCTCCGTCCTCAAGACCGTCTTCGACCCGGAGATCCCGGTCGATATCTACGAACTCGGCCTGATCTACGCCGTTGAGATTGGCGATGACGGCCATGTGAAGGTGGAGATGACGCTCACCACCCCGTCCTGCCCCTCGGCGCAGGAATTGCCGGCGCAGGCGGAAGAAGCGGTGCGCGCCGTGCCGGGCGTCACCGACGTCACCGTCGAGGTCGTCTGGGATCCGCCCTGGGACCAGAGCCGGATGAGCGAAGACGCGCGGCTCGCGTTGAACATGTACTAAGGGAGGCCCACGGCATGAGCACCACCACCGAAGCCCGCCCGCGCCGCGCCCTGCCGCCGCTGATGGGCCTGTCGGACGCCGCCGCCGAGCGCCTGCGCGCCCTGTACGCCGCCGGCGAGGAAGGCAAGACGCTGCGCGTGGCGGTGAAGACCAAGGGCTGCTCCGGCATGGCCTATGACCTGACCTGGGTCGATGGCCCGGGTCCGGGGGATGAGGTCGTGACCGACAAGGGCGTGACCGTGGTCGTGGACCGCAAGGCCACCCTGTTCCTGATCGGCACCGTCATGGATTACGAGGTGAAGGCCATGTCCGCCGGCTTCACCTTCACCAATCCGAATGAGAAGGGCCGCTGCGGCTGCGGCGAGAGCTTCCACGTCTGACAGGCCACCGATGCAGAGCCGGGATGAAGTTTTCGCGCATCGCTCCTGACCGAAGACGCGCCTAGCATCACCGCATGAGCACCGATCCCGCGACCGAGCTGCTGCCTCCGCTGGTCGAGGAGGGTTTCATCCATCTGTATGCCGCCGAGACCGCGGCGCAGATCCCGGCTGCCGCCCTCGCTGATTTCGCCGCCTTAGCCGCAAGCTGGGATGGCATGGCGCGGGACCAGCACATGGCCGATGGCGGCCGCTACCGCCGCCGCCGTCACGCCGTGCTCTCCGCCCGCGCCGGCACGCCGGGCCTGGTGCGGGAGGCGGATGCGCCGCATTTCCAGGCGGTGGATCACAACCCGCTGAATGGCGGCGTGCAGCGCCATTTCGAGGCCATCCCCCCCGCCATCACCCAGGGTGCCGCCTTCGCCGGCCTCGCCGAATGGGCGCGCCAAGCCTTCGACCGCGCCGATCCGGGCCGCGACTGGCATGTGGAGGCCCACCAGTTCCGCATCGAGGCCGCCCCCGATTCTGTCGGCCGCCCGACGCCGGAAGGCATGCACCGGGATGGTGTGGATTGGGTGCTGGTCCTGCTGATCCGCCGCGAAAACGTGGATGAGGGCGTCACCGAAATCGCCGCCCCCGAGGGCCGCCGCCTCGGCGCCTTCACCCTGACCGATCCGCTGGACGCCGTGCTGCTAGATGACCGCCGCATCCTGCACGGCGTCACCCCGGTGACGCCGCATGATCCGGCGCGGCCGGCCTGGCGTGACGTGCTGGTGCTGACCTTCAAGCGCCGCGGTTAAACCACGTCCCGCGGATCGTGACCGATCCGCGGCCCAGGCGCGGGCGGCCGCAGCGTCCGACCAGTGAGACGACTGGCGCGACAGGTCAGCCCTTGCGGGACTGCCCGCCCTTGCGGCCGGCTTCCGCCGCGCGCTCCGGGTCGTTGGCGAAGTTGTTCGGGTCCTTGTCCTTGCCCGCGCCCACGGTTTCCTGTGACACGCCCTTCTGTCCCTCGGCACCGCTGGATTTGTCCTGGTTCGCCTGCTGCTTTGCCATGATGTCAGCCTCCCTTCGCGGCCGCCCGACCCTGCTGTCTGGCGGGCTTCCGGAACGCAGCGCGACAGGGCCGGGTTCGGCTGCGGCAGCGTATTGACCCACCGGTCCGGCTGGGCGATTCCCATTTCATGAGCTTTCATGTCCTGGTCACCGCCCCGCGCCTCGAACCCGCCGGCCTGTCGTTGCTGGAAGAAGCCGGCTGCCAGGTGGATTTCGTCACCGCGGAAGGCGGCAGGGCGGAGCTGGAGCGGAAGCTGGCGACCCAGCTGGTGCAGGGCGTGATCTCCCGCTTCCTGCCGATTGGCGGCGCCGCCATCGCAAGCTGCCCGACACTGCGGGTGATCTCCCGCGCCGCGGTCGGCTACGACCTGATCGACGTGCCCGCCGCCACGGCGCGCGGCATTCCGGTGCTGACGGCGGTGGGCGCCAACGCGCAATCCGTGGCGGAATACAGCCTCGGCCTGATCCTGGCCGTGGCCCGCAACATCCCCCGGCACAACGCCGCGACCCAGGCCGGCGGCTGGGAACGCACCCGCATCGGGCTGGAGCTGCATGGCAGGCGGCTCGGCCTGGTCGGCTATGGGCGCATCGCGCAGGGCCTGGCGCGGATGGCGCTGGCGATCGGCATGAAGGTCTGCGCCTACAGCCCCAATCTGGCGCGGCACGGCAATATCGCGCCGGTCACCGCGGCGCCGTCGCTGCATGCGCTACTGGCGCAGTCCGACGTGGTCTCGCTGCACGCGCCGCTCAGCGCGGCGACCCGCCAGATGATCGGCCCCGCCGAATTGGCGCTGCTGGGGCCGGAGGCGATCCTGGTGAACACCGGCCGCGGCGGGCTGATCGATGAGGCCGCCCTGGCCGAGGTGCTGCGCGAGGGCCGCATCTACGGCGCCGGACTCGACGTGCTGTCAAGCGAGCCGCCGCCGCCGGGCAGCAACCCGCTGGTCGGCGCGCCGAACACCGTGCTCAGCCCGCATATGGGTGCGGCCACCACCGTGGCCCGCAGCGCCACCGCCAAAGCCGCCGCCATCCATGTCCTGGCCGCGCTGCGCGGGGAGGCGCTGCCCGAGGGCGCCTGCGTCAATCCGGACGCCCTGGGGCGCTGAGGCATTTTCAGGTCAGGCGGAATCGCCTGACGCATCGGAAACGACGCTGGCGCCTGCTCAGGCCAGCGGCGCCAGCCGGTAGCCGGTGCCGGCGCGCTCCACGATCCCGGTTGCCGGCATCGGGAAATGGTAGCCCACCACCGCGATCCGGTCGGTCGCCAGCTGGTCCAGAAGCCGCTTGCGGGTCGCCACCGCCATGGCCGGATCCATGTCGAAGATCGGGTACCAGTCCGGATTCGGCAGGAACAGCGCCGGCGTGGTGATGGCATCACCGATCACCATCAACTGCGCCGCCCCATCCGCCACCAGGAAGGAGACATGGCCCGGCGAATGCCCATGCGTGGCGACCGCAGTGATGCCCGGCGCCACCTGCGCCCCCGGCGCGAAACGGGTGATCCGGCCCTCATAGGGAACGAAGCGGCGGCGGGCATTGGCGAAGCCGGGGCGGCGGGCCGGGGTGGCGCGGGCTTCCTCGCCCGCATCCATCCAGAAATTCCACTCGCCCTCCGGCACGGCGATGCGCGCATTCGGGAAGGCGGCGCTGCCATCGGCGGCCAGCAGTCCACCGATATGGTCGCCATGGAAATGCGTATGGGCGATCAGCACCACCTCCGCCGGGTCCAGCCCGGCGTTGCGCATGTTGACCATCAGCGCCGGCGTCGCGCCGGTGCCGACATCCAGCGCCACCAGCCCAGCGGGAGTGCGGATGATGGTGACGTTGTAGGGGTTCACCAGCGCCGGGCCCGGCTGGCCCGCTGCCTCCAGCGCGGCTGAAATCTGCGCGGGCTGGGCGTTCACGACGAAGCCCTGGGTCACATCGGGCCGGGTTGCGGCACCGTCATTCACCACGGTGGCGCGCAGCCCGCCCACCATCACATGGCGGAATGCGGGGGTGATGGCGGGGGTCTGGGCGGCGGCGGGCAGGGCAGGGGCGAGCACGGCGGCGGTGCCGGCGGCCAGCAGGGTGCGGCGATCGATCACGGTCATCTCCCTCAGATGGAAGCGGCCCAATCGGCGGGCACGAAGCGGTAGCCCTGGCCTTCCTTCGCCATGTGGCCGATGGCGGGGAAGGGGAAGTGGTAGCCGCTGATCCGGATGCGGTCGGTCGCCACCATGTCCAGCACCCGCCGCCGCGTGGCCTCCGCGGCCGCGCCGTCGAAATCGAAGGACAGGTGGAAATCCGGCCGGCGGGCGAACAGCTCGGGACGGTTGGTCAGATCCGCCAGGAAGATCATCTGGTCCGCGCCATCGGCGATCCGATAGATGGTGTGCCCCGGCGTATGGCCATGCGCGGCGATGGCGGTGACACCCGGTGCCGGCTCCGCCCCACCGGCGATCTGCCGCACCTTGCCCCGATAGGGTGCGAAGCGCCGCGCCACATTGGCGAAATTGCCGCGCTGGCCCTGCGGCGTGCGGCCCTCATTGCCGGTGTCGTTCCACCAGGCCCATTCAGCCTCCGGTACCACGATTTCCGCGTTCGGGAAGGCGGCGCTGCCATCGGCGTTCAGCAGGCCGTTCACATGGTCGCCGTGGAAATGGCTGAACACCAGGGTGGTCACGCGCGCCGGGTCCAGCCCTGCCGCCCGCATATTGGCGCCGAGCAGGCCAACCGGCGACCCCGCCGGCTGCGCGCCATTGCCGGTATCGAACAGCACCAGGCCGTTCGGCGTCTCCAGGCAGGTCAGGGTGAAGGGGATTCGGAAGGTATCGGTGGGCAGGAAGCTCTCGGCCAGCACGCGCTGCACCTCCGCCAGCGGCGTGGCGGGCACCAGGCCCTGCGCCAGCGGAACGGCGCGGCTGCCATCATGCAGCATGGTCACGGTGCGGGCGCCAATGCGGGTGCGGAAAAAGCCCGGCGCCTGGACCAGCGGGGCTGGCTGCGCCGGGGCCGGGGCGCCCTGCGCCGGGGTGCCCTGTGCCGAGGCCGGAGCGCCACGCAGTAGCGCCGGGGCGGCCAGTGCGCCGGCGGCGCCCATAATCAGATGGCGTCGGTCCATGGAAGTCTCCCGCTTCGTCCAGGCCGTCAGTTTGGATGCGGGGGAGGCGTTGCAAGCCCCCACCGCCCGCCCAGCGCAACGATCTTTCGTGAGCGTGCCTGGATCAGCGCCGGAAGCTGACCACCGATTCCAGATGGGGCGACCAGCGGAACTGGTCCACCGGCACGGCGGAGGTCACCTTGAACCCGGCTTTCACCAGCGAAGCCGCATCGCGCGCCAGCGCCACCGGGTTGCAGGAAACATAGATCACAACCGCCACCGTGCTGCGGGTGATCTGCGCCACCTGCTCCACCGCGCCATTATAGGGCGGGTCCAGCACCACCGCGCCGAAGCGGTTCAGTTCGGCCGGCAGCAGCGGGCGATAGGCGAGGTCGCGGCGAATCGCCTCCACCTGGCCGCCGGCCTTGCGCGCCGCCGCATCCAGCGTGGCGACAGCCGCCGCATCCCCCTCATAGGCCGCGACGCGGCCCCGGGCGGAAAGCGGGAAGGACAGGGTGCCGATGCCGGCATAGAGATCCGCGATGCGCGCCCGCACCGGCAGCTTTTGCGACGCAAGCCCTGCCAACACCGCCGCGATGATCGCCGCCTCCCCCTCCGGCGCCGCCTGCAGGAAGGCGCCCGGCGCCGGCGCCACCCGCACGCCGGACAGGTTCAGGAACACCGGCCCGGCCTGCGCCGCATTCTCCACCACGCCGTCCTTCAGCGCCCAGGCAACGCGCGGAATGCCATGCGTGGTGCCGAAGGCGGCCAGCATGGCGCGCTGGGAGGCATCGATCGGACCATCCGTCCGCAGCAGCAGGTCCGGCCCGCTATCCAGCAGGTTCAGCACCGCCGAGCCTTCCCGCTTCAGCGCCGGCATCCGCCGCAGCAACTCGCGCAGCGGCCGGAACAGCGCCACCAGCGCCGGGTCCAGCACATGGCAGGTGGACAGGTCCGCCACCGCGGCGCTGCCGCGCTGATGGAAGCCCAGCGCCATCGCGCCGCCCTGCAGCCGCTTCAGCGCCAGGTCGGCGCGGCGGCGGGTATTCGGCGCCGCGATCACCATCTCCGCCACCGCGACCCCAGGCTGTCCCGCCCGCTCCAGCGCCTCCACCAGCCGAGCGCGTTTCCATGCGGCATAGGCGGGCATCGCCCAATGCTGCAGCGCGCAGGCGCCGCATTCGGTCAGGAAATGCGGGCAGGGGGGCACCACACGATCCGGGCTGGCCGCCAGGATCTCCACCGCATCCGCCGCCTGGCCCTCGCCGCGCTTGCCGACGGGGCGCGCGGTGATGCGTTCGCCCGGCAGGGTCCCGGCCACGAAAAGCGAGCCTTCCGGCGTCTCCGCCACGCCATCCCCGGCCGAGCCCAACCGCTCGATCGTAACCTCGCGCAACGGTTGCATCCCGCCGGGCTGGGTGCGATGGGGGTCCGAACCAGGACGGGGCTCCATGCTCGACAAGTTGCTTTCCCTGCTGCGTGCGCGGCTCCGCCGTCGGAGCGACTGGTATTATCTGGGCAATGGGGTGGGTTTGGGCCTCACCCACTTCGGCCGCAAGATCTTCCTTCCTGGCGGTGATGCCGGAATGACGCCGGAGATCATCCTGAGCGGGACGTGGGAGCCGCATGTGGAGGCGGTGCTGCGCCGTGTCCTGAAGCCCGGGATGCAGGTGGCGGAGGTCGGCGCCAGCCTCGGCTTCCACACGCTGGTGATGGCGGAGGCGGTGGGCCCCACCGGCCACATCCATGCCTTCGAGCCCTATCCCAAGGTTCTGCCCCTGCTGCGCAACACCCTGGCCAGCAACCGATTCATGGATCGGGTGACGCTGCGCGAGGTGGCGGTGCTGCACGCCCCCGGCGATGTGCATTTCGCCGCCGACCCGTCCCAGGCCGGCAGCGCGCATCTGGCGATTGCTTTGGCGGCGGCGAGCTACACCGAGAGCTTCGCCGTCCCCGCCACCCGCTTGGACGATGCGCTGGCCGATGTGCCGGTGCTCGACCTGCTGCGGATGGATTCGGAAGGCACGGAGGGGCTGGTCCTGCTCGGCGCGCAGCAGATCATGGAACGCTCGCCGAAGCTGGTGGTGGTGATGGAATGGTCGCCCGCCATGCTGGCCGCCCGCGGCGATGTGGCGGAGCTGGCGAACTGGATCGTATCGCTCGGCTTCCGCTGCCAGCGCATCGAGCGCCAGGGCGTGCTGACCCCGGTGACGGCGGCCGAGATGCCGAACCTGACACACTGCGACGTTGTGCTGAGCCGCGGCGACGGCGTGGTCTGACTGTTGCCCGGCGCCCGCCGAAAGCGGGTGAGCGGCCGAATGGCCGCCGCGCCTTGTAGCGCGTAGCCCAGCAGCCGAAGGCCGTGCCCGGCGCATGAAAGAAGGCAAAAACCAACGAGTTGCTGACAGCGACCGTTGGTCTAACGCTTCCTGCAAGGCGCGGCCCGTCTTATGGTTCCGGCAGGGAGCCGGCATGGGCGGCGGCGACAGGGAGATTGCGGCTGATGCTGCCGAGCGAGCTGACGGGCAAGTACGAGGCGCGCGGCACGCTCGGCGCTGGTGCCATGGGCACCGTGATCGACGCCTTCGACCGCATGATCGAACGACGCGTCGCGGTAAAGCTGGTGCGCCTGCCCGCCGGCGACGATGCGGAGGCGCGGGAGGCCCATGCTCGCTTCCGGCGCGAGGCACAGGCCGCGGGGCGCCTGTCCCACCCCAACATCGTCGCCGTCTTCGACTATGGCGAGAACGCCGACACCGCCTGGATCGTCATGGAGCTGGTCGAGGGCGGCACGCTGAAAGGCGTGATGGACCGCGGGGAACGTATGCCGGTGGCGCAAGTGGTCCGGCTGATGGACCAGATCCTCGGCGCGCTGGCCTATTCGCATGGCCGCGGCGTGGTGCACCGGGACATCAAGCCGGCCAACATCATGCTGACGGCGGACGATCCATCCGGCCCGCAGGTGAAGATCGCGGATTTCGGCATCGCCCGGATCGAAAGCTCGACCATGACCCAGGTCGGCACCGTGATGGGCACGCCGAGCTACATGGCCCCCGAGCAGTTGCGCGGGGAACCGGTGGATGCCCGCGCCGATATCTGGGCCGCCGGCGTGCTGCTGTACCAGTTGCTGACCGGCGAGAAGCCCTTCGATGGCGGCTACAGCGCGCTGATGCACCGCGTGCTGAACACCGAACCGCCGCCGCCGAGCCAATTGGCCGTCAGCGCACCGCGCGGCTTCGACGCGGTGGTGGCGCGCGCCTTGGCCAAGCGCCCCGATGACCGCTTCCCCACCGCAAGCGCCTTCGCCGAGGCGATCCGCCAGGCGGGCGACACGGCGGAGCCGGCGGGGATGGGTTTTGCCGGGGCCGGCAAGCTGCCCGGGCTGGATGATGCGACGATGGTGGCGACCGCCACGCGCGCGCCCACGGCCCCGCCCCCTGCCGCGCCCGCGCCGCCTGCCAGATCCTCGGGCGGCGGGCTGAAATGGGCGCTGCTGGGCGGCGTGGCGCTGCTGGCGGCCGGCGCTGCGGGGTATTTCGCGACCCGGCAGGATCCGCCCGCGATTCCGCCGGACCAGTTGGCCCAGTCCCAGGGTTCGGCCCCGGCGCCGATCCCGCCGGCGCCGCCACAGCCTCGCCCGACCCCTGATCCGCCGCAGCCGGCACCAAGCCCCGCGCCCACGCCCGCGCCAGGTCCGACCACCGTGCCGACCCCCGTGCCCGCGCCCACTCCGGCGCCTGTGCCGACGCCGGCGCCTGTGCCGACTCCGACGCCCACACCAGCCCCGACGCCTGCGCCCACCCCAATACCCGCACCGGCACAAGCCCCGACGCCGACTCCCGCGCCAGCCCCTGCGCCCGCGCCGACTCCCGCGCCAGCTCCTGCGCCCGCGCCGACGCCAACGCCCCCGCCGCGCCCCGATCTGCGCGCCGCCGCCACCGCCGCGGCTGCCGCCGCGCCATGCAGCCTGCTGGACGCCAGCGCCACCGAGACCAGCCTCACCATCCAAGGCATCCTGCGCCGTGGCGGAGAGGCCGAGATGCGGCGCGTGCTGGCTGGGCGCGGCGTGCCCGAAGCCGCCACCACGCTGCGCCTGCAAAGCTTCGAAGGCCCCTATTGCGGCGCCATCGACACCATCCGCCAGGTCGCCGCCTCACCCGGCGAGGCGCCGCTGGTCTCCATCGCCGGCACCATGCCGCTGCAACGTGGCGACCTGCTGCGGCTCGATGTGCAGATGCCGCCACGCGCCGGGCAGCTCTATGTCAGCTACCTGATGAAATCGAACGAGATCGTCCACCTGGTGCCGTCGGAGCCGCAGGCCGCCGGCGCCCGGCTGCGTCTCGGCGAACCCGGCCCGAATTTCGCCGGATGGGAGGTGGACGAGCCCTTCGGCACCGACATGATCATCGTCTTCGCCTCGGAGCGCCCGCTGTTTCCGCAACCCCGCCCGGTGGTGGAGCCGCTGGATGACTACATCCCGGCGCTCGCCGCCGCGCTGCGCGACGCCCGCGCCCAGGGCATCCGCGTCAGCGCCCGTGCCGTGCTGCTTGAGACGGTGGCGCAGCGGTAGCGGTCACGGAGGCATACCCTCGCGCATCAGCGCCCGCAGCCGCGCCAGTTCCGCCTCCGCCACGCCGAGATGGGCGGCGGTGAAGAAGCGCGGGTCCGGCGTGTGCAGCAGATAGGCCTGCGCCTCGTCGATCATCAGCTCCTCGATGCCCGTGTCGTAGCCCTCGCGGCCAAGGAAGGCGCGGAAGGCGGCGCGATCGGCCTCGGTGAAGCGCGTGGTCCAGACCCCGCGGATATGCGCGGCATAGGCGGCATCGGTGCCGAAGCGGCCATGGCTGAGTTCATGGTGCAGGATGGTGGCGCGCCCGGCTTCATCCATCTCCGCCCCCGGCGCGGCGAGCGAAAGCAGCACGATCTCCTGCCCCGCCGGTACCAGGTCGCGCGCCCGCCCGTATTGCGCGCGCAGCCACTCCTCCGCCGGCGACAGCGCCAGCCCGTCGCGCGCCGCCAGCGCGAAGAAGCGTGCCAGATCGGTGCCGCGGTAGTTGTGGCCGAAATAGAAGGTGGCGGCGCTCTCGCCGGTGCGGGCGATGGCCTCGGCCATCTCGGCCTCCGTCAGCACCCGGTCGCGCGGCAGCCCGGCCTTTTCCACCAGCGCCGCCACCCGGTTCAACGCCGCGCCCTGGGCTGCGAGCGTCGGGTAGTCGATCAGGAAGATGGCGGGGTTGCCGGCGTAGCGGATCAGCCGGGGCTGGTCCGCGCGATGGTCCCGGATCGCCGCCTCCTCCATCAGCGGCGGCAGCGCCGCGAGGCGGGAGGGGACGGCCAGGGCAACCGGCTCCGGCGCCGGCGCGGGTTGCGGCGGTGGAACGGGCTGCGGCGCCGGCGCCACCACGGCGACGGGCACCTCGGCCACCGGCGCCACCCGCAGCGGCGCCAGCGCCAGCCACCAGCCGCCCAGCCCCGCCACCACCACCCCACTCAGGCCGAGCGCCACCCAGGGCCAGGCCGGGCGGGCCGCCGGCTTCGGCGGCGGCGGCACCCGGCCCCATTCCACACGCGGCGGCGGCCCGGCGCGACCGGGAGGCAGCTGGCGGATGGTGGCGTCGTTTTCTGCCGACATGCTGCGTGCCGCCTGGATCGGAACCGTTGAAGGAGCCCGGTCGTCAGCCGTCCAGGTTGATGACCTGCACGCGCCGGTTCCGCGGCTCATTCACCCCGTCCCCGGTTGGCACCAGCAGCCGCGTCTGGCCCAGCCCCACCGCCTCCAGCCGGGCGCCATCGACGCCGTATTGCCGGATCAGGTAATCCCGCACCGCGGCGGCGCGGCGTTCCGACAGGGCCATGTTCATCGAGGCGGCGCCCACCGAATCCGTATGTCCCTCGATCCGAAACCGGAACGGCGCCAGGTCGGCCGAGGCCAGGGCACGGCCGAGCGGCGCCAGCCTTGCCTCCGCCTGCGGCGTCAGATTGGCGGAGCCGCTGGGGAAGGTGACGGTGATGGACACCGCCGGCACCCCCTCCGGCGCCGTGGTGTCCGGCACCACCGGTCGCGCCACCGGTCGCGGAGCGCTGGGCGTGGCCGGCGCGGGGGTAGCGGTGGCGCCGAGCGGGGCGGGCCGCACGGGTGCGGTCTCGGCCGAAGGGGTCGGGGCGGGTGCGGAGGGCAGGCGGATGCCGCGCGTGGCGCCGTCGCCGCGCGGGCGAAGCTGCTCGATCAGCCGCGCCGCCGCAGGGTCGCTCTGCGCCAGGGCCGGCGCCGGCAACAGCATGGCGCCCGCCGCCAGGGCCAGAAGCGCGAGCGGGAAAGGGGCAAGGGACATGGGACAGTCTCCGTTCATTTGCGGCGAAGCCTACGCCTCAGCCACCCAGATTAACCACCTGGACGCGGCGATTGCGCGGTTCCGCTGTTTCATCCTGTGTCGGCACCAGCAATTGCGTCTCGCCGAGGCCCACCGCCTCGATCCGTGCCGGGTCCACGCTATGCCGTTTGATCAGAAGGTCCCGCACCGCCGCGGCGCGGCGGTCGGACAGCGCCTGGTTCATCGAGGCCGGGCCGGCCGTATCCGTATGCCCCTCAACCCGGAAGCGGTAGCCAGCGAGGCGTGGCGAGCCGAGCGCCTGGCCAAGATTGTCCAGCACGCGGGTCGCGTCCGGCCCCAACTCGGCCGAGCCGCTGGCGAAGGTGACGGTCAACGAAATGGCGGCCGCGCCTGGCGGGGCCGTCGTCGTCGTCAGATCCGGCGCCGGGATGCCAGGGGGGACACCAGCGCCGGGCGGCGCGGGCACGCGGATGCCGCGCGTCACCGGGCTGGCCGGGTCCAGCCCCTCGATTAGCCGCTCCACCTCCGGCACCTGCGCCCAGGCCGCGGCGGGTGCCAGCAGCAGCGCGAGGCCAAGCCCTATACGCAGCATGGCAAATCCTCCCTTCAGACGATCCCCAGGCTGCGCCAGACGGGCAGCCGGTTCTGCAACAGGAAGCCAATCTGTTCGCGCAGATGCGCCAGCATCTCCTCTGGCGGCTCCGCGCCCGGCGGCAGCAGGCCGCGCAGCAGCGGCTCCACCGCCACCCCACCTTCCGGAGCACGGGCGGCGAGATCGGCGATGGCGAGTTCCATCGCATCCACCGCCAGCCCCCCGGCCAGCGCCGGGCTGGCGAGTGCCATGCGGCCGGAGCCCGTGCCATGTGGCGTCAGCCGCCGCGCCGCCACCGCGTTGAAGTGCCGCGCCGGTGCAGCCCCGGTGCCGGACGCCGACCACAGTGGCATCGCGCTGCCACTGCCCACCAGCATGGCCAGCGCCTCCGGCGGCGTCACACTGCCGCAGCCGGGCAGGGACAGCAGGGCGCCGATGGTCTCCGGGCCGGATTCCAGCGCGGCCAGGATCGGTTCGATGATCTGCGGCGGCAGTTCCGCTTCGCCCGCCTGCGTCCGCAGCTTGCGCGCGCCCTTGGCATGGCTGGCCGAGGCCAGCGGAATGGCGGCCACCGCCGCATCCCGCGGAACGCGCCGCAGGCCGCGCACATAGATGTCGCGCCGGAAGGCGCGCGGCACGCACAGATCCAGCACCAATTGCCGCGCCGTGTCATCCGGTGCCGCGTGCCAGATTTCCTGCTGCGCCAGGGTCAGCGACATGGTCGGGAAATTTTCGTCGAGGGTCGCGCTGCCGACAAACTCGCAGCGCGCCGTGGCCATCGCCTCCTGCACATCGGCGAAGAAGCAGGGGCGCCAATGGTCGGTAATGAATTCATGCAGCAGGTAGCCGGCCCGGGCGCCGGAAATCTCCCCGGTCATCAGCGCGCGCCAAGTGGAGGGCGGAAGGTGCTGCGCCTCCGCCGCCACCAGCTTCTGCACGATGTCCCGCGCCGCATCGATGCCCGCCGCCGTGCTGCCGGCACCCCGCAACGCACCGCGTGCCAGGCGGGACAGGCCGAGCGCCCCGCCGGCGCCGGGCAGCGCGTTGTAGGTGATCAGCACCACGCCGCCGGGCTTCAGCCGTCGCCGCAGCAACCGCAGCACACCCTCCCGCACCGGGTCCGCCACCCAGGACCACAGGCCATGCACCGTCACCAGGTCGAATTCCGGCAGCCGGTCCAGCTCCGCCCCGTCCAGCTCCGCCAGGTCCGTCGCCTCGAAGCGCGCATTGGTCAGGCGTGCCTCGGCGGCCATGGACCGGGCCTCGGCGATATGAGCCGGGTTGTAGTCCAGCCCCAGAACCTGTGCCTTCGGATTGCCGGCGGCCAGCACATTGGCAGTGTAGCCCGATCCGCAGCCGATCTCCGCGATCTGCATCGGCGTCTCCGGCCCCACCTCCCACGCCACGCCCATCAGCGCGCAGGCGGCGGCGAGATGCGCGGGGGATTGGAAGGCGTGCCAGGCGGCCGGGTAGGGCTCGCCCACGGGGTAGCCGCGGGACCAGCCGGTTTGCGTGCTCATGCGGCATCCTGACGCGAGGGAGAAATGGGACTGAGCAGCGCCTCCCGCGCATCGGCGCGGCGCGGGCGGGGGGCGGTGAGCCAGCCGGTCCAGCCAAGCCTGGCGCCGCCAACACCAAGTTTCAACGGCGGCACTTCGGCGGCCGCCAGCACCGGGTTCAGCGCGAAATCCTGCTCCAGCCCGACCTGCAGGCGGATCAGCTCGACCAGCCGCCCATGCAGCGACGCGCCGGGCAGCAGCGCCTCAAACTCCTTCAGTTTCAGCGGACCCAGCCGCAGCAGGAAGCGGGCGGAGGGGTCCCAGGCCTGGGCGCCGAGCGCCGCATCCACCCCCAGCCCGCAATTCACGCCGGGCTGGCCGCGCGCCGCCATGCGGGATTGCTCGCCGGTCGGCAGGCGGATCCAGCCGCCGGCGAATTCCACGATCTCCACCGGCGTGCCGGTTTCCTCCGTCAGCAGCCCGCGCAGACGTTCTGCGCTGCGGGAGCGAGAGGCGAGCGCGCCGGCATGGTACAGCAGCGCCGGCAGCGGCGTCGCCAGCCGCTGCACCAGATGCGGCGTGCCAAGGCCACTCGCCGCCGCCAGCACGCGTTCCGCCGGCACCGGGTCCCGCGCCGGGCGGTATTTCGCGCCGGCCTTCACGAACAGCCCCGTGAAGCGCCGCGCCAGCATGTCGAGGAAATTGTGCAACGCGACGGACCGTTTCCGGGCTTCTGCCGCCACCGTTGCCGTGTAGTGCCGCGGCAGCACGCCGCCCGGGCCGATCAGCCCGAAGGTCGGCGTGACGATCTCTCCGGTTTGCGGGTTGCTACCCGCCACCTCCCCACCTGGCGCCCCGAGCCGCGCCTGGGTGCGGTAGGGCAGGTCCACCGGGTCCCGCCCCGGCGCCAGCACCGCCGCCGCCTGGTCCAGGCTGAACCGCGCCGGCTCGGCAGCCAGCTTTTCGCGCGGGGAGGGTGCTTTTTTCACAACAGCACCCGCGTTCCGCTGCGCGCCGGCCAGGTGGCAACGGCACCGCTGCGCCCGCGCAGCAGGGCGCTGGATCGCACGAAGCCATTCACCGAAACCTGCAAGGCCAGGAACCGCTCCAGCACCCCGCACAGCAGGAACAGCCCGCCCGCGGTCCAGGCCTGCGGTTCGAAGGTCAGCGCCACTTCCAGCCCGCGCGCGAAGCTACCGGGCCGCACGCCGGGCAGACGGGCGACGCCGGGGGTGGCGGTGACGGAGATCAGGCCCTCCAGCGCCAGCCGCGTTTCCGGCGTGTCCCGCAGATCATGCAACCGCAGCATTTCCTTCAAGGCGAGTGCCGCCTGCGGCCCGCCGGTGACGCCCAGATGGTTCAGCGCGAGGTGCGAGACCAGCCGCCAGCCGCTGCGTTCCCGCAATTGCGGCCGCAGCGTCGGCGTCGGCGGGGACAGGCATTCAGCGCTGCCGGCCGGCGTGGCGGGATCCGCGATCCGCAGCCGAGGCTGCCCGCCGCCGAAGGGCAGCAGCGAAGGCAAATCCCGGTTGCAGCACAGCGCATCCACGCCGAGCACCCCATCCGCCGGCAGGGACGGATCGAAATGCGGATCGCGCAGCATCAGCCGCGTCTCGCTGCCGCCCAGGATGCCCGGCGCGGGGCGCCGCGCGGCGATCCAGCTCACATCCGTCGCTTCCGCCTCCGCCTCGCTGGGTGCCTCCGCGCGCAGGCGGTGGAAGGCGGGCACGCGTCTCGGGCGCGGATCCTCCGCCCGGCTGAGCCGTACCGCCTCCACCGCGTAGACCTCGAGCGCCGCGGGGCGGCGGGCATCGGGCACCACCAGCCAATCGGATTGCGTGCCATCCAGCGCGATCGGCTCGCAGATCTGCTTGAACAGGTTGATCGCCGGCGTGCAGCCGAGCGCGAAATTCTCCGCCGAGACGGCGCGTTCCAGCTCCGGCACCGCGCGCGAGAGATAGATGAAGATCTCCATCTTCGGGCTGCGCTGCACCAGGCTGCGGCGGTCCAGCCCATCGAGGTCGAGGTAGAGAAACTTCTCGGGGAAGGCGAAAAACTCGGTCAGCAGCCGGTGCCCGGTGAAGGCGCGCGGCGGCCAGGGCAGGGCCGCTTCCTCCGGCGCGAAGCCGCCCTGGCTCAGCGCCTCCCGCCCCAGCAGCACGGGACGCGGATCGGATGGGCCATCGGCCAGCGCGATCGACAGGGTCGAGGTGCAGAGCAATTCGAGAAGCTGCACCGGCACCGGCCCGGCGCCGCGCAGATGCAGCCGCAGCCGGTCGATGCCGATCTCGGCGAAGGTCAGGCCGGGCAGGGTGGTCGACAGCGTCAGCCGCAGCACCGCCACCGCGCCCTGCGCTTGCGGGTTGGCCGGCGCCGGCAGCGGCAGGCCGGCGAGCCGCGCCGCCTCCACCGCCACGGGCCACAGCGTGGTGTCCTGGCAGGTGCGGAAGGTCAGGCGTTCGCCGCGCACCGCCTCCGTCTCCAGCCGCGTGCCGCGCGGCACCAGCGCGGCGCCGGCGGCTTCCGGCTTCGGCAGCAGGCGCACGGTGGTCAGCGAGGGAACCGGCGCCAGAAGATGCGGGCACAACAGTTCCAGCAGTGCATCCGTCAGTTCCGGCAGTTCATCATCCAGCCGGTGCTGCACCCGCGCGGCGAGGAAGGCCACGCCCTCCAGCAGGCGTTCGACATGCGGATCATCCACCGCATCCGGCGTCATCCGCAGGCGGCCGGCAACCTTCGGATTGGCCTCCGCGAATTCCCCCGCGAGGCGCCGGATCGCGGCCAGCTCGCGGTTGTAGAAGGGGAGAAGGTCGTCCGACATCAGCTTTCGCGCACCGTCACGTCGCGAGAGACGGGTTCGAGCAGCGTCTCGAAGCTCACCGGCTCCGGCACCGGATCGGCGCGCAGCACGGCGTCCACCTTCAGCCGCAGCGCGCGGTCCAGCTCATTCTCCCCGCCCACCAGCTCGACGCGGATGGACATCAGCCGCGGTTCGAAGCGGCGGATCGTCGCCTCCACCTCCCGCGCCAGCGCCTCGCGCCGCGCCGGCACGGCATAGGCGCCGGAGGTTGCGTCCGGAATGCCGTAGTTCAGCGGCGAGACCACCAACTCATCCAGCCCCGCCGGCACTGGGCGGCGACGGCGGCGGGCGTTCAGCACCGCTTCCAGATCCCGCCGCACCGCGCGATGCAGCAGTTCCAGCGCCACGGCGATGCTGGGCGGCGGCGGTTCCGGCGCGCCGGGGTCCGCATCCAGCAGCCGGTCGAGCAGCGGCAGCCGCGCCCGATGCGCCGGCCCCCTGATTCGTGTTCCGCTCATCTTTCCCCGCGCGCCGGTGCCAGCCCGGCGCTCAATCGAACACCAGCGTGGTGACGGCGGAAATGGCCAGCGCGTCATCCCCCGCCAGCAGCAGTCGCTGCCCGCGGCCGCGCACCGGCCCATCCTCGGGATGCGTCCATTCGGTGGCGCGGCCGAGCTTCAGCGGATTCTCGGATTCGGCATGAGCGCCGAAATACAGCGCCGGCATGAACACCACGCCCTCGGTGCTGTCCTTCAGCTCGATCGCGCAGCGGCGCCAGAACAGGTCGCGCGGCCGGCGCGGCGGGTCGAAGGTGAGGGACCGCACACGCTCCACCGGCACCAGCATGTGGTCGCCGGCAGTGGTCAGCACCTCGAACTCCGCGGCGAACAGATCATCCGCATCGCGCAGATCGTCGAAGGGTGTGTCATCGGCGCGGCCGGGCGCGCGGGGGCGGAGCGATTCGATCTCCTCCGCCGCTACATTTGCCGCCTCCAGCTCTCCCGCCCGCAGCAGCACGCGGGCGCGCAGCGCCGCCTGCTGCGCGGCGGTCGCGTCATCGCCCTGGTATTTCGGCGCGCGGCCCTCGACGAGCACCTGGCCGCGCACCACCTCCGCGCGCAGCAGCTTGCGGAATTCCAGCACGGCCGGGTTCGGCTCGTGCAGCGCGGCGGCGTCCAACATGCGGTCGGCGCGCTCGGCTTCCCCGACATAGAGCATCAGCTCCGCCAGCAGCCAGCGCGCATCCGAATCGGTCGGCGCGGCCTTCACCGCGGCGGTGGCGGCGGCCAGCGCCGCGGCCAGGTCGCCGGCATGGAAGGCATCCCCTGCGGTGGTCATTCTGGGCATTTCCTCGACTGGACAATTCGCGCAGAGCGCAGCCTAGGCCGCCCTGCGCTGCATAATATTTCACGCCGCTGCACGCGGGGCGACCTCATGCGGCGTTCCGCCGCGGGGCGACCTCATGCCGCATTCCTGCGGGGGGCGAATTCCGTGGTCAGCCGGAAGGCGGCGCCGACCTCATCCAACTGGTGATGCGGACGCAGATGCACGGTGCAGCCGTAGACGCCCGGCTTGTCGCGCCGCTCCCGCACCTCGACCTTCGCATCCATCAGCGGATATTTCGCCGTGACCTCGGCCCCGCCGGAGCCAAGCCCGCTGACGAAGCGGTCGAGCCAGCGCTGCAATTCATACTCCACCTCCGGCGCTTCCCGCGAAGACCCCACCATGTCGCGGCCCATCAGCTTGATGCAATGCGCGAAGCGGCTGACGCAGAGCAGCGTGTTGATCTGCGTGGAAAGCCGCTGGTTCGCCTCCGCGATCGCGCTGTTCATGCGCGGCGGGCGGTGCAACGCGGGCAGCGCGCCAAAACTCGCCTCCGCCAGCCCCTCCAGCGCCGAAAGCGGCACCAGGCGGCCATCGCTGATCTGGCGTTCCTGTTCATCCGTCAGCGCCAGATCCAACGGCGCCCGCGGCGGAGGGCCAGGCGGGTCGGAGGGGAAGCGCTCATAGGGCAGGCCGTCCAGCACGCCGCCGATCGCATCCTCCTGCGGCTCCGCCCCGCGCACCTCGCCGGGCCAGGCGTAGCGGTCGAAGGCGCGCACCGCGGCGGCGGCCAGGCCGTACACGGGCGTGGACCAGACGCGCTGTTCCGCGCCCGCGGCATGGCCGCGATAGCGGAAGCGATCGACGCGGCTGCCATCATCCGGCCAGGGCGCGCGGCCCAGCACGCGCGGCAGCGCGACACACAGGAAGCGCATATCCTCCAGCGCTGCCGCATTGCGCCAGCGCGCATGTTCCGGCCCGCCCAGCGCATCCGTGAGATCAAAGGCCGGAGCGGCTTCCGCGAAGCTGTCCAGCCCGACCAAAGCCGGGGATGCGGCGAAGATGATGGGCGCGAAGGCTGCGGCGGCGACGGCGGCGAAGGCGGTCAGCGCGCCGACATCATCGGTTGGGTGGCCGGGGGCGGGCATGTGTCGGATTTCGTAATCGGCCGCGATCAGGCCGAAGGGCTCGCCGCCGGCGATGCCGAACTCCCGCTCATAGATCGCTTTGAAGACCTGACTCTGGTCGAATTCAACCGCGCGTTCCAGGTCGCGGCACAGTTCCGCCCAGCGCGCCGCAAGCAGTTTCAGCCGAACCTTGCCGCCAGCGGCCGGCAGCCTGTCCACCAGCCAGGCAAGGCCGCGCCAGGATCCTTCCAGCCGCCGCAGCCGCGCCGCATGCAGCACGGCATCCAACTGCGCCGACAGCATCGCATCCAGCGCCGCGACATCCCGGTCCAGCGCACCGCGCAGCGCCTCCGCCGGCCAGGGGTCGCGGGCCAGCGTGGCCAGCCGCGCTTCCCCGAACCAGCCGCGCAGAAGCTGCGCCGCGTCCGTCTCCGCCAGCAGAGCCGCCAGACCCTCGGCAGCCGGATCGCGGCCGAGGAATCGCCCGGCCAGCACCGCGTCGCGCAACGGCGTGGCCGGGTCCATGGTTCAGGACTTTTGCGGAATCCGCGCGACCATCCGCATCGAGGTGGTGAGCTCCTCCATTTGCAGCCACGGCCGCAAATGCGCCACCGCGTTGTAGACGCCCGGCTTGCCCGGTACTTCCTTCACCTCGATCTGCGCCTCGCGCAGCGGGTACTTCGCGCGGGCTTCCTGACCGGCGCCTTCCATCGGATTGACGAAATTCTGGATCCAGCGGTTGAGCCAGACCTCGCAATCCGACGCCTCCATGAAGGACCCGATCTTGTCCCGCGCCATCACCTTCAAATAGTGCGCGAAACGGCTTGTCGCCATCATGTAGGGCAGGCGCGCGGAGATGGCGGCATTTGCCGTCGCCTCCGGCCGGTCATACTTCTTCGGCTTCTGGGCCGACTGCGACCCGAAGAACACCGCGTAATCCGTGTTCTTGTAGTGGCAAAGCGGCAGGAAGCCGAGGCCGGAAAGCTCCGCCTCGCGCCGGTCGGTGATGCCGATCTCCGTCGGGCACTTGGCATCCGCGTCGCCGTCATCGCTGGTAAAGGTGTGGTTCGGCAAATTGGAGACCTTGCCGCCACCCTCCGCGCCGCGGATCGCGGTGCAGAAGCCGTATTGCGCGAAGGCATCCGTCAGCCGCGCCGCCTTCACATAGGCCGCGTTCATCCAGCAGTAATCGTGGTGACCCTGCGCCTGGGCGGAGCCATCCGCGTTGCGCGGGGCTTCCTCGTAGTCGAATTCCTCGATCGGCTTGGTCGCGGCGCCATAGGGCAGGCGGGCGATGACGCGTGGCATGACCAGCGCCACGAATCGCGCATCTTCCGTCTCGCGGAAGGACCGCCACTTGGCGTATTCCTGCGTCTCGAAGATCTTCGCCAGGTCGCGCGGCTTGGACAGTTCTCGCCAATCCTCGAAGCCGAACATCCCGGCGCCCACGCCGGAAATGAACGGCGCGAAGGCGCCGGCGGCAACATTGGAGATCAGCCGCAGCGTCTCCACGTCATCCGGATGCGCGGTCCACTCATAGTCCCCGACCAGTGCGCCGTAAGGCTCGCCACCGGGCGTGCCGAACTCGTTCTCGTAGATCTTCTTGAACAGGCCGGACTGGTCGAACTCAACCGCCCGCTGCAGATCCCGCGACAGGTCCTTCTTGCTGGCCTGCAACATGCGGATCTTGAGACTGGTGCCCGTCTCGCTGTTCATCACCAGGTAGTTCAGCCCGCGCCAGGAGCCTTCGAGCTTGGTGAAGCGCGGATGGTGCATCACCTGGTTGAGCTGTTCGCTCACCTTGGCGTCGATCGCTGCGATGGCGCGGTCGAAGGTCTGGGTCAGGTTGCGGCTGAAGGTCACGGTGCCCTTCAGCGCTTCCTCGGTCAGCGCCTTGATCAGCTCCTGCGCCCGGTCGCGCTCGGTCTGCTTGGTGGCACCGATCACCTGGTCCAGCAGGCCGAGGCCGCCTTCTTCGGTGGTGGTTGTGGCGCCGCCCGGTTGTGACTGCGTCGAGCTCATGGCTCAGCCCTCCTTCTTGTCGAGGCCAAGCTCGGCGGACAGCGCGTCGAGCTTCGACTTGTCGTTCAGCACCTGCTCCAGCAGGCCTTCCAGCTCATCGGAGCGGTCGACCTTGCTCATCAGGTCACGCAGCTTGGCGCGGGTTTCCAGCAGCGCCTTCAGCGCCGGGACCTGCTCGGCCACCTTTGCCGGTTCGAAATCCTCCATCGATTTGAACTTCAGGTTCACCGCCATCTGGCTGCCATCGGCGGCCAGGGTGTTGTCGACCTTCAGGTTCAGCCCGGGCGCGATGCGCGCCATGACGTCGTTGAAATTGTCGCGGTCGATCTGGACGAATTTCCGGTCGGCCAGCGGCTTCAACGGTTCCGTCGGATCCCCGGCGTAATCGCCCATCACGCCGACGACGAAGGGCAGTTCCCGCACGATGGCGGCGCCTTCGGTCTCGACTTCGTAGGTGATGTGGACGCGCGGCTTGCGCACGCGCGCCAGCTTGTCATGGACGCTTGTCATGGCGTTTTCCGTACCCTCAGGTTGAACGTGCCGGTCTTGACCGTGTCGGGTCGCAAGGGATCGCGACCGAAGCCGTTGCCTTGTCGGCAGATAACGCTTTCGGTGCCCGGCGCGTCAACCTTTGCGGGTGTGCGTCGTACCCAGGGCGCGGCATGCTGGTGGCGCGCGCTCATTCCGAAAGCTCCTCCGGCCGAATGCCGAGGCGGGCCAGCAGGCCGTGCCGCGCCTCCATATCCGGCAGCACCTCCGCCAGCAATTCGGCCAGCGTCATACGTCCGCGCCGCACCGCCTCATCCAGCGTGTAGGACAGGGGCGAATGCGGTTCGGTGCGCCGGAAATATTCGGCGATGCGGCCCAGCTCCCGCAACGCATCCTCCCGCGTTGCCAGAACCGCCGGGCCGCCGGCGGCCGCCACCGGCGCCGCGGCTGCCGTGCCGGCTGTTGGCGACTGGGCGGAAGTGGCCGCCACCGGGGCCGCCTCCGCCACCGCGCCGCCGAGGCTGCCCACCACCTCGATGATCCGGTCCAGCAGCCGGCTGACATTGCGGGTGGCGGGCGCCTCGCTGCCGAAGCGGGTGTCGGTGGCCTGCTCCATCGCCAGCCAGGCCTCGCGCGCCACCATGGCGGCCTGGCCGGCGCCGCTCAGAAAGGCCCGGTCCATCCGTGCCTCGGCCTGCAACGTCGCCAACTCCGGCACGCCCGCCGCTCGCCGCGCGGCCAGGCGTTCCTCATTGACGATCGCCGCCGTCTCCTCCGCCTGGTCCCATTGGTACAGTCCCAGCGGCGTGCCGTCCGTGCGGCGGAACAGGGGGAGGCGGCGCAGCGGCTGCATCACCGTGCCGTCGCTGCCGCTGCCGGCCAGCCCGCCGATCGGCGCGGCGCGAGCATCCAGCCCATCCTCATCCGGCTGCGGGAAGCCGGCATCCCAGTACTGTTCGCACAGCCCGGTGATCAGCTTCGCCCCGGCGGCGAGGCCGGCCAGCCCATGCTGGCGCACCAGCGCTTCCGTCAGCCAGGCCGCCACCTCGAAATCCTTGGCGCGCGTCGCCAGCGTTTCCTGCCCGATGCGCGCCACGTCGCGCCAGGCCTCGGCCGGCGGGCTTTCGGTGTCCCCGTCGCTGTCGCGCGCCCGTTCCTCGGCCCTGGCCGCGGCACGGGCGTCGCGCAGGCGCTGATAGGGTGAGCTGGGCGAGAAATCGCCGCGCAGATCCACCCCGGCGCCACCCTCGCCAGCATCGAGCGGCGCCAGCAGCGCCTCCAGGTCGATCGGGTCCTCGGACACGCAGTCACTCCCTGCCAAATCCTGGCCGCAACATGCCGGAGCGGAACCGCCCCGGCAGCGCCACACCATTCTGCCGCAGCTTCAAGTCGTCGCGATACCTCCAGGTGAGGCTCATGAAACGCCACGAAACGTGGCGAAACACGCCCTACCCCCGCCGCTGGCATTGTGGACACCTGCGCTACCGCTGATTAGCCTACGCCTTCGAAACGGCTTTCGCCATGCGAAGGACCGTTCGTTAAGGCCCGGCGATTAACGTCAGGTGCAGGACCCGAGGAGCGAACCGTCACATGGTGGCTGTGGACCTGAAATCCGTTGTCGGGCGGCTGAGCGATATCTGCCGCCGGCAGGTGGAGGCGGCCGCCGGGCTGACGCTCTCGCGCAGCCACTACAATGTGGAAGTCGAGCATGTGCTGCTGAAGCTGGTCGAGACCAGCGGCAGCGACATCGCCCATATCCTCCGCAAGCTCGAGGTCGATGCCGGCAAGGTTGCCGCGGAACTCACCAAGGCGCTCGACCGGCTTCGCACCGGCAATGCCCGCGCCCCGGCGCTGTCGCCCGATATCGTCGCCTGGCTGCGGGAAGCCTGGCTGATCGCCTCGCTCGAAGCCAATGTTTCACGCATTCGTAGCGGTCACATGCTGGCCGCGCTGCTGGCGGATGACGCGCTGGCGCGCACGTTGCGTGACAGTTCGCCGACTCTCGCCGCCGTGCCGGCGGACCGCGTGCGCCGCAACCTGCCCGACCTGACCAGCGGCAGCGAGGAAGCGACCCAGGCCGAGGCCACTGCAACCGCCCCCGGTGCCGCACCGGCCGCCAGTGGCGCACCGCGCGGCGATGGTCCGCTGGAGCAGTTCTGCACCGACCTGACGGCGCAGGCGAAAGCCGGAAAGATCGACCCGATCCTCGGCCGCGACGCGGAAATCCGCCAGATGGTGGATATCCTGACCCGCCGCCGCCAGAACAACCCGATCCTCACCGGCGAGCCCGGCGTCGGCAAGACCGCGGTGGTCGAGGGCCTGGCGCTGCGCATCGCGCAGGGCGACGTGCCGGCGGCGCTGCGCGGCGTGAAGCTGATGTCGCTCGACCTCGGCCTGTTGCAGGCCGGCGCGGGCGTGAAGGGCGAGTTCGAAAATCGCCTCAAAGGTGTCATCGACACGGTGAAGGCCTCCCCCACGCCGATCGTCATGTTCATCGACGAGGCGCATACGCTGATCGGCGCCGGCGGCCAGGCCGGGCAGAATGATGCCGCGAACCTGCTGAAGCCGGCACTCGCGCGCGGTGAGCTGCGCTGCGTCGCCGCCACCACCTGGGCCGAGTACAAGAAGTATTTCGAGAAGGACGCCGCGCTCACCCGCCGCTTCCAGGTGGTGAAGGTGGATGAACCCTCCGAGCCGCTGGCCATGGCCATGCTGCGCGGCCTGGTGACAACGCTGGAGAAGCATCACGGTGTCCGCATCCTGGACGAGGCGATCAGCGATGCGGTGAAGCTTTCTGCGAGATTCATCCCGTCGCGCCAGCTTCCCGACAAGGGCGTGTCGCTGCTGGATACCGCCTGCGCCCGCGTCTCCATGAGCCAGGCCTCCATCCCGGCGCCGATCGAGGACCGTACCCGCAAGCTTGAGATGATCGCGACGGAGCTTGGCGCCGTCGGCCGCGAATCCGCCACCGGCAGCGACCACGCCGCCCGCATCGCGGCACTGGAAGCCGAGCGCGCAAAGGCCGAGGCCGAGCTTGGCGAACTGAACACGCGGTGGGAGGCGGAGAAGGCGCTGGTCGCCAAGATCCGCGATCTGCGCCTGCAGGCCGAGACCGCGGCGCTGAACCTGACCCCGGATGCGCCACCTTTGGACGCAGAGCAGGTCCGCAAGGATCTGGCGGATGCGTCGAAGGAACTGAAGGCGCTGCAGGGCGAGAACCCGCTGGTGCATCCGGTGGTCGATGGCCAGGCGGTGGCGGAGGTCGTCGCGACCTGGACCGGCATTCCGGTCGGCCGCATGGTCTCGGACGAGATCAAGACGGTGCTGAACCTGAAGCAGAAGCTGATGGAGCGCGTCGTCGGCCAGGACCATGCGCTGGATGCCATCGCGCAGGCCATCCGCACCAGCCGCGCCGGGCTGACCGATCCGCGCAAGCCCATCGGCGTCTTCCTGATGGCCGGCACCTCCGGCGTCGGCAAGACGGAAACGGCGCTGGCGGTGGCGGACCTGCTGTATGGCGGCGAACAGAACCTCACCGTCATCAACATGTCCGAGTTCAAGGAGGAGCATAAGGTCTCGCTCCTGATGGGCTCGCCCCCCGGCTATGTCGGCTACGGCGAAGGCGGCGTGCTGACGGAAGCCGTGCGCCGCCGTCCCTATTCCGTGGTCCTGCTCGATGAGATGGAGAAGGCGCATCCCGGCGTGCAGGACGTGTTCTATCAGGTCTTCGACAAGGGCCAGATGAAGGATGGCGAGGGGCGGGACATCGACTTCCGCAACTGCGTCATCATCATGACCAGCAATGCCGGCACCGACACCATCGCGAAGCTCTGCGCGGACCCCGACACGGCGCCCGAGCCGGAGCCGCTGCGGGAAGCGTTACAGCCGGACCTGCTGAAGGTGTTCAAGCCGGCCTTCCTCGGCCGCTGCAACACCGTCATCTACTACCCGCTGGCGGACGAGGTGCTGAAAAGCATCTGCATCCTCAAGCTCCGCAGCATCGGCCGGCGCATGGTCGAGAGTTACGGCGTGCCGCTGGAATTCGACGATGCGGTGCCGGAGACCATCGTCTCCCGCTGCAAGGAAGTCGAATCCGGCGCGCGCAACATCGACAACATCCTCAGCCGCACCCTGCTGCCGGAGCTTTCCGCCGGCATCCTGGAACGGCTCGCGGCGGGGGATGAGATCAACCGGGTGCAGGTCGGCATCAATGATGCCGGCGGCTTCCGGTACGACCTCGGCTGATAGGCCCCGCCGCCGAGGCAGCTTCATTCGGGGACATGTTGGTCAACCAAAGGCAAGGGACCTGACAATGGCGATCTTCATCAAATATGGCGACCTCGCGGGCGAGGCGACGGCGACGGGCTACGAGAAGTGGATGGAGGTCCAGAGCCTTCAGTGGGGCGTGGGCCGCGGCATCTCCTCCGGCGTCGGCGGTGGCTCCAAGCGCGAGGCGTCGGCGCCGAGCGTGTCCGAGATCGTCGTGACCAAGACGATGGACGCGATCTCCCCGCTCATGCTGAAGGAAGCGATCGGCGGTGACGCGAAGACCGTGAAGATCGACATGACGCAGACGGATGCGAGCGGCAAGCACATCGCCTACCAGAAATACATCCTGACCAACACGCTGGTCAGCGGCTATTCGCTGAGCAGCGGCGGCGACCGTCCGTCGGAGTCGCTGTCGCTGAACTTCACCAAGGTGGACAGCGAGTATCTGAAGGTCGATGACAAGTTCAAGTCGACCACCACCGGCCACGTGATCTACGACATCGCTTCCGCCAAGTCCGGCTGAGCCACCCGGGCCAGGCCCGCGCCTGCCACCCCACCCGGTGTTGCACCGGGTGGGGTTTTTCATGCGGCGATCAGGGCTGCGGCACGATGGCCAGCGAGAAACTCCGCAGATCGCGGCTTGCGCTACGGAACACCGCATCCTGCCGGTGCCGCTTCTCCGCCGCCAATTGCGGCACCCGGCGCATCACCCATTCGCCCAGCGCCAGCGCGCTGACCCGTCCCTCGCCATCCGCCGCCGCGCGACCGCCGAGTGCCTCCAGCACCGCGAAGGCGAAGACGCCGTTGCGGTCATCATAGCTGTCCAGCGCCTCCTGCACCGAGGTGCTGGCAGCGAGCAGAAAGCGCCCGGTCTCGTTGCCCAAGGCGGAAAGCTGGTCCATCGTCAACTGCCCGGCGTGGCAGGTATCCAGCAGCAGCAGCCCATCCCGCGCACGGATGCGGGCGATGGCCGCGACCAGCACGGAGTCCTCGATCCCCTGGCGGCGCAGCGCGGCCCAGTTGCCGGTTTCCGTCGCATCCTGCGGCAGGAACAGGAAGCGCTGGTCCGGCTCCGTCCGCACGCCATGGCCGGCGAGATACAGCACAAAGGTGTCCTGCGGCTGCGTCGTGCGCGCCAGATCCTCCAGCGCCGCCAGCACGCCGCGGCGGGTTGCCTGGGCATCGCGCAGCACCGTCACCTGCACCTCGCGGAACAGCCCGCCGGCGCGGGCACGCAGCGCACGCGCCACGGATTCCGCATCCGGCACGGCGAAGTTCAGATTCAGCGCCGGGTTGGCGTAGCGGTTGATGCCGATGGCCAGCACCATGAGCCGCCCGGCTTCCGGCGGCGCCTGGGTTCCGGCGCGGCGCAGATCCAGCGCCGGGCCTTCCGCGAACAGGGCGCGGTCCTCCGCATACAGCCGCGTGGTTATGCGGTTGGGGCCGGGGTCCAGCGGCACCTCCGCCTCCAGCGCGCCGGCGCCGCCCCGCGTGCCGGGCGCGAGCTCGGGTTCGGCCCGCGCCGCGATCCGGTCATTCACCAGCACGTCGAGGGGGCCGAGGCCCAGGCCGCGATCCGTGGTGGCGAAGCGCAGCCGCAGCGCGGTGGCCCCCTCCGGCAGGCTGCGGCTGTCCCAGGCCAGCTCCGTGCAGCCGCTGGGTGTCACGGCGCAGGCCGATTCGGGCGCGAGCAGCGGCAGCCGGCCGACGCGGGCACGCAATTCGCCAAGCTGTGCCAGCCGCGCGCGGGCCGGCGCGCCGTCTCCGGCGATGCGCGCGCGCACCGCGGCCGGCGCATACAGCGCGCGATAGGCCTGCTGGAAACTCGCCCATTCCGGCGTCTGCGCGCGGCCGCCATTCAGATGCAGCCCGACCAGTTCCTGCCCGCCATTCGGCGCATGGTCGAACAGCCCCTCCGGCGTCCACAGCACCCAGCGCTGCGATTCCGCGTGGATGAACAGCGCCGCCTGTTCGGTGATGACCCCGCCCGTGATCCGCCACCAGCGCAGCGTGCCATCTCCCAGCGCGCCCACCGCGACATCGCCCGCCAGCGCCAGCCCCCAGACCGCGCCCGGCACCGGCAGGCTGGCGACCGCGCGGCCGGATGCATTGAACAGCCGCAGATGGTTGTCGGTGCCAAGCAGCAGCCCCGCATCCCCATCCAGCAAGGCCAGGCTGCGAGCGAACTCCCCGGCGCCCAGCGTCAGCAGCGTGCGGCCGAGCCGCGGGCGGTTGGTGTCCCGCCAATCGGTTACCACCAGCCGCGCGCTCTCGGTCCGCGCCGTCGCGAAATCGCCGCTGGCGGCGCCGAGGCTGCCGGCCAGCGCATCGAACACCAGCGGTGCCGCGCCCTGGCGCAGCGCCACGCGCAGCCGCGTGCCATCGGCGGAAACCGCAAGCCCGGCGCCGGTATTGCGGAAATCCGCCCCCGGCGGCCGTGGCGCGATCGCCAAAGCCCCATCCGGCGCCAGCATGCCCCAGCCCGGATCGGCCGCGGCGAAGGCCAGCCCGCCACCTGGCAGCGGCAGCAGATGCGCGATGGCGTCCCGCGCCGCCGCCACATCGGTGAAGCCGCCAAGGCCGTAATCGCCCCAGCGGCGGATGAGAAATTGCCCCCCGGCACGGCGCGCATAGCCCGCCGCATGCAGCTGCACGCCACCGCTGCCATCCTGCGCCCAGGTCACCGCCGGCAGGCCCTCGCCCTCCAGCCCCGCCACATCCGGCGTGAAGACGGCGCGCAGATCGTTGCTGGCCAGCACCTCCACCCGCAGCCGGTCCTCGAAGCCCAACGCGATCAGCCCGCCATCGGGCGACCAGGCCAGGCCAAAGGGCCGCGCATTGGCCAGCGGCACACGCTCCGCCAGCTTGCGGCCGGTGGCGTCGTACACCCGCAGCCTTCCATCGGCGCCGCTGGCGGCAAGCCTCTCGCCCCGCGGTTCGAAGGCCACCATGCGGGCGGGGCCGGTGAATCCCGCATCGGCCCACAGCGACGCGCCGGTGGTGGCGTTCCAGACGCGGATGCCGGCGCGCCCGCCCAGCGCCGCGGCCAGACGCGTGCCATCGGCGGATAGCGCCAGGTGCTGCACCGGCGCCGGCAGGCCGGGCAGCCGCGCCAGCATGCGGCCGCTGCCGGTGTCGAACAGATAGATGGCGTAGCTGCGATCCCAGGCCGCGCCGGTCCAGCCGGCGACGAAGGCGCGCCTTCCATCCGGCGTCAGCGCCACGGCATACAGCTCGCCCTCCGCTTCGGGGGCGATTGGCGGACGCAGCACGGCGCGCAGGGTGCCTTCGGGCAGATCCCACAGCCGCAGCGTCTTGTCGTCGGAGACGCTGGCCAGGATTCGCCCCGCCGCATCGGTCGCCAGTCGCGCCACGGGCGCGGTGTGAGCGGCGGCCTCCACCCGCAGGAAGGGCTGCTGCGGCGGCTCGGGCACCTGCGCCGCGGCCGGCGCGAGAACCGCGACCAGCCACAGCAGCAGGAATGCGAGCCGGCGCATCTCAGGTGGCCAGTTCGAAGCCCTGGCCCTGCGCGGTCAGGCGTTCCGCGGTGCCGACGCTCTCGGCGAAATTGTCGCGCCGAGCGATGTTGCTGGCGGCCAGGGACCGCACATCGCGGCCCTCCGCCAGGGCGGGACGGTCGCCGAGCTTCTGCGCCTCCGGAAAGGCTTGCGCCGCCGCATAGCCGCGGACGCCGGAGCTGGTTTCCACCTGGGCAAAGCCGTTGCGTGACGGGCGCAGCGTCACCCGCTGCCGCGCCGGCAGTTGCGCCACTTCCGGGGACCCGGCATCGGGGCGCAGATACAGCTTCACCGCGCCACTCGGCTGTGCCGGTAGCGCGCGCACCGGCATGGCGGCGGCCTGCTTCACATCCGGGGCCAGCGTGTCGATGGCGGTGTCGAATTGCGCGCCGCGGTTGGCGATCTGGCCATTGATGGTCTGCGCCAGTTGGATGTCACGCTGGGTGCGGGCGCGGATGTTCTCCATCGCCGCCGCCGCCTGAGGGCGGGCGAGGCGGCCGGTTCGCAGATCGGCGCGGATCTGCTCGGCGCTGCGGAAGCGGCAATCCATCAGCTGGTTGAAGGCCAGTTGCGTGCGATCGAGCTGCACGTTTTCCGCCGCCAGGTCGCTCGCCACAGCTAGGCTGAGCGAGGCCTGGTCGGTCGCCTGCTGCTGGCGGGCGGAGAAGTAGCCGGCGGTACCGCCCGCCACGCCGCCACCCACCGCGCCGATCGCGGCGCCGGCCGCGATGCCGCTGCCGCGCTGCCCGGTGGCCGCGGCCAGCAGCCCGCCGAGCAGGGCGCCGCCGACCGCGCCCATGGCGGCGCCGCGCAGGATGTCCTCGGCGAAGAAATTGCCGGTGCTGTCGAGCGCGACGAGCTGCGTGCGGCAGGCATCGCCATCCTCGGCGCCGATCCGCGCTTCCCGCGTCGAGACGCAGGCGGTCAGCATGGCGGTGGCGGTCAGCAGCGCCAAGCCTCGCTTCAGCCTGCCGCGCATCCGGCTTGGCGGTGGGGCAGCAGCGGGTGTGCGAAAGGGCATTTCGGCATTCCAGCGCAAAGTCAGGAAACGAACCGTAACAGCGCCCATCATTCATGGCCACTGCACAATTCGCGCCACGGTTGCGCGGGCGGCGCAACATTGTTGCATCCTGTTCCATCGGGTGCCGCGGTTGCTTCCGTCGGCGGCAAAGCCTGTCTATCCTGTCCAAATGGGCAGGGGTTCCTGCGTTCCGGTTGAGTTTCACGGCCGGTCGGATTCCCAGGGGAGGACCTGACGGGCATGCAGCCTCCGCGACTACTCGGCATCAAGACGCATCTGCCTGACCGGGCGCTTCTGGTCGTGCGTCTGAACGTGACCGAGGAGGTGGGCGCCCCCTACAGCATCGAGGCCGAGGTGCTGGGCGAGGACCCGGACCTGCTGCCCGAAAGCCTGCTGACCAAGGATCTCTGCATCACCGTCACGCAGCGCGGGCCTTCGGCGCTGGTGCGGCACTTCCATGGCGTGGTGGCGGAATTCCAGCGCCTTGGCCCGGGGCCGGGCGGGCGCATGGCCTATCGGCTGGTGGCGGTGCCCAACCTCTGGCGCCTCGGCCTGCGCCGCAACTGCCGCATCTTCCAGGACAAGACGGTGCAGGAGGTGGTGAAGGCGGTGCTCGCCGATCACGGCCTGGCGGAGCCGAAATGGAGCATGCTGCCCGGCTTCACGCCGATGCCCTACTGCACGCAGTTCAACGAGACCGACCTGCACTTCGTCTCCCGCCTGCTGGAGGAGCATGGGCTGACCTACAGCTTCACGCACAGCGCGTCGGGCCATGAGATGAACGTGGCCTACAGCGCGCAGGGCTTTCCCCAGCATGTCGAGGAAAGCATGACGGCGGAGCACGGCGCGCCGCAGCTCGATTATCTCGGTGGCTGGCGGCGGATCAACCGCGCGCGCAGCGCCATGACCAAGCTGGACGACATGGACAGCGAAAGGTCGCGCCCCTCCGAAGTGCTCGCCGCCACGCGACAGACCCGCGCCTACCCGGAGGAAGCCAAGATGTGGGCGGCCGGTGAGGTGTTCCACTGGCCCGGCGGCATGTCCACCCGCCCCGATCTGGAGAGCGGGGAGGTGCTGATGGGCGCGCAGGAAGCCGCGTCCGAGGAATACGGCGCCGATGCGCGCGACCCGCGCTTCACCCCCGGCGTGCGGCTGTTCGTCGGCGTGAAGCGGGAGGATGGCAGCCTCAACAACAAGCAGTATCTGGTCACCGGCGTCCGCCACCAGGCCTCCGACGCTTCCGGGCTTGCGGCCGGCGCCGGGCAGACGGAGCATTACGCGGCGCAGCTTCGGCTGGTCTTCGCCGCGCGCGTCTGGATGCCGCAACCGCGGCACGACCGGCCGATCATGCCCGGCATGCATTCGGCCAAGGTGACCGGCCCGAGCGGGGAGAAGATCCATCTCGACGAATTTGGCCGCGTGAAGGTGAAGTTCCGCTGGGACCGGGTCGCCAAGGACGATGATACCGCCTCCATCTGGGTGCGCGTCATGCAGACCGCGGCCGGCGCCTGGGGCGGCACCTGGTTCCCGCCAAGGGTGGGGGATGAGGTGCTGGTGGCGTTCCTGGATGGCGACCCGGACCGGCCGATCGTCGTGGGTTCAGTCTATGGCAAGGATGCGCCGCCGCCCTTCAAGCCCGGCACCAACAAGGCGCAAAGCGGCATCCTGACGCGCAGCTACAAATCGGACAGCGCGTCGGACGCCAACATGCTGCGTTTCGAGGACAAGAAGGGCAGCGAGGACATCACGCTGCACGCGCAGAAGAACCTGACGGTGGAGGTCGAGAACGACGAGAAGACCACCATCGGCCGCAACCAGACGCAGGTGGTGCAGAATGCCCGCACGGTCACGGTCAAGGATGCGGATGACACGCTGACCCTGGAAAAGGGTAACCGAATCGAAACAATTAAAATGGGCAATGATTCGCTTGCCATCGAGATGGGTAACCGCGACACCGTGCTGAAGATGGGCAATGACAGCACCCAGCTGAAGCTCGGCAACCTGACCGTCAAATGCGACCTTGGCGCCATCACGCTGGAGGCGATGCAGTCGATCACGCTGAAGGTCGGGCAATCCTCCCTGGTGGTGGATCAGACCGGCATCACGCTGAAGGGCATGCTCATCACCAGCGAGGCGCAGCTCGTGCACAAGGTAAAGGGCCTGATGGTGCAGGAGAAGGCGGATGCGCTGGTCCAGGTCGAGGGCGCCCTGGTGATGATCAACTGATATGACCGAGCCCCTCCCCAAGCTCGCCGCGCCGCTCCCGCCCCTGCTGCCCCGGCTGGAGCTCGACCCGCCGGCCATGGCCGCCATCGCCGGTGCCACCACCGCGGCGGAGGGCATTGCGAAGCTCGAAGCCGCCGGGCTGCGGAACGAGGCCGCGCGGCTGGCCGCCCATGCGCTGCCGAAGCGGGAAGCCGTGTGGTGGAGCTGCATGTGCGCCCGCGCGGTGCCCGACCCGGCGCTGACCCCGGCCGATGCCGCGGCGTTGCAGGCCGCGGAAGCCTGGGTCCGCAAGCCGGGCGATGACGGGCTGCGGCGCGCGGCGATGGAAGCGGCGCAACGCACCGGCTTCCGATCCCCCGAGGCCTGGGCCGCGGTGGGGGCCTTTTGGTCCGGCGGCAGCATGGCGCCGGCCGGCCAGCCGGAGGTACCGCCGCCGGACCACCTGACCGGCGTGGCCGTCAGCGGCGGCGTGGTGCTGGCCGCGGTCCGCATCCGCCCCGAACGGGCGCAGGACCGGTTGGCGCGCTTCCTGGCCTCGGCGCGGGACATCGCCGCCGGCGGCGCCGGGCGTATCGCGCCGGAGGACGGCGGCCAGGTTATGGAAGCCCAAAGGGTGGAGGTCGGCTGATGCCAGGGCCACCGGCGTCCCGGATCACCGATATGCATATCTGCCCGATGGTCACGCCGGGCGTGCCGCCGATTCCGCATGTCGGCGGGCCGGTGCTGATGGGCTCCCCCACCGTGCTGACCGGCAAGCTGCCGCAGGCGCGCATCACCGATACCTGCCTCTGCGTCGGGCCGCCGGACATCATCGTGAAGGGCAGCATGACGGTCCTGGTGAACAAGCTGCCGGCGGCGCGCATCGGCGATACCTGCGCGCATGGCGGCGCGCTGATCATGGGCTTCCCCACCGTGCTGATCGGCGGCTGAGCCATGTCCGAAATCATCCTCTCCGTTCTGCGCTGCCCCGATGCCGTGGTGCCCGGCCAGCGCCGCGCCACCGGCGGCGAGATCAGCCTGGGCCGCGCCGGGGAATGCGACTGGCCATTGCAGGACCCAGACCGCGTGCTGTCCAAACGGCATTGCGTGCTGGAGTATTTCGGCGGTGGCTGGCAGGTGCGCGACCTGTCCACCAACGGCACCTTCGTGAACCACGGCGATGCACCGGTCGGCCGCGACCAGATCCGGCCATTGCGGGATGGCGACCGACTGCGCCTCGGGGCCTATGAGATCGAGGTTCGGATCACCGAAACCGCGGCGCAGCCAGGCTGGAGCACGGCAGCCGACCCCTTCGCGAACCCGCCACCGAGCCAGGGCTTCGGGGATGCCGCGCTGCCCGGCTTCGGCGCCCCACCGCCCGGCCCGGGTGGCGGCGGGCCGCTGCCGGATGATTTCGACCCCTTCGGCCCCGCCGGGCAGCAGGGGCCGATGCCGGACCACGCGCCCTCCACCGCCGAGGCCTTCATGGTCCCGCCGAGCCTGCCCGCCGGCAAGGCGCTGATCCCGGATGACTGGGATCTGGGCCTGACGCCACCGACGCCTTCGGCGCCACCCCCGGCGCCACCCCCTGCGCCACCCCCTGCGCCACCACCCCCCGCGGCCGATCCTTTCGCGGCGCCGGCGGCGAACCCCTTCGCGCCGTCCCCGCCTTCACCCCCGGCGCCGCCGCCCCGCGATCCCTTCCTCGAAACCGATGACGGCTTCCGCGCCCCGCCGCCTGCCGTGCCCCTCGCCCCGCCGCCGCCCACCGCAGCACCGGACAGCGCCGCCGCGCTGGCCGCGCTGCTGGCCGGCGCCGGGCTGCCGCCGCAGATGGCCGCGCAAATGGCGGCGCAGGACCCGGATGCGGCGCTGCGTGCCGCCGGGGCCGTGCTGCGCGCCGCCATCACCGGCATCCGCGCCTTGCTGATCGCGCGGGCTGATGTGAAGCGGGAATTCCGCATCGAGCAGACCATGCTCCGCGCCGCCAACAACAATCCGCTGAAATTCGCCGCCACCGAGGACCAGGCCCTCGCCGCGCTGCTCGACCCGCGCACACCCGCGCTCGCCGCGGTACAGGAAACGGTGGAGGACCTGACGGCGCATCAGGTGGCCACGCTGGCCGCCACCCAGGCCGCCGCCCGCGCCCTGCTTGAACGCCTGGCCCCGGCCTCGATCGAGGCCGAGGACCCCGGCGGCGGCCTGCTGCCCGGCGCGAAGGAAAAGCGGCTGTGGGAGGCGTACAAGCGCCGCCACGCGCTGCTGGCCGACCAGTTCGAGGATGATTTCGACAGCGCCTTCGGCAAAGCCTTCGCCCGGGCCTATGAACAAGCCACCACGCGGCGAGAGCGCTGAGGGATAACGAACGCAGATGGTCTGGCACGACAAGGTGGTCTGGCAGGAAGGCATGTTCCTTCGCGCGCAGCACTTCCAGCAGCAGGACCGGCACTTCGAGCATCTGCTCCAGGCGCGCACTGCGCCGCTGCGCGCCCACCCCTGGGGCGTGACCGAATTGTCGCTGGACCGGGATTTGCTGGCAGCCGGCCGCTTTGCCCTGTCCGGCGCCATGGGCGTGATGGAGGATGGCACGCCCTTCGCCATCCCCGGCACCGCCGACGCGCCGCTGCCGCTCGATTTGCCGGAGGGCACGCGCAACGCCGTGGTCTACCTGGCCCTGCCGCTGCGCCAGCCCGGCAGCCCGGAGGTCGCCAACCCCGATGCCGGCCCCGAAGCCGCCCGCGCCCGCCACACGCTGCGTGCCTTTGAGGCTTTCGACACCCATAGTGACAGCACCATGGCGGCCGAGCTCGGCATCGGCCGGCTGCGCATGCGCTACATGCTCGAGGGCGAGGAACGCGCCGGCTATGCCTGCCTTGGCCTGGCCCGGGTCGTCGAGGTGCAGGCGGATCGCCGCGTGGTGCTGGATGACCGCTTCATCCCGCCCTGCCTGCGCGTCTCCGCAGCCTCCGTTCTGAACAATTTGGTGGCGGAACTGGTCGGCATGCTCGGCCAGAGGGGGGAGGCGCTGGCCGCCCGCCTCGGCCAGCCCGGTGCGCGCGGCGTCGCCGATGTGGCGGATTTCCTGCTGTTGCAGACCATCAACCGCTGGCAGCCGTTGATCGCGCATTGGGCCGATGCGGGCAATCTGCATCCCGAAACGCTGTTCGCGGCGCTGGTGCAGGTGGCCGGCGAATTGGCCACCTTCACCGCGCCGGACAAGCGCGCGACGGCCTACCCCGCCTATCGGCATGACGATCTGCAACGCAGCTTCGCGCCCGTCGTGGCCGATCTCCGCCGCTCGCTCTCCGCCGTGCTGGAGACGAATGCGGTCGCCATCCCGCTGCAGGACCGCAATTTCGGCGTCCGCGTCGGCGCCATCACCGACCGCAACCTGCTGCGCGCCAGTCAGTTCGTGCTGACCGTTGCGGCGGACGTTCCTAGCGAGCAGATCAGGCGAATCTTCCCGAACCAGGTGAAGATCGGCGCCGTCGAGCATATCCGCGAGCTGGTGAATGTGGCGCTGCCCGGCATCGCCGTGCGGCCGCTGCCGGTCGCCCCGCGGCAGATTCCCTTCAACGCCGGCGCCACCTATTTCGAGCTCGATAGGGGCAGTCCGCACTGGCAGCAGATGCAGACCTCGGGCGGCTTCGCCATTCATGTCTCCGGCGAATTCCCTGGGCTGCGCATGGAGCTCTGGGCGATCCGCGCATGAGCGACAATCCCTTCTCCGAACCCGACGACAATGACCGCACCGTGGTCCGCGGACCCGGCGGGGCGGTGCCGCCACCCCGCGCCGCCGCACCCGCCCAGCCCGCCGGGCCGATGCCCGCCGCGCCGCGCATGGCGGGCGAAGCGGAGGCTTTGCCAAAGGTTGGCCTATCGCCACTCGCCGCCGCCGCCGCGCCGCTGCTGGACCTGCTGGCCCGCCTCGGCGCCGGCCCGCAGGCCGCGCAGGTCGCGAACCCCGAGGAACTCCGCGAACGCGCCATGCGCGCCCTTCGCGCCTTCGAGGCCGAGGCCCGCGCGCTGGAGGTCTCGCCCGACCAGCTTCGCGCGGCGCATTACGCGTTGTGCGCCGCGCTGGACGATGTGGCGCTCGCCACCCCTTGGGGCCAGGCGAGCGGCTGGGCGACCCGTTCGCTGGTGTCCTCCTTCCACCAGGAGGTCCGCAGCGGCGAGCGCTTCTTTGACCTGCTGGCCGGCATGCAGAAGGACCCCGGCCGCTACCTGCCGGCGCTGGAGATCTGCTACCTCTGCCTGGCCCTCGGCTTCCAGGGCCGCTATCGCCTGGCGCCGCGCGGCCATGCGGAACTGGACCGCATCCGCGAGGGGCTGTTCCAGCTTCTGGTCCAGCTTCGCGGCAATTGGGAACGCGAATTGTCGCCGCGCTGGCGTGGCGTGGATGCGCCGCATCGCGGCCCGGGCCGCTCGGTGCCGGCCTGGGTGGCGGGCGCCGTCGCCGTGGCGCTGCTGGCCTTCGGCTGGATCTTCGCCTCGGACCAGGTGAATGCGGCAGGCGACGGGTTGCAAACCCGCCTCGCCAGCCTGCCCCCTGGCGCGCTGCCCGGCATCGACCGCACCGCCCCCCCGGTGCCGCCCGCGCCACCACCACCACCACCCCCCACCGCGCGGCCGGATCTGATCGAGCGCGTCCGCACCTTCCTCGCGCCGGAAATCCGTCAGGAACTGGTCGTGGTGGATGGCGACGCGCAGCGCCTGACCATTCGAATCAAGGGCCGCGGCATGTTCGGCTCCGGCAGCGGCTCCGTGGAGCCAAGCTTCCTCCCGCTGCTGAACCGCATCGCGGAGGCGATGGCGGAGGAACGCGGCCGCGTGGTCCTCTACGGCCATTCGGACAGCCAGCCGATCCGGACCGTCCGCTTCCCCTCCAACCACCATTTGTCGCTCGCCCGCGCCGAGGCCGCGATGCGCGTCATCGCCGCCGCCAGCGCCGATCCCGGCCGCTTCAGCGCCGTCGGCCGCGCCGATACGGAACCGCTGACCAGCAACGCCACCGCCGCCGGCCGCGAGGAAAACCGCCGCATCGAATTGGTGCTGACGCGTGGGGAGGTCCGCTGAGATGAAGGCCTTCCTCACCATCCCCGCGCTGGGCGGGTTGTTCGGCGCGCTGATCCTGGTGCCGGTGATCTGGCTGTTCGCCCCGGCCCTGCTGGGTATCGAGGCGCTATGGCTGCTCGCCCTGCTCGCCGCTTTGCCGGTGCTGGCCTGGCTCGTCGTGATGCTCGTGGTGGTGATGCGCCGCCGCAAGCGGGAGGCCGGGCTGATCGCCGGCGTTACCGAGGCCGATACGCGCGCCGCCAAGGACAAGGCGAATGCGGAGGCCGCGAGCGCCGAGGAACAGGCCGTCTCTGCCCGGCTGGCGGAGGCGCTGGGCGCCCTGAAATCCGCCGGCGGCGGCAAGGGCGGCTATCTGTATGAGCGGCCCTGGTACGTCATCATCGGCCCGCCCGGCTCCGGCAAGACCACGGCGATCGAGAATTCCGGCCTGAATTTTCCTCTTGCTGCCGGCCGGGTGAAGGGCGTTGGCGGCACGCGGAATTGCGATTGGTGGATCGCGGAACAGGCCGTGCTGATCGACACCGCCGGCCGCTACACCACCCAGGATTCGGACGCGCAGGCGGACAAGGCTGGCTGGGAACGCTTCCTCGACCTACTGAAGCGGCAGCGGCCGAAGCAGCCTTTGAACGGCGTGGTCGTGGCATTCGGCGCGGATATGATCAGCCGGCTGGATGCGGCGCAGCGGGACGCGCATGCCCAGACCGTGCGCAGCCGGATCCGGGAGCTGGAACAGAAGCTCGGCCAGCGCCTGCCGGTCTATTTCGTCGTCAGCAAGGCCGATCTCATTGTCGGTTTTTCCGAATTCTTCGACGATCTCGACAAGGAAACCCGCGCCCAGGTCTGGGGCGTCACCTTCCCCGAAAAGGCGGGGCCCGAGGGCCATGCCACCAGCCTGCCAACCGAATTCGCGGCGCTGACCCAGCGCTTGCAGGACCGGCTGCTGGAACGCCTGCAGGCCGAGCGCGGCCCGGAACAGCGCGCCCGCATCGGCGGCTTCCCGGCGCAATTCGCCTCACTGGAAGCGCCGTTGCAGGCCTTCGTCACCGCGGCCTTTGGCGGATCCAAGCTCGACCCCGCGCCCTTCCTGCGCGGCATCTACTTTACCTCCGGCACCCAGGAAGGCACGCCGATCGACCGGCTGACCGGCGCACTCTCCCGCGCCTTCGGCCTGGATCCGCGCCGCCCGGCCTCCGTCATGGGCCAGAAGGGGCGCAGCTACTTCCTCGGCCGGCTGCTGCGGGATGTGGTGTTCGGCGAGGCGCGGCTGGCGGCACGGGATCGCGGCCAGGCCCAGCGCGGCCGCCTGGTGCAGGCCGGCGCCTGGGCCGCGGCGCTGCTGCTGCTGATCGGCGGCGGCGCCTGGGGCTACGCCGCGGTGAATGCCGAATCCACGCGCCGCGCGGCGCTGGAAGCCGCCATCACCCGGTCCGAACAGGCCGCGCAAGGCCTACCGCTGGATCGCATCACTGCGAATGACGAGCTGCTGCGCGTCATCCCCTATCTGGATGCCACCCGCGCACTGCCGGATGCCGCCCGCGCCGATGGCGTCGGCCTCGGGCTGAGCCAGGAGGCGAAGCTGGTGGAGGCCGGCGGCCTCTCCTACGAAAACGCGCTCGACCGCGTGCTGCTGCCGCGCCTGCTGGCCCGGCTGGAAAACCAGATCCGCGCCGGCATGCAGCGCCCCGAATTCCTGTACGAGGCCACCCGCATCTACCTGATGCTCGGTCGCGCCGGCCCGATGGACCGAGCGCTGGTGCAGGAATGGATGACGCTGGACTGGCAGCAGGCCTTCCCCGGCGCCGTCGGCACGCCGGTGCGCGATGCGCTGGCCGGCCATCTGAACGCCCTGCTCGCCACCGATTTCAGCCGCTACGCGCTGGATGGCGCGCTGGTGGACCAGGCGCGGCGCATCTTCTCCCGCCTGCCGATGGCCGAGCGCATCTACAGCCGCCTGCGGACGGCGGCGAACAGCACGCAGCCCTGGAAGCCCGGCGATGCCATGGGGGTTGCCGGCCAGCGCTGGTTCGCCACCGCCTCGGGCCGCCCGATCGCGGAGCTCGCCGTGCCCGGCCTGTTCACGGTGGATGGGCTGCACAAGGCGCTGCTGCCGCAACTGCCCCGCGCCATCCTGGAAGCGGCCTCCGAAAGCTGGGTGCTGGGGCCGGAGGCCGCCACAGCCATGGCCGGCGACCCGCGCCAGCTCGAAGCCTCGGTGCTGCGCCTGTATGCGGAGGATTACGCCCGCGCCTGGCAGGCCATGCTGGCCGACATCGTGCTGCCGCCCTTCAGCAGCCTGCCCCAGGCGGCGGAGGCGCTGAACCTGCTCGGCGCGCCCAACTCCCCCCTGCGCGACGTGCTGCGCGGCGCCGCCCGCCAGCTTTCCCCGGGCACGCCGCCCGAGGCGCCGCCCGGCGCCGCCGCCGCCGCTGATGCCGCGCAGCAGGCTGCGACCAGCAGCCGCCTCGCCGCCGCGGTCGGCGCCGCCTTGCAGCCTTCCTCCGCCGCCCCGGTCGCAACCATCGTGGAGGAGCGCTTCAAGCCGCTGCGGGAGGTCGCAGGCCAGCCGCTGGACGCCATCCTGGCCATCGTGAACGAGCTGTATGTGCAGGTGGCGCGCGTCGTGTCCTCCCCACCCGGCACGGTCATTCCCCCCAGCATCGGCCTCGACCCCGGCCAGCGCCTGGCGGCGGAGGCGCAGCGCGCGCCCGAGCCACTCTCCCGCTGGCTGACCACCCTGTCGCTGTCCACCGCCACCGCCCGCAGCGGCGGCGCACGCGCCGCCATCGCGGCGGCGGGCGGCGCGGCGCTGGCGCCCTTCTGCCGAGGGCTGGAGACGCGCTTCCCGTTCCGCCAGACGATTTCCGCCGCCGACACACCCTATGATGATTTCGTCCGGCTGTTCGGCCCGGGTGGCGTCTTCGACCAGTTCTTCGCCCAGCATCTGCGCAACTTCGTCGACACCACCCAGCGCCCCTGGCGGCCGGTGGCCGCCGATGGCCTGGTGCCGCCCGTCACCCCGGCGGATCTGCTGCAATTCCAGCGCGCCGCCGCCATCCGCGACGCCTTCTGGCCGGCCGGTGCCGCCGGGGCCGCCATGGGGCTGCGCTTCGAGCTGGTGCCGCTCGGCATTGACCCCGGCGCCACCGTCGCGGTGCTGGAGGTGGAGGGCAACCGCGTGGTGCTGGCAGGCGAAGGCGCCACCAGCCGCCCCATCCCGATGCAATGGCCGGCGCGCGGCGGCATCACGCTCACCTTCGACCCACCCAGCTCCGCCGGGCCGCTGGCCACCGATGGCGCCTGGGCGGCGATGCGTCTGGTCTCGCGCGGCCGGCTGACCACGACCCGCGCGGCGGACCGGCTACGCCTGACGGTGCAGCATGGCGACCGGCGCGCGGAGTTCGAGCTGCGCGCCTCCTCCATCATGCATCCCTTCGGGCTGCGTGAGTTGCAGGATTTCCGTTGCCCGGCGCTGGCGCCATGATCCGGCCGGGCGCCTGACATGCCCCCCGGTTTCCTCGGTAAGCTGCCGGCGCATGGCGATTTCCTGCGGCGCGCGCTGCCGGAGGATTTTGCCCTGCCCTGGGACGAATGGCTGCAAGCCGGGCTTTCGGCCCTGCGCGACGATCTGGGCGAGGCGGAATTCGCCGCCGCCTGGGAAGCCGCCCCCGCCTGGCGCTTCCTGCTGCCAGCCGGCGCCTGCGGCACATCCCGTGTTGCCGGGGTGATTTTGGCGAGCGAGGACATGGTCGGCCGCCGCTACCCGCTGACCCTGGCGGCGCTTCTGCCCGACCACGCCCCGCCTCCCGCGGAGGCCTGGTTCGATCAACTGCACGCCGCCGGCCAGCAGGCCCGTGCGCTCGGCCAGGATGCCGATACGCTGCTGGCCGCCCTGCCCGAACCCTGGGCGGAGGGCGCAGCACCCGAGGAAGGCTGGTGGCTGACACCCGAGCACCACTGGCCGCTGCCGGCCCTGCCACCGCCGATGCTGTTCCGTGTGCTGCTGGAGGGCGGGGGATGAAGGGCGCATTGACCAGCGAGGCCGCCACCCACCCCGGCGCGGTGCGGCATCGCAACGAGGATGCCTTGCTGGACCGCCCCGATGTCGGGCTCTGGGCGGTGGCCGATGGCGCGGGTGGGCATGGCGCCGGCGATGTGGCCTCCGCCGCCGTGGTCGCCGCGCTGCAGGACCTGCCCCCGGCGCTCTCGGCGGCCGAAATGCTGGCGCAGGTGCGGCTGCGGATCACTGCCGTGCATGCGGAATTGCAGCACCAGGCGGCCCAGGCCGGGCCGGGCCGGATGATCGCGACGACGCTGGTGGTGCTGCTGGCCCGCGGCGGGCATTTCGCCTGCCTCTGGGTGGGTGACAGCCGCATTTACCTGCTGCGCGACGGCGCCTTCACCCGCCTGACCCGCGACCACAGCCTGGTGCAGGACCTAGTGGACCAGGGCGTGCTGCGGGAGGATGAGGCCGAGTCCCACCCCCAGGCCAACATCATCACCCGCGCGGTGGGGGCGGAGGGCGCGCTGGAGCTGGACAAGACCAGCGCCCGCCTGGCCCCGGGCGACCTGTTCCTGCTGTGCAGCGATGGCCTGTTCAAAGCGGTGCCGGAGGCCGAGATCGGCCGCATGCTGGCCGATGGCTTTGGCGCGGAGTTGCTGTTGCAGGCCGCTCTCGCCAATGGCGCGCGGGACAATGTGACCGCCATCACCGTCCGCGCGGGTTGATGCGCCGCTACAGCGCGATCTTCCCATCCCCCAGCACCGCCTTGTAGCGCTCGATCTCCATCGCCAGGAAGGCGCGGAATTCGGCGCCGCGGCGGCTGGCGGGGATGGACCCGCCTGTGGTCAGGATGCGCTGGAAAGCCGGTGCGCCCATCGCCTGGTCGGACGCCGCGCCGAGCTTCGTCACCACCTCCGCCGGCAGCCCGGCCGGGCCGAAGATGCCGACCCAGCTCTGCGCATCGATATCGCCATAGCCCTGTTCCTGCAGCGTCGTCAGATCGGGCAGCGGGCCGATGCGCGCCAGCGTGCCGGCGGCCAGCGGGCGCAGCCGCCCATCGGCGATCATCGGGCCCACCGTATTGATGCCCTCGATCGTCATGTCCACCCGCCCGGCGATCAGATCCGCCATGGCGGGCGCGCTGCCGCGATAGGGCACATGGGTGAACTCCACCCCGGCCCGCTGCGCCAGCATGGAACAGGCCGTGTGGTGGACGGACCCGATCCCGGCGGAGCAGTAGGAAATCGCTCCCGGCCGCACCCGCGCCGCCTCGATCAGCGCCGCCGTGCTGCGGAAGGGGGATGCAGCCGGCACCACCAGCAGATGCGGGTGCACGGCCAGTTGCGCCACCGCCGTCAGATCATTCAGCGGGTCATAGGGCAGGTTGGAGAACAGCGCGGCGGCCACCGCATTCGGCGTGGAGTGGCCCAGCAGCAGCACGGAGCCATCCGCCGGCGCCTTGGCCACCGCATCCGCGGCAATCGTGCCGGAGGCGCCGGAGCGGTTCTCCACCACGAAATTCTGGCCGAGGATGGCGGTGTATTGCTCCGCGATGGCGCGGGCGACGATGTCCGTGAAGCCGCCCGGCGCGAAGCCCACAAGCAGCCGCACCTGCCGGTTCGGCCAGGCGCCCTGGGCATGGACCGCGGGGGCAGCAAGCAGGGTAAGGGCGGCAGCGCCGAGGGCGCGACGTGTGGGCATCTGGGATACTCCTGATGCCCAAAGCGTAACCCCGGTTACTGCGACGCAGCAACCGGGGTTTCGTTTCGTTTCAGCCGCCGAAGGCGTTCAGGCCGGTCTGGGCGCGGCCGAGGATCAGCGCATGGACGTCATGCGTGCCCTCATAGGTGTTCACCGTCTCCAGGTTCATGACGTGACGGATCACGTGATACTCGTCGACGATCCCGTTGCCGCCATGCATGTCCCGCGACATGCGCGCGATATCCAGCGACTTGCCGCAATTGTTGCGCTTGACCAGGGAGATCATCTCCGGCGCGACCTTGTGCTCGTCGAACAGCCGGCCGACGCGCAGCACGGCGTGCAGGCCTAGCGTGATCTCGGTCTGCATGTCAGCCAGCTTCTTCTGCACCAGCTGAGTCTGCGCCAGCGGACGGCCGAACATCTTGCGCTCCAGCGTGTAGGTTCGCGCCGCATGCCAGCAGAATTCGGCAGCGCCCAGCGCCCCCCAGGCGATGCCGTAGCGCGCCCGGTTGAGGCAGGAGAAGGGGCCGGCGAGCGACTTCACGCCGGGGAGCTTGTTCTCCTCCGGCACAAAGACCTCATCCATCATGATCATGCCGGTGACGGAGGCGCGCAGGCTGAATTTTCCTTCAATTTTCGGGAAGGAAAGTCCCTTCATGCCGCGCTCCAGCAGGAACCCGCGCAGGATGCCCTCGTCGTCCTTGGCCCAGACCACCGCCACGTCGGCGATGGGCGAATTGGTGATCCAGGTCTTGGAACCGCTGACCAGGTAGCCGCCATCCACCTTCTTGGCGCGGGTGCGCATGGAGGAGGGGTCGGAGCCCGCATCCGGCTCGGTCAGGCCGAAGCAGCCCACCCACTCGCCGGTCCGCAGCTTCGGCAGAAACTTCTGCTTCTGCTCTTCGGAGCCGAAGGCGTGGATCGGGTACATGACCAGGGACGACTGCACCGAGAAAGCGGAACGGTAGCCGCTATCGACCCGCTCCACCTCGCGGGAGATCAGCCCGTAGGAGACGTAGTTCACGCCTGCGCAGCCATAGCCCTCGAGCGTCGCGCCCAAAAAGCCCATCTCGCCGAACTCGTTCATGATTTCCCGGTCGAAACTCTCGTTCCGGTTGGCCATGAGCACGCGCGGCATCAGCTTTTCCTGGCAGAAGTCGCGCGCCGCATCGCGGATCATGCGCTCGTCTTCCGACAGCTCCAGGTCGAGCAGCAGGGGATCGTCCCAGGTGAAGCTGGACTTGCCGGATGCCTTGGCCGTGCCTTGGGCCTCGATGGGTGCGCCTGCGCTGCTGGGCACCGGGGTAACGACGTTCATGGCTTCCTCCTGGGGGCGGCCTCGTATCCGGCAAAGCCAGGGTAAGGGCCCGAGATACGGAAAGGGCTGGCCGGAACCCGAAGGTCCCGCTTACCTAATCTGGCGCGGTCCCCGGCATCCGGCAACCGCGCGGCAACCAATTCAAGGCGAGCCGTTCAGGCCGCCTCGGCATCCGAGCCAGGATCGCGCCGCGGCTTCGGCACGCTCAGCAGCATGAATGCCGGTACCGTATCGCCGAAGCCGAGAGGGGAGGGACCGGCCTCGCGGTCTTCCCGGCGTTCGCGCCGGAATTCCTCGCGGCGCGCCTCCAGTGACTGCGGCTCCTCACGCTTCGTGTCCCCACGGCGCGGACGCGCCTCGTCACGCGGCGGACGCGCATCCTCACGTGGCGGACGTGCCTCGTCGCGCGGCGGACGTGCCTCGCCGCGCGGCGGACGGGCTTCCTCACGTGGCGGGGCTGCCTCGTCCCGCGGCGGGCGGGCATCACGGCGTGGGCCGCGATCCTCCCGCGGCGGACGCTCGGCGCGCACGGCCTCCTCGGCACGCGGCGGCGGCGCGTCACGGCGCGGCGCTTCGCCCCGGCCACGCCCACGGCCCTTGCCACCAGCAGCCTCACGCCCACCCGGCGCGGCGCGGCCGCCCCGGCCACGGCGGGCCTTGGCGCCTTCCTCGATTTCCTCGGCCGTCACCGGCTCCAGACCCGCGATTTCCATGCGCGGAATCGGCTTGCCGGTCAGGCGCTCGATCGCGGCGACGGATTTCGCATCCTCGGGCACGGCCAGCGAATAGGCCTTGCCCTCGCGCCCCGCGCGACCGGTGCGGCCGATGCGGTGGACATAGTCCTCGGCATGGAAGGGCACGTCGAAGTTGAAGACATGGCTGAGCCCGCCGATGTCGAGGCCACGCGCCGCCACATCGCTGCACACCAGAAGCTGGACCTCATTCGCCTTGAAGCGGTTCAGCGTCGCGAAGCGCACCGACTGCTCCAGGTCGCCATGCAGCGCGCCAACCGAGAAGCCGTGCTTCTTCAGCGACTTATAGAGGACGTCGACCTCGACCTTGCGGTTGCAGAAGATCAGCGCGTTCTGCACGTCTTCCTTGTTCAGAAGCTGGCGCAGCGCCTCCCGCTTCTCATGCTCCCGCACCCAGACGAGGCCTGTGGTGATGGTGGAAGCGACGGTCGCGGGGGCGGAGACGGTGATCTCGCGCGGGTTCTGCAGGAAGGCATCGGCCAGGCGCCGGATCTCGGGCGCCATGGTGGCGGAGAAGAACAGCGTCTGGCGCATGCGCGGCAGCATGGAAACGATGCGCTCGACATCCGGGATGAAGCCCATGTCCAGCATGCGATCGGCCTCGTCGATGACGAGCACCTTGCAGTCGGCCAGCAGGATGCGGCCGCGATCGAACAGGTCGAGCAACCGGCCCGGCGTCGCGATCAGCACGTCCACGCCCTTTTCGAGCACGTCGCGCTGGTCGTTCATGCTCTCGCCGCCAATCAGCAGGGCATGATTCAGGTTCAGGTGCTTGCCGTACTTCACGAAGTTCTCGGCAACCTGCAGCGCCAGCTCGCGCGTCGGCTCCAGGATCAAGGACCGCGGCATGCGCGCCTTGGCCCGGGACCCGGCCAGGATGTCGAGCATCGGCAGGGTGAAGCCGGCGGTCTTGCCGGTGCCGGTCTGCGCGCAGCCCAGCACGTCCCGGCCCATCAGGATTATCGGGATCGCCTGTTCCTGAATCGGCGTCGGGTGCAGGTAGCCGGTCTCGGCAACAGCCCGCAGGATCGGCTCGGACAGGCCGAGATCAGTGAAGGTCGTGCGCGGCGGTTCCTCCGCGGCCCAGCTCGCGGCTTCCTCCGCCTCATCCTTGGCGGCTTCGGCCTCGGCCTCGGTCAGCGCAGGGCTTTCGGCAACAGGCTCGGCCACCGGCGTTTCCGCCACGGGCTGAGCCGTTTCCGAGGCCGGCGCCACAACGGACTCCGGCGCCGAGATCTCGGCGACGGGCTCCGCTGCCGGTTCGGCGGCCGGCGCCTCTGCGAGCAGGGGTGCTTCGGCCTTGGGCGCGGCGGCCTTGCGTGTCCTGGGCTTGCGTGCGGGTGCGGGCTCCGCCTCCGTGCCAGCTTCCGCCTTGGCGGTGCGGGCCGCCGGGGTCTTGGCGCTTGGTGCCCGGCGCTTGCGCGGCGCGGGGGCCGCGTCCGCAGCCTCCGCAGGCGCAGCCACCGCGGACGTTTCCGTCGCGGGGATGCCGGCTTCGGCCGGGGCGGTGGTGTGTTCGGTCTCGGCCGCGCGCGGGGCGGTCGCGTCGCTATGATCGCTCAACGTGCTTGGTTCTCTGCATGCCTCGGACCTGCCCGCCACCTGCACGCATCCCCGCAGGGACGCGCATTCGGCGGGGGCGCCCCACAGGCGCAATGACGGGCGCTTGGCGGGGCCGGGCGGGATGCAGCGCATATGCGCCGCAATGGCCGGGAAATCAAGGCAAGACGCCGCCCCGGCCGCATTTGGCAGGCCAGCCGGATACATACCGCGTGGCGGCCATGCCTCCGGCGCAACCCGTCACACCACCTGGTTGACCAGCTTCTCCCCGGCCCGCAGGCGGGGCAGGTTGGCTTCCAGCAGGTCCAGCACATTGCCCTCATAGGCCCGCGTCTCGCCCCCGGTATGCGGCGTGATGAAGACGTTCGGCATGGCCCAGAGCGGGCTGGCGCCGGTCAGCGGCTCCTCCGCCGTCACATCCAGCGCCGCCTGGCCAAGCTGGCCGGAGGCGAGTGCCGCGATCAGCGCCGCTTCGTCGCACACCGCGCCGCGCGCCACATTCACCAGCGTGGCACCCGGCTTCATGGCGGCGAAGGCGGCGGCATTCATCAGGCCGCGCGTCTCCGGCGTCAGCGCGCAGGTCAGCGCCACGATGTCGGCGCGGCCGAGCTGCGCGTGCAGCGCATCCATGCCGTGGATTTCATCCGCACCCTCGCTGCCCTTGGACGGGTCCTGCCGCAGGCCCACCACCTTCATGTCGAAGGCCTTGGCGAGGCGGGCCAGCCGCCCGCCGATGCGGCCGATGCCGACCACCAGCAGAGTCTTGCCGCCAAGCTCATCCTCGCGCTGGGTCAGGTCGCCGATCATGCCACGCCAATGCTGCTTCACCTGGTTGTCGCGCGCCTGCGGCAGCAGCCGTGCCTGCGCCAGAATCAGCGACATGGCGTGTTCGGACACCGCATTGGCGTTCGCGCCCTGCGCCGAGGCGAGGCGGATGCCGGCCCCGGCCAGCACCGCCTTGTCGTACTGGTCGACGCCGGCGCTGATGGACTGGATGAACTTCAGCCGCGGCGCCTTCGCCGCCAGGTGGTTGCGCCACATGCCGGAGACCAGCAGCACATCCGCCTCCGGCAGCCGCGCCTCCAGCTCCTCCAGGCTCCGCACCTCGAAATGCTTCAGCTTGCCGCCGCGCTGGGCGTAGCGCTCGCTGAAACGGTAGGCGACATGGGCGAAGCAGAGGGTGAGCTGGTCATCGGGTGGCAGCATGGCGCGTTTCTCCTGGCGTCCCGGGCGCACCAAACCCGCTGCCAGCTTGTCAGGCAACCCCGGCAGAGGCCTCGCGGGCCAGCAATGCGCGGGCGAGGCGGTCGAATTCCGCGATGGTCAGCGTCTCCGCCCGCCTGTCGCCGGCGATCTCGGCGGCTTCCAGCAGCGCCTCCGCCTGCCCGAGCTGCTTGAGCGCGCCGCGCAGCATCTTGCGGCGCTGGCCGAAGGCGGCGGCGGTGGTGCGTTCCATGGCGGCGAACAGCGCCGGGCCGGGGTCTTCCGCATGCGGCGTCAGCCCGACCACGGCGGAGAACACCTTGGGCGGCGGGCTGAACGCGCCCGGCGGCAGGCTGAGCAGAAACTGCGCGCGGCAGCGCCACTGCGCCAGCACGCCGAGCCTGCCATAGGCGTCGCTGCCCGGTGCGGCGCAGATGCGCTCCGCCACTTCCTGCTGGAACATCAGGGTCATGCCCTCGATTTCGGAGGCATGGCGCAGCCAGCCGACCAGCAGGGGCGTGGCGACATTGTAGGGCAGGTTGGCGATGATGCGGCGCGGCGCCGGCAATTCGGCCAGCGGGTCGGTATCCAGCGCATCCGCCTCCTGCACCGTCAGGCGGCCGGGGTAATGCGCCGCGAGCGTCGTCAGCGCCGCGATCGCGCGCCGGTCCAGCTCTACCGCCAACACATGCGCGACCGGCGTCGCCAGCAGCGCGCGCGTCAATCCGCCAGGGCCGGGACCGACCTCCAGCACATGCCGCCCGGTCAGGTCGCCGGCCAGCGCCGCGATCCGGCCGCAGATCGCCGGGTCCAGCAGGAAGTGCTGCCCGAGCGATTTGCGCGCATCCAGCCCGTATTCGCGGACCGTGTCGCGGAGGGAGGGGAGCGCCGAAAGCTCAGACATTCTGGACAGCGCCGGGTACCCGAAAACTCACGACCAAGATCGCCGGGCACGCCCTGCGGTGGCCGCAGGCCGCCGAGGCGCCGAATGGCGCCCGCCGCCCATGCGGCGAGCCAAGCCGCCGGAGGCGGCGCCTGGCGCCTGAAGGCTGAAAAACAGCAGTTGAGGCGACAGCCTCAACTGCGCATCTCGATCTGCGCGCGGCGGCGCAGGTCGCGCTGCACCTGGCGGGAGAGCAGCTCGGCACGGTCGCGCAGCAACTGGGCGCGGGCGGCATCCGGCGTCAGCTCCGCCTGGTTCCGTGTTTCCCGCGTGCAGACCATGATGATGGCGACGCCATCGGGCGCGATCACCGGCTGGCTGGCCCGGCCGGGCTGAAGCCCGCCAATCAACTGGCGCAGCGCCGGCGGCTGCACGCCTTCCAGCCTGACCTCGCCAGGGTTGGGGTCCCGCCCGCTGCCGCCGGCGCGGGCGGCCGCCTCCACCGCCTCGCAGCTTCGCGCGGAGTTGGACAGGGCGCGGGCGCGTTCCACCGTCTGGATCTGCTGCTGCGTCGGGTTGTTCGGGTCGAGCTGCCCGGTGAAGGGGAAGAAGGCCTGACGCAGCGTCAGGACGGTTGCCATGTCGCGCCCCACTTCCCGCCGCTGGCGCAGCGCCACGATCTGGAAGCCGCCGGGGACGCGGATCGGGTTGGCGATGGCGCCGGGCGGCATCTGGCGCACCACCTCCGCCACTTCCTGGTCCAGCGCCTCCGCCCCCACCCAGCCGAGGTCGCCGCCCTGCAGCGCCGTCTGCGCCTGGCTGAACTGCGTCGCCGCCACCGGGAAGGGCACACCGCGGCGGAGCTGGCTCACCACCTCATCGACGAAGGTCCGCACTTCCGGCTCCTCGGCCGGGTCGTCCACTGGCACGAAGATCTCGCTGACCAGGAATTCGGGCTGCCCGGTGCGGGCGCGCTGGGAGGCGATGAGCTCCGCCACCGCGGCCTCGGAGGGTTCCGCCTGCGGGCCGAGCAACTGGCGCACCAGCCGCGCCCAGCCGATCTGCACCCGAAGCTGGTCATACAGCACGCGGGGTTCCACCCCGGCGCGGCGCAGCTGGGCCACCAGGGCGCCGGCGGGCAGGCCGTTGCGGCGCTCCAGCTCGGCCACGGCGCCGGCGATGTCGGCATCCGTCACCGGAATGCGGCGGCGCTGCACTTCCTGCACCCGCAGGCGCTCATCGACCAGCAGGCGCGTCACCTGCGGGGTCAGGCGTTCGAGCACCTGGGGCGTCATGTTCAGCCCGGCATTCAGCGCGAACAGCCGTCGCCGGCCATCGACATCGGCCTGGGTGACAATGTCCCCGTTGATCACGGCGACGATGCGATTGACCTGCTGCCCGGCCGCCTGGGCGAGCACAGGGGCGGGAAGGGTCAGGATGGGCGCGCTGGCCAGGGTGGACAGCAGCAGCAGGGCTCGGGCGGTAAGGCGCATGGCGCGTTCCTAAAGCATTTTCAGATCAGGCGTAATCGCCTTGCAGTCCGGGTTCGGCGGCCCGGCCGGGCACGTCACCTGGCAGATCGTCACCTGGCAGATCGCCGGCGCATCACAGCGCCCGCAGCCCGAAATCGCCGACCGTTTTCAGCCCGACCCGGAACAGCAGCAAGGTCCCACCGGTATAATCGGCCCGGGTCGTCGGGTCCTCCGCCCAGCTTCGGACGAAGCGGGTCTCGAAGATGAAGCACTCATCCTCATAGGTGGCGGAGACCTGGGCGGCAACCGGCCGGTCCAGCCCGATATCATAGCGCCCGAACAGCCCGACCCGCCAATTCTCGTTCAACCGGAAGGTGCCGCCGAGGGAGACTTCCTCCCGCTTGCGGGTGGTGACGTTGGGCGCCGGGTTGGTCAGCAGGTAGCCGCCGGACAGGCTGAAGGGTCCGCCGAAGACGGTGGCGGTGGCGTCCCACAGCCTGCCCTCCCCGGTGTCACGGTCCAGCCGCCCGCGGCCGAGCAGTTCCAGCCAGGTCACCGGCGCCAGCCGCAGCCGCCCGACCCAGTCGGAGGACCGGTTCTCCAGCCCCGACCCATCGGCAAAGGTTTCATCAGTAGCGAGGCGGACGGAACGCCCGGCCAGGCCCTCCAGCTGCCCGCCATTGGGGAACAGCCAGGCGCCGCGCAGCGCCGCATCGGCCCGCGTGCCACCCTCGAAGCGGTCGCGGCCCTGGAAGCGGTTCAGGCTGAACAGGTTCGCGTCGGTGAATTCGAAATCGAGGCTGTCCTCATTCGGTAAGCGCAGCTGCGCGCCAGTGGCAGGGCCGGTCACCAGCTGCACGCGCGGCTCGATGATCTGGGAGCCATACTCGCCGGCGCTGCGGACCAGGGGCATGCGCCAATCCACCGCCGTGCGGATATGGCCGCGGCCGAAGAAGCCATCGCCGCCGGCATTGCCGAAGGTCGGCGCCAGCGCCAGCCCATCCACCCAGCCGCCAACCACATCGGCATGGGTGCGGAAGGTCCAGATGTCGCCCATGTCGCCGACCAGCGGCAGTTCATAGGCCGCGCGGGTCGCGATGCGCCGTGTGTCCGTGCCCCTGGCGCGGAACAGGCTGAAGGCGGAGGCATCCACCGTGAAGCGCCCGCCGATTCCGTCGGTCGGGAAGACGTAGTCGGCGTAGCCGCGCGGCAACACGAAGGGGGTCAGGTCCGTCGAATTGGCGGCATCCAGCCCCTGGTACAGCATCGTGTCGATGCGGGCGTAGCCCTCCGCCCCCCAGAAGCCCTCCGCATAGGCCGTGGTGGTCAGCACCCGTGGCGAGCCGTAGCGCCAGGCCTGCAGATATTCGCGGGAGGAAGCGCGGTTCAGCGCAAAGCCGGTGCGCCAATTCTCATTCAGCGTGAAGCGGCCCTGGGCGAAGATATGCCCGCCCAGGCCATCCGCATCCGTCCCCTCCAGCGTGCCGACCGAGCCTTCCAGCGTCACCTCGCCATTGTTGAAGCGGCGGCGATAGGCGCCACCCAGGTTGGGTACCTGGTTGGTGGAGGTGGTGAGGCTGATGGTCGCGTCCGAATGGTCGTCGATCGCCCAGTAATAGGGCAGCACGGCGAAGCCACCGAGAAAGCGCGACTGCCCCAGGGTCGGCGACAGGAAGCCCGAGGCGCGCGGCGCATCCGGCGAGGCATGGCTGAAATAGGGCGTGTACAGCAGCGGCACGCCGGCGAATTGCACCGACGCATCGCGGTAGCGCACGCGCTGTTCCTCGCTGTCCAGCGTCGCGATGCGGGCGCGCAACTGCCACAGCGGCGGTCGCGTCGGGTCCTCCGGGCACAGGTCGCAGGACGAATAGACCACCCGCGCCAGGTCGGTGACTGTGCCGCCGGTGCGCCGCGCGCCGGCGGCAGCGATTCGGGCATTGGCGGCGAGCAGGCCGCGGATACCCTCGATGGCGGCATCGCGCATGCCATCGGTCAGTTCCACGCGGTCCGCGAACAGGGTCTGCCCATCCGGCTCGATCAGCGCGACATTGCCGGTTGCGGTCGCGAGGCCGGTTTCGCGGTTGTAGGTGAATTCATCGGCGCGCAGCACGCGGTCGCCCTGCCAGGCTTCCACCTTGCCGCGGGCGGTGACGGTGTTGGTGGTCTGGTCGTACTGGACCTCATCGGCCGTGAAGGTGACGGGGCCTTCGCCGACGGCGCGGTTGCCCAACCCCATCATGCCCTGCTGGGCACCCGGCCCGGTCGGATGCAGGACAAGGCCCAGGGCGGTCAGCGCCGCCAGCCCGGCCAGGCGCCACCGCCCGGCCCCGGCTGCGACGCAAGGGGCGGGCAACGCGGGCGTTGCCGCCTGCCGGATCAGCGGCCGGATCGGCGGCGGCAGCTTCCGGGATGGCCGGGTGGTCGGCGGCATCAGCCATCCTCCAGGTGCAGCAATAAAGCCAACGCCAGCAGCAGCCCGGCGAGCGTCGGCGCCCAGGCCGCCAGGATCACGGGCAGGGAACCTGCCTCGCCCATTTCATTGCTCACCTTGTCCAGCACGAACAGGGCGAATCCCGCGGCGACGCCGCCACCGATCATCTGCGCCACCCCGCCGCGCCGGGTCTGGCGCATCGAGAAGCCGGCCGCCAGCAGTGCCATGCCGAGCGCCAGGGCCGGCAGGGCCAGCAGCGACTGGAACTGGATGCGGTGGCGCACGGCGGAGAAACCGGCCTCCTCCAGCACCGCGATGAAGCGCGGCAACGCCCAGAAGCCCAGCGTCTCCGGCGATGCGAAGCTGTCCTGGATGCGGTCGGGCGTCAGTTCGGTGGGCAGGCTGATCTGCGCCGCAGGGCTGGCGATGCGGTCGGCGCCGAAGCTCACCGCCTGGTCGAACACCCAGGCGCCGTCGATCAGCCGGGCGCGCGGCGCCTCCAGCCGGGCCAGCGGGCGGTCATCGGCGGAAAGCCGCCAGACCGTGACCTCGTGCAGTTCGAAGCGCGGCCCGCGGGCCACCAGGTTCGCCGTATCCTGGCTCGGCAAGGGACGGCCGGAGATGATGGCCACCCCATACGGGTCCAGCGCCCGGTCCGCCTGCCGCAGCCAGAGCCGCCCCCCGGCGAGGGAGGACAGGCCGCCCCCGGTGCGGAGGAAGGACATGTCCATCCGCTCCGCCCGCGCCAGCAGGGCGGAGGAAACGGGGGAGATGCCGAAGGTGCCCAGCATGCCGAGCAGTAGCGCCACCACCAGCGGCCCGGTCAGGAACCCCCAGGCGGAAATGCCGGCCGCCCGCGCCACGATCAGCTCGGAAGATCGCGTCAGCCGCCAGAAAGCGATGATGCCACCCAGCAGGATGGCAAACGGCAGAATCTGCAGGGCGACGAAGGGCAGCCGCATCGCCGCGATCTGCAAGGGGATGGTGTAGCCCACATCCGGCCGCGTCGCCGCCCGGCGCAGCAGCTCGATGAAGTCGAACAGCGCGACCAGCCCGATCAGCGCCGCCATGACCAGCAATGTCGCGACCAGGAAGCCGCGTGCCACATAGCCGGTCAGCGTGGGGGTGAAGACCATGCGGGGCTCAGCCGGCCGGCATCGAGGTGGGGGGCATCGAGGCGGGGGGCATCGGCGCGGGGCGGAAGCGCGGCAGACCGGGCGCGCCCACCAGCCACCAGGCGGCGATCACGCCGGGCAGGATGGCATGCGCCCAGATCAGCCAGACGAAGGCGTTTTCGCGCGTCGCCAGATTGCCGATGGTCAGCCCTGCCGCCAGCAGCCCCACCACCAGCCCGACGCCGATCGCGAGCCGCAGCCCGCCGCCATGCCGGCGGAACTGGCCGGTCAGCGCCACCGCCATGCCGACCAGCGCGAAAGTCAGTGCCGTCAGCGGCGAGGAAAGCCGCTGATGCGCCTCTCCCACGAAGCGGGCCAGGTCGCGCGGGCGAAGTTCCTCCGCCGGGTCTGGATTCAGCAATTCGGGGATGCTGCGTTCCCGCGAATCGCGGAAGCGCACTTCCTCCTGCCGCGTGGCGCGGGCGAGGTCGACGCTGTTCTCCTGGAAGCTGAGCACCGACAGCCGCATGGTGGCCGGCGTGCCCGGCGGCGCATTGGCCGGCGGCGGGACCCGTTCCATCTGCTGGCGCACACCGTTCTGCAACGTCACGCGGGGGCCCATGGGTCCCGTCGAGATGCGGCCCGATTCGGCCAGGATTGTGGCCGGCGCGCCGACCTCCCGCGCATCATGCACCAGGATGCCGCGCAGCGTGCCGTCCCGATCGCGCAGCCTGGCATAGACCGTGAGGTCGCCACCGACGGAGGAGAACACGCCTTCCTGCACCAGGATCGCCGCCATCTCGTTGCGGATCTCGAATTGCCAGATGCGGAAGGCGGTGTGCGACATCGGCACCAGCCACAGGTTCAGCGCATATCCGATCCCGACCGAGGCCAACGCCAGCAGCATCGCCGGCCGGGCGAGGCGAAGCTGGGACAGGCCGGCGGCGCGCATCACCACCAGTTCGCGGTCGCTGTTCATCCGGACGTAGATGAACAGCACCACCACGAAGGTGGTGATCGGCAGGATCACGGCGATGAAGCCCGGCAGCATCAGCCCGGTGAGCTGCACGAAGACCGCCATCGACAGCCCGCGGTCCAGCACCAGCTCCATGAAGCGCAGGGACTGGGTCAGCCAGACCAGCGCCGCCAGCCCGAGGGTCACGGCAAGCAGGCCGCCGACAAGCTGGCGCAGGATATAGCGGTCGATCCGTGTCATCCGGCCCCTTCTACCAGCCGCAGGGGGCAGGCTGCAAAGAAGCTGGGCCGGGAGCAACTGCGCCCATCACGGTGCGGTGACCGGGGCAGCCTGGGCCAGGAAACGCGCGACCACCGGCGCCGGCACCAGCCGGGTCCGCGGCAGCGCCGGCTGGCCCGCCGCCGGCTCGTCCCGGTGGCTCACCAGCCCGGCCAGGCAGCCGGATGCGGCCTCAAACACCGCGCCGCCGGATTCGCCCGGTGCCAGGGTCTCGGGGATTTCGAGATAGGCGCCGAAGCGCGGATCAGTCTCCACCACCATGCCCAGCAGCCGGGTGCGCTGGGACCGTCGCGGCGTCACCAGCAGCGCCGGCGTGCCCGCCGCCGGCAGTCCGGCGCACAACGTGGCGGTGCCGAGGCTGGGCAGCGGCCGCAGCGGCACGACAAGCGCCACATCCTGCCCGCCCAGATAGCGCTGGCCGATGCCCGGATCGATGCGGTCCTGCCCGGCGCCGACCAGCCGCGCCGGGGCGGGGCTGCCGGCCACCGAAATCATCAGCGGCGCCGCACCCGCCGGGCAGCCACCGCGCATCCGTTGGGCGGAGCCATCCACCACATGCGCCGCGGTCACGAAGCGCCCCTGGCCAAGGTGGATCGCCGCCCCCGTGGCCCGGCAACGCGCGGATTCGCCGGAGTGGAGCTGCACCACGGCGGTCGCCGCCCGCAGCGCCGGGTCCGGCGCGCGCGGCGGCGGCACGGCGCAGCCGGCCAGCGCGAACGGCAGCAGCAGCCAGCGTTTCAGGGGAAGACCTTGCCCGGATTCATCAGGCCCCAGGGGTCGAGCGCGGATTTGATACGGCGCATCGTGTCCAGCTCCGCCCCGCCGCGCCATTCCGGCATCATATCCGTCTTCAGCCGGCCGATGCCATGTTCCGCGCTGAACGACCCGTCCATCTCCCGCACGATCGCGTTCACGCAATCCATGATGTCGTGGCTGCGGGCCAGGAAGGCGGCGGGGTCCATCCCTCCCGGCTGTTCCAGGTTCATGTGGATGTTGCCGTCGCCGATATGGCCGAAGGGCACCGGCCGGCTGCCGGGGATCAGCGCGACAAGCGCCGCCGAGCAGCGCCGGATCATCTCCGGCACGCGGGAGACGGGGACGGAGACGTCGGACTTCACCGAGGCCCCCTCGCGCTTCTGTGCCTCCGGATGTTCCTCCCGGATCTTCCACAGCTTCTGGGCCTGCGCCTCCGACTCGGCGAGCACGGCGTCCAGCACCTCGCCCGCCTCCATCGCCTCGCCCAGCAGGGATTCCGCCATGTCCCGCAGCCCGGCATCGGGGCGGGGGGAGGCGAGGTCGACCAGCACGTAATGGTCCGCCCGCGCCTGCACCGGCAGGGCCAGCCCCTCGATATGCTTCATGCAGAAATCGACGCCGGTGCCAGACATGTATTCGAAGGCGCGCACCGCGCTTTCATCCCGGTCGCGGAAGCGGCGGAACAGCGCCAGCGCCGCGTCCTCGTCCGCCACGGCGCAGAAGGCGAGCGCGGTGTCGCGCGGCCGCGGATACATCCGCAGCACGGCGGCCGTGATGAAGCCCAGCGTACCCTCCGCCCCGGTGAACAGATGCCGCAGCGCGTAGCCGGTATTGTCCTTCCGCAGCCGGCGGAGGCCATCCCAGATCTGGCCGTCCGGCAGCACCACCTCCAGCCCCAGCATCAATTCGCGGGCATTGCCGTAGCGCACCGTGGTGTTGCCGCCGGCATTGGTGGACAGCACGCCGCCGATGGTCGCCGTCCCCTCCGCCCCCAGGCTCAGTGGGAACAGGCAGCCGGATTCGGCAGCGGCGTTCTGCGCCGCCTTCAGCACCACCCCGGCCTCCGCCGTCATGGTCAGATCGACCGGGTCGATGGCGCGGATGCGGTTCAGCCGGGCCAGGCTGACCACCACCTGCCGCCCCGATTCATCCGGCGTGGCACCGCCGACCATGGAGGTATTGCCCCCCTGCGGCACCATCGCCACCCCCGCCGCGGCGCACAGCTTCACCGCCGCCGCGAGTTCCGCGGTATCCGCCGGGCGCACCACGCAGGGTGTCGCACCCCGGTACAGCGCCCGCCAATCGGCCAGATGCGGTTCCAGATCCTCCGGCGCCGTCAGCAGGCCGCGCGGGCCGAGGAGCGCGGCCAGCGCATCGAGCAGGCCGGGTGGGGTGGGGGAGGCGGTTGTATCGGGCATGGTCGAGCCTCCCTACAGGATCGGCGACTAGAGGAAAACCGCGCCCAGCAGCGCGCCCGCGCCCAGCACCCAGAGCGGCGAAAACTCCGTGCGCCAGACGAACAGGGTGGAGCCAATCGTCATCACCAGCGCCGTCCAATGCACCGCCGCCGCCTGCGTCAGGATGATGCCGGAGGAGAAGATCAGGCCGACCGCGATCGGCACCAGCCCCATCTCCAGCGTCCGCAGCCAGCGCGCCCCGGCCAGGCGGGTCCGCAGCCGGGCGAAGCCGAAGGCCAGCAGCCCGGCCGGGACGGTCATGGCCAGCGTCGCCACCAGCATCCCGGCCAGGCCCGCCACATGCCAGCCGATCAGCCCCACCACCAGCACATTCGGCCCCGGCGCGGCCTGGGCCAGGGCGAACAACTGCGCGAAGCGCGCATTGTCCATCCAGCCATGCACATCGACCGCGAGCCGGTTCATCTCCGGCACCACCGCGATGCCGCCGCCCACCGCGATCAGGGAGATCGCGAGGAAGCCGATGGCGAGCTGGCCGAGCACATCCTCGCCATCACTCATGCTCGGCCCCCGCTCATGCCCGGCCTCGCAGGGTCCACCAGGCGGCCAGGATGCCGAAGGGCGCCAGGCCCAGCACGATCCAGGGCAGCGGCAAGCGCAGCACCGAACCGGCCAGCAGCGCGACGCATCCCACCACCAGGATCGGCCAGGCGGGGCGCAGATTGGTGGTGATCTTGGCCGCGGTGCCGAGAATCATCCCGGCCGCCGCCGCCGCCGTGCCGGCCAGCACCGCCCGCACCATCGGCACATCGCCATAGGCATCATGCAGCATCGCCAGCCCCAGCAGCACCAGCAACGGTCCGCCGAACAGCCCCACGCTCGCCGCCAGCGCACCGGGTCCGCCACGGAACCGTTCCCCGAGATGAATGGCCACGTTCAGCGCATTCGGGCCGGGCAGCACCTGGCCGAGGCCCAGCACCTCGGCATATTCCTGCTCCGTCACCCAGCGGCGTTCCTCCACCAGCACCCGCCGCGCCCAGGCATTGACGCCACCGAAGCCGACCAGGCCGATCTTCAGATAGGTCAGGAACAGGGCGGAAACGCTGGGCCTTGGCCGGCCGGTGGAATCGGACATGCCGGCAGGGGACCGCGCACGGCGTTCCGGATCAAGTCCCGTCCACTGCATTCCAGCGCTGCGCACGGGTGAAGGGCGCCGTTGTGCATGGTGCGGGCCCCGCCCGCCATGGTTCACTCCGGCGGCCGGCGCGTGCCGGAGATTGGGGAGAGAACATGCACAAGACCATCCTCGCCATGGCGCTCGCCGCCGTGGTGGCCGGCCCGTCGCTGCCCGCCGTTGCCCAGCAGCCCGTTGCCCAGCAGCCCAGCGCCTCGCCGCCCATCAGCCTGCAAAGCTGGGGCAGCTTCCATGTTGGGGGGCGGGAGGTAGTGATCTCCGGCCAGCCGGTGCGGGAGGTGCTGTTCACCCCCGGCGGCGTGCCCGCCCGCGTCGATCCGAACGGCACCTACCTGATGGGCGGCATGTATGCCCAGTACATGATCCCCGCCAATCCACGCGGCCAGGTGCCGCTGCTGCTGTGGCATGGCGGCGGGCTGACCGGCGTGACCTGGGAAACCACGCCGGATGGCCGCGAAGGCTGGCAGAATTTCTTCCTGCGCCGCGGCTGGCCGACCTATGTCTCGGATGCGGTGGAGCGCGGCCGCGCCGGCTGGTCCATGATCCCGGAGCAGACCGGCGGCCAGCCCGTGCTGCTCACCGTGGACAACCCCTTCGAGCGCTTCCGCATCGGCGCCGGCCAGGGCAGCTTCCAGCGGGGTGAGTTGCTGCCCGGCAACCAGTTCCCGGCCGACCGCGACAGCTACATGAACTTCATGCGCCAGATCGTGCCGCGTTTCACCACCACGGATGGGCTGACGCTGGAGGCCTACCTCGCCCTGCTCGACCGCGTCGGGCCGAGCGTGGTCGTCGCCCACAGCCAGGCCGGCCTGTTCGGCTGGCGCGCGGCGCAGGAACGGCCGGACAAGGTTCGCGCCCTGGTGCTGATCGAGCCGGCGGCGATCGGCGACATCGCCAAGGTCGCGGCGCTGCGGAACATCCCGGTGCTGATGGTCTATGGCGACTACATCGCCCAGGACAGCCGCTGGCCCACCATCCGCGGCAATGGCGTGCGCTTCGCGGAAGCCGTTCGCGCGGCGGGCGGCAGCGTCGATGTGGTGGACCTGCCGGAGCGCGGCATCCAGGGCAACAGCCACATGATCATGATGGACCGCAACAGCGACCAGGTGGCGCAGCTGGTGCAGGACTGGCTGGTGGCGAAGGGGCTGCACCGGTAGGTCGCTGGCGCAGTCACGATCTGCGGCATTTGGCATAGCGCGGCACGCCGCTTGATCGGCCTTCACACCCCGTCGGCATCCCGCCGGCGGGTGCAAGGAGGCTCCAGGATGGAGATTTCAGGCTCGGGCGGCGCTGGCAACGCCGCCCTGCTGCATCAGTGGCGGGAAAGGCTGCTCGCCCGCACGGAAAAGGAGGGCAGCGACACGCTCCTGCAGGCGGCATCTTCTGCCAGCCGCCCGGCAGACAATGCCGAGGTGCCGGCAAATCCTGCCGAGTCGCCGGCCCCCGACCTGCGCGACACCGAAGGTGGCCCGCCCCCCGAACCCCCACCCGGCCAGCCTGGCTCCCTGAGCGACCAAATGCTCGGCGTGCTGTTCGGCGCGCAGGACGGCGGCGGCACCGAGACGGAGGTGGCGGCCCGGCTGGCCGCCATGCTCGAAACGGCCCTGAAGGCCTACCAGCCAGCCTTGCTCACGCCCGATCGCGCCTGACCCTTCGCGCTGTTCCTCCAAAACGGAGGACGGGCTGCAGCGCTTTCAGCCCCGCGGTGCGGCCGCCCGCGCCAGCCGGTCGGCAATCGTCTCACCCAGCCCATCCGGCGGCACTTGCATGGCAGCGATACCCCGCAGACCCAGACGCTGCCCCTCCGCATCCAGCCAGCGCAGCCCGGCGAACAGCCGCGCCGCCGCCTCCGCCACATCGCCGCCGGGCGAGAGATTCCACAGCGCCCCCGCACCGGGCAGCGGCCGCGGCCCGAAGGCGAGCAGCGCCTCCGCCGTGTCCACCGCCGTGGCGTCCAGCCGCAGCGGCAGTGTGGGCGCGTAATGGGACAGCATCATCCCCGGGCTGCGCAGGCTGCGCGTGGCATCCGCCGCCGCCAGCTTCAGGGGCCGCCCGATGCGGCCGATCACCGCCTCGATCGCCGCCGCCGGCACGCCACCGGGCCGCAGCATCACCGCGCCTGGCCCGGTCAGGTCGAGCACCGTGCTCTCCACCCCCACCGCACAATCGCCCCCCTCCAGCACCGCGGCGATGCGCCCCGCGAGCCCGGCCATCACATGCGCCGCCGTGGTCGGGCTGACCTGGCCGGAGCGGTTGGCCGATGGCCCGGCAATCGGCCGCCCGGCCGCGCGCAGCATCGCCAGCGTCCGCGGATGCGCCGGCACCCGCACCGCCAGCGTATCCAACCCGGCCCCGGCCAGCAGATCCACCCGGCAGGCGGGCCGCCGCGGCAGTACCAGCGTCAGCGGGCCGGGCCAGAAGGCGGCGGCCAAAGCGCGGGCACGGTCATCCGCCACCACCTCGGCAAAGGCGGATTCGGCATCGGCGAAGTGGCAGATCAGCGGGTTGAAATGCGGCCGGCCCTTGGCCTCGAACACCGCGGCGACGGCGCGGCCGTTCCAGGCATCGGCGCCCAGGCCATAGACGGTCTCGCTGGGGAAGGCGACGAGCGCGCCGTCCCGCAGCAAGGCGGCCGCCTCGGCCGGGTCGGTCAGCAGGCAGGTCATATGCTTCCCTCCGCCAGGAAGCCCGGATTGCGCCAGCCCGGCTTGCCGTAGCGCAAAGCCGCGCCATCCCAGTCTGCCATGCGCCCGCCGGCGGCCAGCAGCACCGCCTCCGGCGCCGCCGTGTCCCATTCCATGGTGGGGCCGCGGCGGGGGTAGAGATCCGCCGCACCCTCCGCCACCCGCACCAGCTTGGCGGCCGATCCCATGGGAACCAGCCGCGCGCCGCGTTCCCGCACGAAGTCCAGGATGCGCGGATCGCGCTCATGGTCCCGGCTGGCCACCGCGATGGCGCCGGTGGCGGGCACTGGCCGCACCGCGATGGGTCGCTGGCCGGCCGAATCCAGCTTCCAGGCGCCGCGCCCGATTATGCCCGAAAACACTTCTCCGAAGGCGGGCAGGGCGACGGCGCCGAGAATCGGACGGCCATGCGCCACCAGCCCGATATTCACCGCGAAGGTATCCAGGTTCGCGGCGAAGTCGCGCGTGCCGTCCAGCGGGTCCACCAGCCAGAAACAGCCCTCCGGCACCGCCACCGCGCTGGCCTCATGCGCTTCCTCCGCCACCACCGGAATGCCCGGCGCCGCCGCGCGCAGCCCTTCGATGATCAGCGCCTCCGCGATCCGGTCGGCGGCGGTGACGGGGGAATGGTCGCGCTTGCGTTCCACCGCGAAGCCGGCCGCGCGCACCGCGGTGATGGCCGCCGCCGCCGCCCCGGCCAGGCGCACCGCCAGCGCCAGAAGGTCATCTTCATCCATGCCAAGGCATTACCCCTCGCTCGGACGCCGCGCGAGTGGCGCTCGCACCGTGACGATGGGATGATAGGCTGAAGCTGAAGAAACGCTGGAACGGAACCCCATGCCCGATATCGCCTTCGCGAAGCCTGCACTGCCGCGCTCCGGCACCCTGGTCCTGCCGCTTCACGAAGCCGATACGCCACCCTCTGCCTCCTCGGGGGGCTGGTCCGGCCTGGCGGCGGAGGCTGATGCCGCGACCGGTGGCGCCCTGTCCCGCGCGCTGGAAGCCGCCGGCTTCAAGGGCCGCAAGGGCCAGGCCACCACGCTGTGGTTGCCGGGCGGTGGCCTGGCCAAGGTGGTCGCCATCGGCCTCGGCAAAGCCACCGACCTCACCCCGCAATCCGCCGAGGCCGCCGGCGGCGCCATGATCCCGGCCGTGGCCCAGGACCGGGAGGCCACCATCGCCGCCGATGCGCTGCCGCCCGCCATCGCCGCCGCGCTGGCCATGGGCGCGCTGCTGCGCGCCTGGCGCTTCGACCGCTACCGGACGAAGGAGAAGGAGGAGGACAAGCCGAAGCTGGAACGCCTCGCCTTCGCCACCGCGGATACCACCGCCGCCAAGCAGGCCTTCGCGCCGCTGCGCGCCGTGGCCGATGGCGTATTCCTGACCCGCGAACTGGTCAGCGAGCCGCCCAACATCCTGCACCCGGTGGAATTCGCCGATCGCTGCAAGGCGCTGGAGAAGCTGGGGGTGGAGGTCGAGATCCTCGGCCCGAAGGAGATGAAGCGCCTCGGCTTCGGCGCGCTGCTCGGCGTCTCCATGGGCAGCGCGGTGGAGCCCCGCATGGTGGTGATGCAGTGGAAGGGCGCGCCCAAGGGCCGTAAGGGCAAGCCCTTCGCCTTCATCGGCAAGGGCGTCACCTTCGACACCGGCGGCATCTCCATCAAGCCCGCTGCCGGGATGGAGGATATGAAATGGGATATGGCCGGCGCCGGCACCGTGGTCGGGCTGATGGCGGCGCTGGCCGGCCGCAAGGCCAAGGCCGATGTGGTGGGCATCGTCGGCCTGGCGGAGAACATGCCGTCCGGCACCGCACAGCGCCCGGGCGATGTGGTGAAATCCTATTCCGGCCAGACCATCGAGGTGATCAACACCGACGCCGAGGGCCGCCTCGTCCTCGCCGATCTGCTCTGGTACTGCCAGGAACGCTTCGCGCCGCGCTGCATGATCGACCTGGCGACGCTGACTGGCGCCATCATCGTCGCACTGGGCCATGAACATGCCGGCCTGTTCGCCAATGATGACGACCTGGCCCAGCGCATCCTGGCCGCCGCCAAGGTGACCGGGGAGGGCGCCTGGCGCATGCCGTTGGGCGAGGCCTACGACAAGGCGCTGCGCTCCGAGATCGCGGATATGAAGAATGTCGGCGGCAGGCCGGGCGGCGCGGTGACGGCGGCGCAGTTCATCCAGCGCTTCGTTAACACCAAGGACGGGCCGATGCCCTGGGCGCATCTCGACATCGCAGGCACCGCCTGGACCAACAAGGACCACCCCACCATCCCGAAGGGCGCCACCGCCTATGGCGTGCGGCTGCTCGACCGGCTGGTGGCGGATTGGGACGAAGGTTGATTGCCGCCCCTGTGGGGCGAGGGTTGATTGCCGCCCCTCTGGGGCGAGGTGTGAGCGCCACCGCTTCATGCTGAAGCTCCACTTCCGGCGCGGCGACCCGACCCCCGGCCTGCCCATGATCTGGCCAGCCGGCCAAACCTGGCCGGCGGAGATCGCCGCGCTGGCCCAGGCCGCCGGTTTCGTCGCGGAAGCCGGCCGCGTGCTGGATGCGCCCGGCCTGCCGCGCCGCATCCTGGTCGGCCTGCCCGCCGCGCCGCTGCGGCTGGATTGGGAAAAGGCCGGCGCCGCTGCTGCTGCTGTGCTGGCCGAAGCCCCCATCGCCACGCTGGCGGCGCCGGGCCTGGCGCCGGATTCGGTGGCCGCCTTCGCCGCCGGCATGGTGCTGCGCGCCTGGCGCTTCGACCCGTATCGCACCCGCGGCCGCAAGCCGGCGCTGGCCCGCGTCACCTGCCTGGTGGACGACCCCGCCGCCTGCCGCGCGGCGTGGGAAGCGGCCGCACCGGCCATCCGGGGCTGCCTGTTCGCCCGCGACCTGGTCTCGGAACCCGCGAACCACCTGACCACCCGCCGCTTCGCCGCGCGGCTGGAGGAGCTCGCCGAATTCGGCATCCATGTCGATGTCTGGGGCCGTAAGCGGCTGGAAAAGGCCGGCTTCGGCGCGCTGCTCGCGGTCGGCCGCGGCGCCGCGGAGCCACCGCGGCTGGCCGTGCTGCGCTGGCGCGGCAGCTTCGATGCGCCGCCCATCGCCCTGGTCGGCAAGGGCCTGGTCTTCGATACCGGCGGACTCTCCATCAAGGGTGCGCAGGGGATGGAGGCGATGCGTGCCGACATGGCCGGCGCCGCCGCCTGCGCCGGCGCCATGCTGGCGCTCGCGCTGCGAAATGCCCCCGCGCCGGTGGTGGCCGTGCTGGCGATCGCGGAGAACGCCACGGGCGCCGACAGCTACCGCCCCGGCGACGTGCTCCGGACCGCCTCCGGCCGCACGGTGGAGGTGGTGGACACCGATGCGGAAGGCCGCCTGGTGCTGGCCGATGCGCTGCACCACGCGACGGCCACCCTCGGTGCGCGGGTGGTGGTGGATCTGGCGACGCTGACCGGCGCTATCGTCACCGCCCTCGGCCCGCACCGCGCCGGGCTGTTCGGCAATGACGATGCGCTGCTGGCGGCGCTGGCCGCGGCCGGGGAGGAGACCGGGGAGCGTCTGTGGCCCATGCCGATCGGCGCCCGGCACCGCGAGGATTTGCGCAGCGACATCGCCGATATCCGCCAATGCATGCCCGCCAGCGCCGGCCGGCTGCAGCCGGATGCCAGCCACGCCGCCGCCTTCCTGGCCGAATTCGCAGGCACCATGCCCTGGGCGCATCTCGACATCGCGGGGGTGGATACGCAGGATAAGCCGCATGACCTCGGCCCCGCCGGCGCCACCGGCTTCGGCGTTCGGCTGCTGGATCGGCTGCTGTCGGCGCAGTATGAGGAGCCACCTGAGCCAGCCGGAGGCCGCGTCTGATGGCCGAATACGGCTTCTACCACCTGACCCGCACACCGCTGGAACAGGCCCTGCCCAAACTGCTCGGCCGCGTGCTTTCGGGTGGCGGCCGCGCCATGGTGCGGCTGGCGGAACCGCAGCGGCTGGAGGCGCTGGATGCGGCATTGTGGGCCTGCCCGGACCCCGACTGGCTGCCGCACGGCACGCCCCGCACCGGCCACCCGCATCTGCAACCCATCTGGCTCACCACGGAGGATGCGGGGCCGGAGGGTGCGCCGAACGGCGCGCGTTTCCTGTTCCTGCTGGAAGCCACGCAATCCGGGCGCCTGGACGCCTTCGATCGCGTGCTGGACCTGTTCGATGGCGGCGATGCGGAGGCGGTGGCCGCCGCCCGCAGCCGCTGGCGCAGCGCCAAGGCCGGTGGCCACGCCCTGACCTATTGGCAGCAGGGCGCGCGCGGCTGGGAGAAGAAGGCCTGAGCGGCTCGCAATTCTGATTGCAATCGGCAAACGAGAAAGGATAGTGTTCCTAAATCAGCCCCAGGGGGAACACGACGATGCATGTCGAGAACCACCGCCTGAAGGACGTGCCCTTCGATGCCACGCCGCATATGGGCCGCGAGATCACGCCGCGCTTCCTGGTGATGCACTACACCGCCGGCGGCTCCGCCCTGAACTCCGTCCGCGCCATCCGCAACCGCGGCCTGTCCGCGCATTTCTTCGTCGATCGCGACGGCGCCATCATCCAGACCGTGCCCGGCAACCGCCTGGCGCATCATGCCGGCCCGTCGCAATGGCGCGGGCATGACGGGCTGAACAACTGCTCCATCGGCATCGAGATCGCCAATCTCGGCTGGTTCGACCGCAAGGAGGCGGCGGGCTGGACGCGCAGCGACCTCGGCGGCCGCTGCCTGCCGGAGCCGGATGTGCTGGTGGCGCGCCACCGCAATGGCGGCCCCAACATGGGATGGGAAGCCTATCCCGAGGCGCAGCTCAAGGCGCTGGCCACCCTGACCGAGGCCATCCGTGCCGCCTATCCCAGCATCCAGGAGGTGGTGGGCCATGACGACATCTCCCCCGGCCGCAAGCTGGACCCCGGCCCCGCCTTCCCGCTGGCGCGCTTCCAGCATCTGGGCGGCGCCGCCGGGTCCGGCACGCTGGCGGAGAATGATCTCGGCGCCTTCGAGGTCGCGGCTCGGGACAATCTGAACCTGCGCGGCGGCCCCGGCACCGGCTTCACCGTGCTCGGCAAGATATCGCCGGGCACGAAACTGCGGGTGCTGCGGGAGGAAGGCGATTGGCGCCTGGTGGATCTGCAGGGCGATGCGGTGCCCGATGGCTTCGTCCACGGCGCCTTCCTCCGCCGCATCGGCGGCTGATCTGTCTCCCTCCCCCGCTCTCGCGGGGGGTTGCGGCACGGCCGCAACGCCGCAGGCTGGTCGGGGCGGGGGCTTAAGTTCGCGCCTCCCACACCACCGGCAAGGCCCGGGTCAGCGCCCAGCAGGCCAGCAGCATCAGCGCCGACCCGGCGAGGCACGCCGCCAGCCCGCCCATGCCGTATAGCAGCCCCGACAGCAGCGTGCCGCCGAAGCGCCCGGCGGCATTGGCCGCGTAGTAGAAGCCCACATCCTCCGCCGCCTTCTCCGACCCCGCATAGGCCAGCACCAGGTAGGAATGGACCGAGGAATTCACCGCGAAGACGAAGCCGAACAGGCCCAGCCCCACCACCACCACCAGATCCGGCCGCGGCACATCCGCCATCAGCGCGGCGGCCAGCCCGATCGTCAGCAGCGCCAGCAGCAGTGACCACAGCCGCGCCGCCGGCACCTCGGAGGACAGGCCATCCGGGCTGCGCCGCACCACCGCAGGGGCCGCCGCCTGCACCACGCCATAGCCGATGGTCCACAGCGCCAGGAAGCCGCCGACCATCGGGAAGCTCCAGCCCGACGCATACAGGAACACCGGCAGCCCGACGACGAACCACACATCGCGCGCGCCGAACAGGAACACCCGTGCCGCCGCCAGCAGGTTCACCCCGCGGCTCTTTCCCAGAAACTCCCGCGCATTGCGCGACGGCTTCGCCCGCCCCATCAGCGGCGGCAGCGATAGCAGCACCGCCGCCAGGATCACTACCAGCCCCGCCGCCATGGCCCAGAGCGCGCCGCGAAACCCCAGAAACTCCAGCAACACGCCGCCGAGGAAGAAGCCCACGCCCTTCATTGCGTTCTTGCTGCCGGTGAAGAAGGCGACCCATCGGAACAGCCGCCCCGAGGCCTCACCGGCCGTCAGCTTGATCGCCGATTTGCTGGCGGTCTTGGTGAGGTCCTTGGCCACGCCGCAGACGCCCTGCGCCAGCACCACCCAGGCCACGGATGTCGCCGCCGCCCAATCCGGCGACATCGCGGACAGCATGAGGAAGCCGAGAATCTGCGTCGTCAGCCCAACGGCCAGCATCCGCGCGATGCCGAAGCGCACCGCCAGCCAGCCGCCGATCAGGTTCGCGCCAACCCCCGCCGCCTCATACAGCAGGAACAGGAAGGCCAGCGTGAAGGGCGAATAGCCGAGGCGGAAGAAATGCAGCAGCACCAGCATCCGCAACGCGCCATCGGTCAGCGTGAAGCCCCAATAGGCCGCCGTGACGATGGCGTAGTTGCGCGTGCCTGCGGCGCTGGCCACCGCCGTGCTCACAGCCCGATCTGTTCCATATGGCAGGCGAGATCGACCATGCGGCAGGCATAGGCCATCTCATTGTCGTACCAGGCATAGACCTTCAGCAGCGTGCCATCCGTCACCAGCGTGCTCGGCGCATCGATGATGGCGCTGCGCGTGTCCCGCGCATAATCGATGGAAACCAGCGGCCGCACCTCGTACCCCAATATGCCGGCGAGCGGCCCCTCGGCGGCGGCGCGGAACAAGGCGTTCACCTCCGCCACGCTGGTCTCGCGCTTCATCTCGAAGACGCAGTCAGTCAGCGACGCATTCAGCACCGGCGCGCGCACCGCATGGCCATCCAGCTTGCCCTTCAACTCCGGATAGATCAGCGCAATCGCGGTCGCGCTGCCCGTCGTCGTCGGCTGCAAGGACAGCATGGCGGAACGCGCCCGGCGCAGATCCTTGTGCGGCGCATCGACCACGACATTCGTGTTGGTCGGATCATGGATGGTGGTGATCTGGCCATGCCGGATGCCGATTGCCTCATGCACCACCTTCACCACCGGGGCGAGGCAGTTGGTGGTGCAGGATGCCGCCGTGACGATCGGGTGTTTTGCTGGATCGTAGAGGTTCTCATTCACCCCCACGACCACGTTCAGCACGCTGTCGAACTTCACCGGCGCCGCCACGATCACCCGCTTGGCGCCGCGCGCCAGATGGCCTTGCAGCACCTCCGGCGTCAGGAACTTGCCGGTGCATTCCAGCACCACATCCACGCCCATGTCGCCCCAGGGAATATCCCCCGGCTTGGCATGTTCCGAGAAGCTCAGGCGACGATCGCCGATGCGGATGGCGTCTCTGCCCTCCGCCGCGATGCCGCCGCGCCAGCGCCCCTGCACGCTGTCGAATTCCAGCAGATGCGCGCAGGCGGCCGCGCCGCCCTTGATCTCGTTCAGATGCACCACGTCCAGCCGGTTGCCGGCGCGCGGGTCCTCCGCCTGGCGTTCCGCAGCGCCGAGCGCCGCACGCAACGCCAGACGCCCGATGCGGCCCATGCCGCTGATACCAACCCTCATGCGCGCGTCATCCCTTGGGCCATCCCTTGCGGCGTTGCCAGTTCATCGAGCCGCGCCTTCAGCGCCATGCGGTCCAGCGTGCCGAAGGGCAGGCTGGTGAAGATGCCGAGGCGCCGCTGCAGCGCGGCATACAGCTCATTCAGCAGCGTCGCCCGTTCAGCCGCGCTGCCCGAAAACTTCGCCGGGTCTGGCAGCGGCCAGGCGGCGGTCAGCGCCGTGTCGCCGAAATCCGGGCAGGCCTGGCCGGCCAGCGTGTCACACAGCGCAATCACGAAATCCATGCGCGGCGCGTCCGGCCCGGTGAAGTTGTCCCAGGATTTGGAACGCGCCGCGGAGACATCATGGCCAAGCGCCTTGAGCTGGCTCAGCACCTCCGGCAGCGGCCCCTCATCGGCGGGGTCGGAGCCGGCGGAGAAGGCCTTGAAGCGACCCTCGCCGATGCGGTTCAGGATGGCCTCCGCCATGATCGACCGCGCCGAATTGCGCGTGCACAGGAACAGCACATTGAAACGTGGCGCTTCCATTTGAGGAATCTCCCTCTCGGTGTCGAACAGGCGATGCAGGTCGCCGCAGCGTGCGGGCTCGCCGCCGCAGCAGGCCTCGGCCAGGAAGGCGACCAGCCCGCGGAGGCGGGCGATCTGCGCGGCATAGACCAGGCTGCGGCCATGCCGCGTCGCCGCGACCAGCCCCGCCTGTTCCAGCGCCCGCAGGTGGAAGGACAGGGTGGAGGCCGGCACGCCGAGCCGCAGGCCGATCTCGCCCGCCGGCAGGCCGGAAGGCCCGGCGGCCAGCAGAGCGCGCATCAACTCCAGCCTGGTGCCCTGGCCGAGGGCGGTGAAGCCCAGGGCCGCCTGATCGCTGTCCATGCTTCCAGTAGTATCGAAACATCAGGCCGCTCGGCGTGACGCTTCGATGAAAGCTAACCCAGCGCCCGCGCCACGCCCTGCACCGCTTCCCGCGCCGCGCGCGTCACCCCGGCCAGGGTGGCCGAGGCCATGCCCGTCCAATCGCCATAGCCGAGCAGCCACAGCCGAGGCTCCGCCACCGCCCGCCCATCCGGCCCGACCGCCACCTGCCCTTCCGCATCAACCACCCCGAGTGGCGCCAGATGGTCCAGCGCCGGCCGGAAGCCGGTGCACCACAGGATGGCATCGGCCGGGATGCGCGTGCCATCCGCCCAGACCGCCGCATCCGCCTCCAGCCGCGCGAAGCCGCGCAGGCTTTGGTCGAAGACCCCGCGGCCGCGGGCGTCCTTTACTGGCGGCACCATGACGATATTGCCGAGGCCGCCCAGCGCCTCCGGCGGCGGCCGTCCCTCCCGCTGCGCCTGCCAGCGGGCGGTGGCGCGTTCGAACAGCACGCGGCCATCGACGTCATCGGGCAGGAACACCGGCGCGCGTTCCGTCACCCAGGTGACCGTGGCGTGGCGGGACAGTTCGGCCAGGATCTGCGCGCCGGAATTGCCGCCGCCCACCACCAGCACGCGCTGCCCGGCGAAATCCTCCGGCCGGTGATACTGTGCTGAGTGGCATTGCACGCCGCGGAACAGATCGCGGCCGGGAATGTCCGCAATGAAGGGGTGGCTCCAGGTGCCGGTGGCGCTGATCACCGCGCGGGCGGTGATATCCGCGCCCTCCAGCCGCAGCCCCTCGGCGGTCCGATGCACGGCGGTGACGCGCACCGGCCGGCGCGTCGGTAGGTCGTAGCGCGCCTCATAGGCCGCGAGATAGGCCAGCACATCCCCCCGCGGCGGATAGCCCCCATCGGCGGGCGGCTTCAGCGCCCAGCCGGGCAGGGAGGACCATTGCGCCGGGGAGAACAGCGTCAGCGACTCCCAGGCATGGCCCCAGGCACCACCAGGCGCCGTCCCGTCATCCAGGATGGCGAAGGTGAGCGCCGTACGGCGCAGGAAATACCCCGCCGCCAGCCCGGCCTGGCCGCCGCCGATGATGGCGACGTCGAGCGTCACCCGTCTCAGCCGTCCAGCTTCACGCCTGTCAAAGCCACCAGCTCCGCCCAGCGCGCCACCTCGGCGCGCTGGAAGGCGGCGAAGGCGGCCGGGCCCTGCGGGTCCAGCGTGAAGGCGGCGGCCGCGAGGCGGCGCTTCACCTCCGCATCCTCCAGCGCGCCGAGGAAGGCCTGCGCCAGCCGCTCGGCCGCCGCGGCGGGCACGCCGGCCGGGGCGAACAGGCCGAACCAGGCATCGACGGCCATGTAGGGCACGTTGGCCTCGGCCGAGGTCGGCACATCCGGGAAATCCGCCAGCCGCGCCGGCGCGCCGATCTGCAGCGCGCGCAGCCGGCCATCCTTCACCAGCCCCGCCACGGTCGGGAAGGTCGAGGTGTAGAAATTCACCACGCCCGCCACCGTATCCGTCGCCGCCGGCGCCGCCCCCCGATACGGCACATGCGTGGCATTCAGCCCCGACCGCCGCACGAAGCTCTCCGAGATGACATGGCTGGCCGAGCCGGCGCCGGAGGAGGCGTAGCTCACCGCGCCGCTCAACTTCGCCAGATCCGCCATACTGCGCGCCGGCGAACTGGCCGGCACCACCGTGGCGTGATGCACCGTTGCCAGCTTCGCCACCGGGGTGAAGCTGTCCACCACGTGGTAGGGCAGGCGGGCCATCATTGCCTGGTTCGAGGCATGGGTCTGGTTGTGGCCGAGGATCAGCGTCAGCCCATCCGGCGCCGCGCGCGTCGCGGCTTCCGCGCCGATCACGCCACCCGCGCCGGCGCGGTTATCCACCACCACCGGCTGGCCCAGCAGGGCCGCCGCGCGCTCGCCGGTGACGCGGGCGAGGATATCGGTCGGCCCGCCGGGCGGTGCCGGCACGATCAGGCGGATTGGCCCCGCCCCCAGTGCCCTTGCACCCGGAACAATGGCGGGCGCGGCCAGAAGCGGCAGGGCCAGAAGGCTGCGGCGGCGGATCATGATGCGGTTTCCCCCAGGACTTGCCTTGCGTTTGGCAACCTCCGCCCCGGCCCGTCAAGAGCTCTCGTTCACGCCTGCGGCACCCTGCACGCCAAGGTTGCATCCGCCCTCAACCCTGGCGCAGGGTTCCCCGGCAGAGACCGGGAGGAATGAGGCCCATGCGAGCCGATCCGCCGACCCTGGAGCGCACCACACCCGCCGAGCCCGCCACCGCGCGGGCCCTATGGCCAACCTTCCTGCGCCGAACTCTGGCCGAGGACAGCCTGAAGGCCGCGCCGCTCAGGCCGCGTCCAACTGCTCCGAAAGCTTCAGCCATTCCTCTTCCAGATTCGCGGTCTGGCGGGAAATGACGATGCGGCGGGTATTGGCCCAGGTGATGTCCTCGGGCTTGCGCTTGGCGTAGGTCGCGGGATCGGAGAGGCGCTTCTCGATCAGCTTCGCTTCCAGCGCCAGCTTCTCCATCTCCCGCTCGATCTCCTTCAGCCGGGTCCGCATCGGCGCGAGCGCGGCGCGGGAGGAGGCGGATTTCTTCCGCTCCAGCGACCCCTTGCCGCCGCCCTCCGCCTCCGTCGCCGGCCGGCCGCCACCGCGGGCGCGATCGGCCAGCAGGGTGCGGTATTCGTCCATGTCGCCGTCGAAGCTTTTCACCTGGCCATCGGCCACCAGCCACAGCCGGTCCGCGATCAGCTCCACCAGATGCGGGTCGTGGGTAATCAACAGAACCGCACCACCGAATTCCGCCAGCGCGCGTACCAGTGCCTCCCGCGCATCGATGTCGAGGTGGTTGGTCGGCTCGTCGAGGATGAGCAGTTGCGGCGCATCCCGCGTGCAAAGCGCCAGCAGCAGCCGAGCCTTCTCACCGCCCGAGCAATTGGCGATCTTCGTCTCGGCTCGCTCCACCGTCAGCCCGAAGCGGGCGAGCTGGCTGCGGCACTGGCTGACCGTGGCATTGGGCAGGGCGGCCTGCATATGCGTCAGCGGCGTGCCGGTGGCGTCCAGATCCTCCGACTGATGCTGCGCGAAGAAGCCGACGCGCAGCCGCGGCGCCCGCTTCACCGTCCCCTTCGACGGCCCCAGCCGCCCGGCCAGCAGTTTTGCCAAGGTGGATTTGCCGTTGCCATTGGCGCCCAGCAGCGCGATCCGGTCCTCCTGATCGATCCGCAGATCCAGGTTCCGCAGGATCGGCGCGCCGCCATAGCCGACCTCGACATGCTCCAGCGCCAGGACGGGCGGCGCCAGCTCCTCCGGCTCCGGGAAGGCGAAGGTGGTGCTGGCGTCCTCGATCACCGCATCCAGCACTGGCAGTTTTTCCAGCGCCTTGATACGCGACTGGGCCTGCTTGGCCTTCGAGGCCTTGGCGCGGAACCGGTCCACGAAGGCCTGCATATGGGCGCGCTGGGCCGCGATCTTGCCGCGCTGCGCCTCCACCTGCGCCGCGCGTTCGGTCCGCACCCGGACGAAGCGTTCGTAATTGCCCGGGTAGTACAGGATCTTGCCGCGATCGAGATGCGCGATCCCGCCCACCGCGCGGTCCAGCAGCCCGCGATCATGGCTGACGATGATGGCCGCCCCGGAGAACCGGTTCAGCCAGCCCTCCAGCCACAGCGTCGCTTCCAGGTCGAGGTGATTGGTCGGCTCGTCCAGCAGCAGCAGATCGGGTTCCAGGAACAGCGCGCGGGCCAGCGCCACGCGCATCCGCCAGCCGCCGGAGTAGGAGGAAAGCGGCCGCGCCTGCGCCTCCGCATCGAAGCCGAGGCCGGCCAGCACCGTCGCCGCGCGGGCCGGCGCGGCATCGGCCTGGATCGCCATCAGGCGTTCATGGATTTCCGCCGCCCGGTTTGCCTGGTCGGGGCGTTCCAGCGCCGCCAGCAGCTCGGCGCGTTCCGTATCGGCTTCAAGCACCGCTTCCAGCAGGCTGGATTCACCGCCCGGCGCCTCCTGCGCCACCACGCCCATGCGGGCGCGGGCGGCCAGGCGGATCTCGCCGCCATCCGGGATCAGCTCCCCGGTGATGGCCTTGAGCAAAGTCGACTTGCCCGCGCCGTTGCGCCCGACCAGGCCGAGCTTGTGCCCGGTATCGAGCGTCAGTTCAGCCCCATTGAGCAGTTCCCGCCCGCCAAAGCGGATGGTGAGGTCGCGGATGATGAGAACGGTCATGGGCCGCTTCATAGCGGGCCTTTCCCGCCAGGCGTAGGGGCTTCAAGCTGCCGGACCCTTCACACAGCGAGGCGCCCGCCATGGAACAGACCGACGAGACCTTCATGCGCCGCGCCATCGCGCTGTCGCAGCAGGCCGCCTCCACCCGCGGCGCGCAGCCCTTCGGCGCCGTGGTGGTGAAGGATGGCGTGGTGGTGGGGGAGGGGTTCAACCAGGCGATCGGCAAGCTGGACATCACCTCGCATGGGGAGACGGAGGCGATGCGCGACGCCTGCCAGCGTCTGGGCACGCTGGACCTGTCAGGCTGCACCGTCTTCACCTCCTGCGAGCCTTGCGCGCTGTGCGTCGCGACGATGCAGATGGCGAAGGTGGATGCCGTGGTCTTCGCGGCCGCCCTGTCCGACAGCGCCCGCGCGCTGTCCGGCGTCGGGCCAGACCGGCGCTTCCGCACGGATATCAGGGCGCTTCGGGCGGAAGCTGCCGGCCCCATCGGCCAGGGCCGGATGAAGGCGCGACGCGCGCTGGTGGCGGAGGCGGTGGAGGTGCTGGAAGCCTGGGCGGTGCAGCCCTGATGGCCCCCCCGGCCCAGCCGTAACCGGCCCGACCCTTGCGCGCAGGCAAAACCCCGCCTATCCGGCGCGCCACCAACCAAGGATCATCCCCATGGCCATCGAGCACACCTTCAGCATCCTCAAGCCCGACGCCACGCGTCGCAACCTGACCGGCAAGATCAACGCCGTGTTCGAGGAGGCGGGCCTCCGCATCGTCGCCCAGAAGCGCATCCAGATGTCTCGCGCCCAGGCCGAGAGCTTCTATGGCGTGCACCGTGAGCGCGGCTTCTTCAACGACCTGGTGACCTTCATGATCTCCGGCCCGGTGGTCGTGCAGGTGCTGGAAGGTGAGAATGCGGTCGCCAAGCACCGCGACGTGATGGGCGCCACCAACCCGGCCAATGCCGCCGAGGGCACCGTGCGCAAGCTGTTCGCCGAGAGCATCGAGGCCAATAGCGTCCACGGCTCCGACAGCCTGGAGAACGCCGCGATCGAGATCGCCTACTTCTTCGCCGGCACCGAAATCGTCGGCTGAAGCCTGAACGGGGGGCGCTGGCGCCCCCCGACCTGCCTCAAACCAGGAAGATCGCCATCAGCAACAGCACGGCGACCGTCACGCCGATGCTCCAGACGCTGGCGCGCAGGAAGCCGGCATACAGGCCCTGGCGCTCCGCCATCAGATCCTCGGCCTTCACTTCGACCATCTCATACGTCGGTGCCTGTTCGGCCATGATCACCCTCATCCGGATACGCGCCAAGCATCGGTTGTAGGTAGCGGGGCCGGGGCCGGCAAGGGGTTTGCCAGCACACCCTGCGCCCCCGGCGCGGTCACCACCGCCAGTTCCCCCTGCATCCGCACCTGGCCCGCCGCCAGCCAGGCGAGGGCTGCCGGATACAGAAGATGTTCCTGTTCGAGGACCCGCGCCGCCAGCGCCGCCTCATCATCCCCGGGCAGCACCGGGACGGCGGCCTGGGCCAGGATCGGCCCGTCATCCACGCCGTGCCGTACCAGATGCACCGTGCAGCCATGCAGCTTCACCCCGGCGGCCAGCGCGCGCGCATGGGTGTCCAGCCCCTTGAAGCTGGGCAGCAGGGAGGGGTGGATGTTCACCAGGCGGTCGCGCCAGCGTTCGACGAAGCCTTCCGTCAGCACCCGCATGAAGCCCGCCAGCGCCACCAGCTCGATCCCGTGGTGGGCGAATTCCGCCTCCATCGCCCGCTCGAAGCCATCGCGGTCCGACTTGAAGGCGCGGCTCTCCACCACCGCGGTGGGCACCCCGGCCGCCTGCGCCACGGCCAGCCCGGCGGCATCAGCGCGGTTGGACAGCACCAGCGCTATGGTCGCCGGGTAGCCCGGCACGGCGGCGGCGTGCAGCAGCGCGGCCATGTTGCTGCCGCGGCCGGAAATCAGGATGGCGACGCGCATGCTCAGGCGGGCCAGCCGGCACCCAGATGGTCGATCCGCACGGCGGCGGCACCTTCGCCCGCTTCCAGCACGCCGATGCGAAACACCGTCTCCCCTGCCGCCTCCAGCTGCGCGCGGGCGGCCTCGGCCTCGGCCTCGCCCACCACCAGCACCATGCCGAGGCCGCAGTTGAACACCCGCAGCATTTCCTCCGCCGCCACATTGCCCTTCCGCGCCAGCCAGCCAAACACCGGCGGCAGCGACCAGGAACGCGCATCCAGCGCCGCCACCACGCCCGCCGGCAGCACACGCGGCAGATTGCCCGGCAGGCCGCCGCCGGTGATGTGGGCGGCCGCCTTCAGCAGCCCCGCCTTGTGCAGCGCCAGCACCGGCTTCACGTAGATCCGCGTCGGCACCAGCAGCGCCTCCGCCACGCTTTTGCCGGTCGCGAAGGGGGCGGGGGCTTCCAGGGTGAGGTTCGTGCCTTCCAGGATGCGCCGCACCAGCGAGAAGCCATTGGAATGCACGCCGGAACTGGCCAGCCCCAGCAGCACATCGCCCGGCCCGACATCGGGCTTCGGCAGCAGCGCATCGCGCTCCGCGGCGCCCACGGTGAAGCCGGCCAGGTCGTAGTCGCCGCCCCTATAAAGCCCCGGCATTTCCGCCGTCTCGCCGCCCACCAGGGCGCAGCCGGCAATCCGGCAGCCCTCCGCGATGCCACCCACCACGGCGGCGGCCTGCGCCACCTCCAGCTTGCCGGTCGCGAAATAGTCCAGGAAGAACAGCGGCTCCGCCCCCTGCACCACCAGGTCGTTCACGCACATCGCCACCAGATCCTGGCCGACGAAGCCATGGATGCCGGAATCGATCGCCAGCTTCAGCTTGGTGCCGACCCCGTCGGTGGAGGAAACCAGCACCGGGTCGCGGAACCCGGCCGCCTTCAGATCGAACAGCGCGCCGAAACCGCCGAGGCCGCCCATCGTTCCAGCCCTGTCGGTGCTGCGGGCGAGGGGCTTGATCACCTCCACCAGCGCGTCGCCGGCTTCGATATCCACCCCCGCGTCACGGTAGGTCAGGCTGGTCATGGCGGCCCCCGATCGGGTATGCGGCTGAGAACGGAAAAGGATGGCGAGATGCCGGTTACAAGCATGCCGGTCAGCCTGCGGCGAGCCTGGCGGGCAAAGCGGGGGGGAAACAACCACGCGAGCGTGGCCTCCGCAATCCGCATGCTCGGTCTGCTCCTCCTGCTGCTGTGCGGCATGGCGCTGGCGCCGGCCGTGGCGCAGGAAGACCCCCTGGTACAGCGCGGCGTCCCGGCCACGGCCACGGCCGAGACCGCGGTGCTGGCGCGCGAACAGGCGCTGAATGCCGGCCAGCGCCTGGCCTATGAGCGGATGGCCGCCAGCCTCGGCCTCAGCGCCAACGCCTCCACCCAGCAGATCGAATCCATGGTGCGGTCGCTGGTGATCGAATCGGAGCGGATCACGGCGCGGACCTACACCGCCCGCATCACGGTGAATTTTAACCCGCAGCGCGTCGCCGCCGCCGGCGGCCGGATACCCGCCAGCCCGGATGCGGCGGCGGCGCCCCGGGAAGGCGTGCAACCCTCCGAAGCCCCGCCGCCTGCCATGGCCAGCGGCCCCGCGGTGACGACGGTGGATGCGCTGGCCAGCTATCGCAGCTTCGCCGAATGGGTGGAGATCACCCGCCGGCTTTCCGCCGCCCCGCCGGTGGCGCGCGTGCAGGTGGTTTCGGTGGCGGGGGACCAGGCGAGGCTGCGACTCGGGCTGCGGAGCGAGGCGTCGGAGGCGGCGATGGCATTGGCCTCGGCAGGCCTGGCCCTGGCACCCGCAATGCCGGCCACCAACGACCCCCGCGCTGGCGCGGCGCGCGGCGAGGGATGGCGCCTGAGCCTTGCCGGGTTCCGCTGACACGCCCCCGCATGAACCCGATGGCGGGCCGTTCACGCTGCCCAATGCCATCACCTTCGCCCGGCTCTGCGCGGTGCCCGCCGCCATCTGGCTGATGCTGCACAACCGGCTGGACCTCGCCTTCTGGGTCTTCGTCGCGGCCGGCATCTCGGATGGGCTGGATGGCTGGCTGGCTCGGGTGCGGAACAGCCGCTCCGCCCTGGGGGCCATGATGGACCCGGTGGCGGACAAGGCGCTGCTGGTCTCGGTCTATGTCACGCTGGCGGCCCTCGGCGTTCTGCCGGACTGGCTGGCCATTCTGGTGGTGTTCCGTGATCTGCTGATCGTCGGCGGCGTGGTCGTGCTGTATATGCTGGGGCAGCCGCCGCTGATCAAACCGCTGTGGATCTCCAAGCTGAACACTCTGGCACAGATCGGCCTCGCGGCCTTCGCCCTGCTGATGGCCGGATACGGCCTGGGTACCCGCGCGGTGCTGGATGCGGCGATCTGGCTTGTGGCTGCGACCACCCTCGCCTCCGGCGCCGCCTATGTGGTGCAGGCGGCCCGTTCCGGCAGATGAGCCGCCCGCCGCCCCCACCGCAATTGCCACCGCCGGCACTGCCGCCGGCCGTGAAGATGCCGGCCGGCGAACTGCCGAAGCCGCGCCCCGGCCCGGCGCCGCTGCCGCCGCCGGTGCAGCCGGGCCGCCAGGCCACGCGGGGTGAGCGCTGGGGCATGGTGATCGGCACGCTGGCCGCGCTGCTGCTGACGATGTGGCTGTTCTCCGCCATCCTCACGCCCTTCGTGCTGGCCGGTTGCATCGCCTATTTCCTGGACCCGCCGACCACACGGCTGGCCCGCCTCGGCGTGCCGCGGCCGGTGGCGGCCTTCCTGCTGGTGCTGGCACTGACGGCGCTGGCGCTGATGGCGCTGCTGCTGCTGTACCCGCTGCTGGTGGCCCAGATCGGCGTGCTGGTGCTGCGCATGCCCGCTTATGTCGCCGGCATCGGCCAAGCGGTGCGCCAGGCGCTGGAAGCCGCGCAGAACGCCCTGGGGCCGGAGGTGATGGACGCCCAGTTGCGGGACCTGGTGATCGGCCAGGCCGGGCAGATCGTCACCTTCCTCGGCACCGCCGTGGCGCGGTTGATCGGCGGCGGCGTGGCGCTGTTCAATGTGTTCGCGCTGCTCGTGGTGACGCCGATCGTGGGCTTCTACCTGCTGCGCGACTGGCAGCGGATGATGGGCCGGATTGAAAGCTGGCTGCCCCGCAAATCCGCCCAGACCTTGCGCCAGCTTGCGCGGGATACGGACCGGGTATTGTCCGCCTGGCTGCGCGGCCAGCTACTGTGCTGCGCCATCCTGGCCGCCTACTACGCCGCGGCGCTGTCGGCGCTGGGGCTGGAACTGGGGCTGACGGTGGGGCTGCTGGCGGGCCTGCTGTCCTTCATTCCCTATGTCGGGTCGCTGACCGGCTTCGTCATGGCGGTGGTGCTGGCGGTGGCGCAGTTCGGCACCTGGAACGAGGTGCTTCTGGTGGCCGGCGTCTTCCTGCTCGGCCACATCGTCGAGGGTTATGTCATCTATCCCCGATTGCTGGGGGACAGGGTGGAACTTCACGCGGTCTGGGTCATCTTCGCCCTGTTCGCCGGCGGCGTGGCTTTCGGATTTCTCGGCGTGCTGCTGGCAGTGCCGATGGCGGCCGCCATCGGCGTGATCGCGCGCTACTGGCTGCGGCGCTACCTGGAAAGCCCGCTCTACCTGGACCCGCCGCGCACCGGCAGCGGTTGAAGGCACGCGGCGGCAGCGGCATCTCCGCCGCCCGCGCGTCACGACCGTGCAAAGGGGGCGCCGCTACCCCGTTGGCGCTGCCGCGCCCACCATCTCCTGCGCTGCCGCCAGATCGCCCGGCCGACCGAGCAGGTAGCCCTGGCCCTTGGAGACGCCCAGTGCCTCCAGCGCCGCGACTTCCGCCTCGGTCTCGATGCCCTCCGCGACGATCTGGCAGCCGGTTTCGCGGGCGAAGAAGCACAGCGCCGCGGCCAGGGCACGCTTGGCCGGGTCGCGGTCCACGTCGCGCACCAGGCCCATATCCAGCTTGATGATGTCCGGCTGCAATTGCAGGATGTGCTGCAGACTGGAATAGCCGGCGCCTGCATCATCGATGGCGAGCTTTACGCCGGCCGAGCGCAGCGGTGCGAGCGCCGCGCGCAGCGCCTCGTAGTCCGTCACCTGGCTGTGCTCCGTCACCTCCAGCACCAGGCGTTCCGTCGGCAGCCCGGCGAGCAGCGCGGTGAGGCGCCCGCTGAGGACGGTGGCGGGCGCCGCATTGAAGGACAGGAAGGCCGGCGCCTTCAGCCGGCGCACCGCCTGCACCGCACGCCGCAGCACTGCCAGTTCCAGTTCCACCCCGCATCCCGCGGCATGCGCGGCCGCGAACCATTGGTCCGGCGCGCGGTAGGGCTCCGGGCCAAAGCGGCACAGCACCTCGAACCCCACCACCTGGAAGGGCTGCAGCGCCAGGATGGGCTGGAAGCGGAAGGTGAAAAGCCGCCCCTCCATCACCGCCTCCAGCTCCTCCAGCCGGGCCTCGCTAGCCTCGGCCTCGGCCACTTCGCGGCCGATCTCATGCGAGGCAACCTCGGCGAAGACGCGCATCACTTGAAGGTCGCGGGCGTTCAGGCTCGGGTTGGGGTGCGGGCTCAGGCAGCAGAACATGCCATAGGCGCGGCCATCCCGCAGGTGGATCGGCACCGAGACATGCGCGCCGATCGGCACCGCGCGGGTGATCGGCAGGCTTGCTGCCAGCGGCAGGGCGGCGGTGTCCGGGATCAGCTCGGGCAGGCGCCCGGCCAGGATGTGCGGGCAATAGACCTCATGCAGCGGGCGCGAATCGCCGGGCTTGATCAGCCCTTCCAGCCCCGGGGCATCGACCTCCCGGAACACCGTCCGGCCACGCTCGAAGCGGGAGACATAGGCGACTTCCATGCCGAGATGGCGGCGCACCGCCTCCAGACCACGCTGGATGGTGCTTTGCCCGGCGCTGGCGGGCGTCATCAATCCGTCGAACATGCCGCGTCCTATTCGCCTGTCGGTTTTCGCTTGCCGGGCAGGCGTTTGCAGGGGGTGTTGCGGCATTCCTTGCGGCAGGGGCAGGCTTTGCCCCGGCGGCACTCTGGCCGGGCGCGGGTGAAGGATGGGTTGATGCGGGCGCCGATGGCCTGCGCTAAAGCCGCCTTCATGGCACTCGCCCCCCTGGCCCTGCAATTGCCGCTGCCGCTGCCGGAGATCGCGTCCTCCGCGGCGTCCGACCTGATTCCGGCTGCCAGCAACGCGGAGGCCCTGGCCTGGCTGGAGGCGCCGGAGCGCTGGCCGCTGCACCGCCTGGCCCTGCATGGGCCGGAGGGGGTGGGCAAGTCGCATATGCTGCACGCGGCGGCGGCGGAGCGCGGCTGGCGGCGGCTGGAGGGGCCGGGCCTGACCATGGATGCGGCGCTGGCCGATGTGGCCGGCACCGCACTGGACCGCGCCGATGCGGCACCCGAACAGGCGCTGTTCCACCTGATCAACCATGCGGCGGAGGCCGGCGCGCCGCTGCTGCTGGCCGCCCGCGCCCCGCCCGCCCGCTGGGGTACCATCCTGCCGGACCTCGCCAGCCGGCTGCGCGCCACCCAGGCGGTGGGCGTGTTGACGCCAACTGAACCCTTGCTGGCGGCCCTGCTGGCCAAGCATCTGGCGGACCGGCAGTTGCGGGTGGAGCCGGGGGTGCAGGCCTTCCTGCTGTCCCGCCTGCCGCGCCATGCGGCGGCCATCGCCCGTGCCGTGGCGGCGCTGGATGCGGCGGCGCTCGCCGGGGCCACGCCGATCACGCGCCCCTTGGCACGTCAGGTGCTGGCGTTGGATGACCGTTCCGAGACGTCCGCGTAATCAGCCTCCCGACTGGCAGGCCGCTGGGCTAGTCTGATCGGCATGGACACGATGCCCACGCCCGCAGGCCCGACTGCGACCCCAGCCCATCCCGCCACGCCCAAGCCCGGCGCGCCAGCCGGCGCGGTGCGAACGCCGGCGATCGCAGCCGATAGCCCGGCGCGTTTCATCAACCGCGAATTGTCCTGGCTCGCCTTTAACACCCGCGTGCTGGAGGAAGCCGCCAACCCGCGCCACCCGCTGCTGGAACGGCTGCGCTTCGTCGCCATCTCCGCCTCCAACCTCGATGAGTTCTACTCCGTCCGCGTCGCCGGGCTGATCGGCCAGGACCGCGCCGGCATCTCCACGCCCTCGCCCGATGGGCTGACCCCGGCGCAGCAGCTTTCCGCCGTGAACGCCGCCGCACAGTCCCTCATCGAGGGCCAGCAGCAGGCCTGGCATGAATTGCGCGGCCTGCTGGATGTTGCCGGCGTCTCCGTCTGCAAGCCGGCGGAATTGACCGAGGCGGATCGCGCCTGGCTCGAAGGCTGGTTCATGGACCGGGTCTTCGCGGTGCTGACGCCGCTCGCCGTGGACCCCGCCCACCCCTTTCCCTTCATCGCCAACCTGGCGCTGTGCATGGTGCTGAAGCTGGTGCGGGAGGAGGATGGCGGCACGATGCGCGCGTTGCTGCCGCTGCCGCCGCAGATCGAGCGTTTCATCCGCCTGCCGCCGGAGCCGGATTCGAAGAAGATCCGCTTCGTGATGCTGGAGGATCTGATCGTCCTGTTCCTCCGCCGCCTGTTCCCCGGTTTCATCGCCGCCGAACACGGCCTGTTCCGCCTGATCCGCGACACCGATGTGGAGTTTGAGGAGGAGGCGGAAGACCTCGTCCGCTCCTACGAAACCGCGCTGAAGCGCCGCCGCCGTGGCCAGGCCATCCTGCTCTCCGTCGACAGCCGGATGGCCGAGGACATGGTGCAGCTGGTGGCGGAGGAAGTGGAATCGGACCGTGCCGGCCTGGTGAAGGTGGAAGGACTGCTCGGCATTGCCGACATCAAGCAGCTCATCGTCGATGACCGGCCGGATCTGCTGTTCACCCCCTACACGCCGCGCTTCCCCGAACGCATCCTGGATTTCGGCGGCGACTGCTTTGCGGCCATCGCGGCGAAGGATATTCTCGTCCACCACCCCTATGAATCCTTCGATGTGGTGGTGCAGTTCCTGCGCCAGGCCGCGCGCGACCCCAGCGTGGTCGCCATCAAGCAGACTCTGTACCGCACATCCCGCGACAGCCCGATCGCCCGCGCGCTGATCGAGGCGGCGGAGGCCGGCAAATCCGTCACCGGCATCGTCGAGATCAAGGCCCGCTTCGATGAGGAACGCAACATCGCGCTGGCCCGCGAATTGGAAGCCGCCGGCGTGCAGGTGGTGTTCGGCTTCGTCGAGCTGAAAACCCACGCCAAGGTGTCGCTCGTGGTCCGCCGCGAACGCGAGATTCTCCGCAGCTACGCCCATTTCGGCACCGGCAACTACCACCCGATCACCGCGCGCATCTACACGGACCTGTCCTTCTTCACGGCAGACCCGGCGCTGACCCGCGATGCCGCGAAGCTGTTCAACTACATGACCGGCTACGCCCGCCCCGAGACCATGGAAGGCCTGGCCTTCGCGCCGCTCACCATCCGCCCCGCCCTGCTCGGCCTGATCGAGCGCGAGATTGCCTTCGCGGCCGAAGGCAAGCCCGCCGGCATCTGGCTCAAGATGAACTCCCTGGTGGATGAGCAGGTGATCGATGCGCTCTACCGCGCCAGCCAGGCCGGCGTGAAGGTGGAGTGCGTCGTCCGCGGCATCTGCTGCCTGCGCCCCGGCGTGCCTGGCCTGTCGGAGAATATCCGCGTCAAATCCATCGTCGGCCGCTTCCTGGAACACAGCCGCGTCTATGTCTTCGGCAATGGCCACCGCCTGCCATCCCGCCGCGCCCGCGTCTTCATCAGCAGCGCCGATCTGATGGCGCGCAACATGGATTGGCGGGTGGAGACGATGGTGCCGATCGAGAACCCGACCGTGCACACCCAGATCCTGGATCAGGTGATGGTGGTGAACATGCAGGACACGTTGCAATCCTGGCAGCTTCGCGCCGATGGCACCTATCGCCGCGTGGCGCCGGGGCCGAAGCAGGTCTCGGCGCATGAGTACTTTATGACCAATCCCTCGCTCTCCGGCCGCGGCAGCGCGCTGCAACGCCCGGCCGGCCCGGTTCGCCGGCGCCAGGACCGGGTGCTGCAGGATTGATCGCTCGCCTCCTGCCGGACAGGGCTGCCCCAGGCGTTGACGGGCCGCGCGGATTTCGCCACGCACCACCCATTCCGTCTGGACGCTGCATCGCACCATGCCCCGTAACCGTATCGACGGCCCGCCGCCCCGCCTGGCGGTGGTGGACCTCGGCTCCAACTCCGTTCGCCTGGTGGTGTTCGAGGGTCTCTCCCGCAATCCGCTTACCATATTCAACGAGAAGGCGGTGCTCGGCCTCGGCCGCGGGCTGCAGAACACCGGCATGCTGAACGAGGACGCGATCGGCCCGGCGCTGACCGTGATGGGCCGCTACGCCGCCGTCGCCCGCGCCATGGGCGCCGAGTCGCTGCAGGTGGTGGCCACTGCCGCGGCGCGGGATGCCGGGAACGGCCCGCAATTCATCCAGGCGCTGCGCGACCGCCTGCCCGACCTGCAAGTGCGGATCCTGACCGGGGAGGAGGAGGCGAATCTCTCCGCCGACGGCGTGCTGCTCGGCTTCCCCGAGGCGGATGGCATATTGGGCGATATCGGCGGCGGGTCGCTGGAGGTGGTGGATCTGGACCGCGGCCGCGCCGCCAACGCCGCCAGCCTGCCGGCCGGCGCCATCCGCCTGGCGGACCGCGCCGGCGGCGACATCGCCAAGGCCCGCGGCCTGGTGGAATCGGACCTGGCCCGCGTGCCCTGGCTGAAGCGCGGGGAGGGGCGGGATTTGTATCTGGTGGGCGGCGCCTGGCGCGCCTTGGCGCGGATGCATATCGCCCAGACCAGCTACCCACTCTCCATTGTCCACCACTACGTGCTGCGGCGGGAGGAAGCACGGGACCTGGCCGGCGTGGTCGCCAAGGCGGATCGCAAGATGCTGGCCGCCATGCCCGGCGCGCCGGCCAAGCGCCTGGGTGACATGCCCTTCGCCGCCGTGGTGCTGCGCCGCCTGCTGCGCGCCACCGGGGCGAGCCGCGTGGTGTTCTCCGCCAACGGGCTGCGGGAGGGTTGGTATTCGCGCCTGCTGCCCGAAGCCGTGCGGCAGGAAGACCCGATGCTGGCCGCGGGCCACGAACTGGCCCAGCGCTTTGGCCGCGACCCGGACCTGCCCCCCGCCCTGTTCGCCTGGACCGGGGCGCTGTTCGAGGCGGAGACACCGGATGAGGCGGTGCTGCGCGAGGCCAGTTGCTGGATCGCCGACATCGGCAGCCACGACCACCCGGATTACCGCGCCGAACAGGCCTTCTTCCGCGTGCTGCGCCAGCCCGGCGTGGGCCTGGACCACCACCAGCGCGCCTTTTTGGCGATGGTCGTCGCCCTGCGCTACGAGGCCGACGCCGCCTCCCCCTTCCTGGCCACCGCGCGACTGCTGCTGGACCCGGCGGCGGTGAAGCGGGCGGAAACCCTCGGCGCCGCGCTGCGCTTGGCTTTTACCCTGTCTGGCGGCACGCCCGTACTGCTGGCCGGCACCGCGCTGCGGCAGCGGGGCGGGGAGTTGGTGCTGCGGTTGGTGGAGGGCAGCGGCGTGTTCGCGGGCGAGAGTGTGCAGCGGCGGCTGGATTCGCTGGCCAACGCGGTGGGGCTGACGGCGAGTGTGGAGGTGGCGGCGATCTGAAGGCCCCTCCCGCCCTTGCGGGGGGTGCAGCCCCAAATCGAAGGGCCCTCTCCCCAGCGGGGAGAGGGTTGGGTGAGGGGAGAACGCGACCCCCGAAAGCCGGTCAGCTCGGGTTGAACGCCGTGATCTTCGTCCCGTTCACCGCCAGCGCCGCCATCAGCCCCTGCTGGTTGAAGCTGATCGCATAGACCGGCTCGGTCAGCGTCGTGCTGGTCATGTTGGCCTGCAGCCCGCGGTCGAGTGCCACCACGGACGGGCCGGTGCCAATCTCCCAGCCATCGGAGGCTTGCAACGCCCGCAGCGCCTCATCCGTCATGAAGAACATGGCCAGCCCCGCCACCTGCGCGCCCGCCTGGAAGCCGAAGCTGGCGCCCACGATGCGGTAGAAGCCCTGGCGTTCGGCACCGCGATACAGGATGCCCTCGCCATACTGCCCGCCGACGATCAGCCCGCCGCTGACGATGCGCGGGAAGATCAGCACCGCCCGGGCACGCTCGAACAGGACGGCGGTGTTGGGCTGGGCGCGCAGCCGGGTAATGGCGGCATCGGTCTCGGCCTGGATTTCCGCCCGCGATGCGGCGTGGGACGGGCGCGGCAGGGTGGACAGAAGGCTGCCGCCGGCCAGGCTCAGCAAGGCGTGGCGGCTCAGGGTACGGCGATCGATCGGCATGATGATGGCTCCGGCTTCAGATGCCGGGGAAAACGTGGCCAACCCGATCCGGTTGCGTCGGCGCGGTAATAATCAAGCCTGGATCAGCCGCACCTTCCGCCCATCCACGCCCAGCGCCACGCGGCCGGCGCGCAGATCCAGCGCCGCTTCGCCGAACACCTCCCGCCGCCAGCCTTGCAGCGCGGCCAGTTCCGTCTCCCCGGCCGCCAGGCGTTCCAACTCCTCGGAATTGGCCAGCAGGCGGGGGGCAACCTGATGTTCCTCGCTTTTCGCGGCCAGCAGCACCTTCAGCAGCGCTACCAGAGCGGGGGAGGGGTTGGCGCCATTGGCGCGTTCCTTCGGCGCCTCCGGCAGCGCCGACTCCGGCAGCGCCTTCGCCTCCTGCAACGCGACGAGCAGGGAGGCGCCGGATTTGCCCTTGGCGAAGCCTTCGCTGATGCCGCGGGCGCGGGAGAGGTCGCCCACCGTCTCCGGCGCCGTGGCCGCGATCTCCAGCAGCGTCTCGTCCTTCACCAGGCGGCCGCGCGGGATGTTGACGCGCTGCGCCTCCCGCTCCCGCCACGCCGCGGCGGCGCGCAAGGCGCCGAGGAAGCGGCGGTTGGTTGTGCGCGGGCGCAGCTTCTCCCACGCCGTCTCGGGGTCCTGGCGATAAGTGGCAGGCTCGGCCAGCGCCGCCATTTCCTCCGCCACCCAGGCGGTGCGATCTTCGCGCTCCAGCTTGGTGGTCAGGCCGGTATAGATGCGGCGGAGGTGGGTGACATCCGCGGCGGCATAGGCGATCTGCGCGGGGGACAGGGGGCGGGCGGCCCAATCGCTGAAGCGGTGCGCCTTGTCGATCTGGGCGTTGGCGAGCGAGCGGGCGAGCTGGTCGTAGCTCACCTGGTCGCCAAAGCCGGCGACGGTGGCCGCGATCTGCGTGTCGAAGATGGGGGTGGGCACGGCGCCGTAGCGCAGCAGGAAGATTTCCACATCCTGGCGCGCGGCGTGGAACACCTTCATCACCGCCGGGTCGGCCAGTAATTCGCCGAGGCTGGTCAGATCGATCCCCGGCGCCAGGGCGTCCACCACGGCCACCTCATTGTCCCCGGCGAGTTGGACGACGCAGAGCTCGGGCCAATAGGTCCGCTCCCGCATGAACTCCGTGTCCACCGTCACGAAGCGCTCGGCGCGCAATCGGGTGCACAGGGCGACCAGCGCCTCGGTATCGGTGATCAGGTAGGGCGCCGCTTCGGCGCCGACGTTCCGGCGGCTCATGAAGCTGTCTGTAGCGCCCGCGAGGCGCTTGCGGAAGGCGTTGGCCTTGACATCGCGGGTCCGGTCGGGCGGTTTGCCGTCTCAGCACATCACCGCCAGGCCAATACCCCCATGCACGCCTACCGCACCCACCATTGCGGCGCCCTCCGCGCCGCCGATTCCGGCAAGACCGTTCGCCTCTCGGGTTGGGTTCACCGCAAGCGCGACCATGGCGGGCTGCTGTTCGTCGATTTGCGCGACCATTACGGCCTGACCCAATGCGTGGTCGCCCAGGGCGGCGAGGGTTTTGCCACGCTCGACGGCGCCCGCCCCGAATCCGTGGTGACCGTGACCGGAGAGGTGGTGCCGCGTGAGGGTGCGACCATCAACACCAAGCTGCCGACCGGCGAAATCGAGCTGCGCGTGCGCGACGTAACCGTGCAATCCGCCGCAGAAATCCTTCCGATTCAAGTCGCTGGCGAGCAGGAGTTTCCCGAGGACCTCCGCCTGCGCTACCGCTTCATCGACCTGCGCCGCGAACGCCAGCACCGCAACCTGATGCTGCGCAGCGCCGTCATCGCCAGCATCCGCCGCCGCATGATCGACCAGGGCTTTACCGAGTTCCAGACCCCGATCCTGACGGCAAGCAGCCCCGAAGGCGCGCGGGACTTCCTGGTGCCGGCGCGAAACCACCCCGGCAAGTTCTACGCCCTGCCGCAGGCGCCGCAGCAGTTCAAGCAGTTGGCGATGGTGGCCGGATTCGACCGCTACTTCCAGATCGCCCCCTGCTTCCGGGATGAAGCGTCCCGGGCCGACCGTTCCCCCGGCGAATTCTACCAGCTCGACTTCGAGATGAGCTTCGTGACGCAGGAAGACGTCTTTGCCGCCATCGAGCCGGTGCTGGCGGGCGTCTTCGAGGAATTTGCCGATTTCTCCGGCACCAGGCGGTCCGTGACGCCCGCGCCCTTCCCGCGCATCCCCTTCGACCAGGCGATGCTGGAATTCGGCTCGGACAAGCCGGACCTCCGCAACCCGATCCGCATCGCCGACGTGACGGAACATTTTGCGGGCGGCGGCTTCGGCCTGTTCGCGCGTGCGATCGAGAAGGGCGCCGTGGTCCGCGCCATTCCGGCCCCGGGCGCGGCGGGCAATCCGCGCAGCTTCTTCGACAAGATGAATGAATGGGCGCGCGAACAGGGCGCCGGCGGCCTCGGCTACATCACCTTCGCCAATGGGGAAGCCGGTGGCCCGATCGCCAAGAACCTGCAGCCGGAACGCGTCGCCGCCCTGAAGGCCGCCTGCAAGCTGGCGGATGGCGATGCGGTGTTCTTCGCCGCCGACAAGGTGGAAGCCGCCGCCAAGCTCGCCGGCCAGGCCCGTACCAGGCTCGGGAATGAACTCGGCTTGATCGAGAAGGACTCCTACCGGTTCTGCTGGGTCACCGACTTCCCCATGTATGAATTGAACGAAGACACCGGCCAGATCGACTTCAGTCACAACCCCTTCAGCATGCCCCAGGGTGAGCTGGAGGCGCTGAACACCATGGATCCCCTGAAGATCAAGGCGTATCAGTACGACATCGTCTGCAACGGTATCGAGCTTTCGTCGGGCGCCATCCGCAACCACCGCCCGGATATCATGCTCCGCGCCTTCGAGATCGCCGGCTATGGCGCGGAAGTGGTGGAGGCGCGCTTCGGCGGCATGCTGAATGCTTTCCGCTACGGCGCGCCGCCGCATGGTGGCTCGGCACCGGGCATCGACCGCATTGTCATGCTGTTGGCCGATGAGCCGAATATTCGGGAAGTCATTCTCTTTCCCATGAATCAGCAGGCCGAGGACTTGATGATGGGCGCGCCGGCGCCGGTGGATGCGGCGCGGTTGAAGGAGCTTTCCATCAAGCTCGACCTGCCGCCGCCGAAGGGTGGTGCGGCCGGGCCCAAGGCTTCCTAGATGCAGCGCAGCACGCACCGAGGAATCCCTATGCCGTCCACCCGTCGCCTGAGCCTCCTCGCCGCGTTCTGCTGCTTCACCCTGCCCGCTTTGGCGCAGCCGCAGCCGGTCACCACCGGCCCGCGCGCACCAGGCGTGACGACGGAGGCGCTGGCGGCCGGCGTCGCCCGCATGGCCCCGCACCGCGCCGCCTACCGGCTGGATCTGGGGGAGGGGCGCAATTCCGGCATCACCGGGGTGCGCGGCGCCATGGTGTTCGAGGTGGCCGATGCCTGCGAGGGCTGGGCCACGCGCCAGCGCATGACCATGACGGTGGTGGATCGCGACGGGCAGGAGATCGAGACCGTCTCCGACTACGCGACCTATGAGGCGAAGGACAATTCCGGCCTGCGCTTCTCCCTCACCCAATCCACCCAGGGCGCCGTGAGCCAGCGTGTCTCGGGGGAGGCCGAGCTGCGCCCCGATGGCAGCGGCACGGTGCGCTTCAGCGAACCGGCGGGTCTTGAGGAAACGCTGCCCCCCGGCACGCTGCTGCCGATGCGCCACACGGTGCTGGCGGTGGAAGCCGCGCGCGCCGGCCAGCGGCTGTTCGCGGCACCCCTGTTCGACGGCACCACGAATGAGGGCGCGCAGGACACCACCACCATCATCCCGAGCTGGGTGCCCGCCTCCGGCGCGCCGCGCTTCCCGCTGCTGGCCAACCAGGCCTCCGGCCACATGCGGATCGCGTTCTTCGAGCGCGGGGCCGGCGCCGGTGGCGCCTCGCAGCCCGAATACGAGGTCGGGCTGCGCTATTTCGAGAATGGCATCGCCGACGAACTGGTGATGGATTTCGGCGAGTTCTCCGTCACCGGGCAGGCGCTGGAAATGACCCTGCTGCCCGGTGGTTGCTGATCAGGCCGTCTCGAACAGCCTAGCGATCGCTGCCCGGTCCCCGCCGCGCGTCAGGGCCAGCATCAGCAGGATGCGCGCCTTCTGCGGGTTGAGGTTGTCGGCGTTGAGAAAACCTTCCTCCCCATAGCGTTTGGTCGGGAAGGTCCGACCCGATCCGGCGCGGGAGGACAGCACCGCGACGCAGCCCTGGGCGATGGCCGCCACCATGGCGACGCGCTCAGCGGGCGTCAGGAAGCCCGGCGCCAGTGCGGCGGCGACGATGCCGGTAGCGCCGGCGGCCAGGAAGGCCGGCACCGCCACGCCATCCCCGCCCGCCACCGAATACAGCACATCGACGCGCGGCGGCTGTTCCACCTTGAGAATGTTGAAGCGCTCCGCCACCGGCAGCACCCGCGTCGGGCGGCGCCAGAAGCTGTTGCGGTCGGCATCCACATGGCCGAGCGCGCCGAGATCCGGGCTGCAGAAGGTCTGCATCCGGCCGGTGGAGGTCTTCGTCACCTCCCGCGCCGCATGGATCTCGTCGTTCAGCACCACCAGCACGCCGAGGCCGCGTGCTTGCGGGTCCGCCGCCACCCGCACCGCGGCGACCAGGTTCATCGGCCCGTCGGTGGACAGGCCGGTGAAGGGCCGCTGCGCGCCGGTGACCACCACCGGCAGGTCGGTGGGCAGGGTCAGCGAAAGCAGATAGGCCGTCTCCTCCAGCGTCGCCGTGCCATGGGTGATGACGATTCCGGCCAGGTCCGGATGCGCCGCCTCCAGCTCCACGATCTTGGCGACCAAGGCGCGCCAGTCGGACCAGCCGACGGCGGTGGAGGGGATGTTGGCGTAGGGCACGGCAAACACATCCGCCACCCGCGCCAGATCCGGGACGCCAGCGACCAGCGCCGCCGCATCCAGGATCGGCCGGCCGGAGGAGGCGTAGTCCTGCACATCCAGCGGATGCAGGCCCTGCGAGGCAATGGTTCCGCCCGTGCCGATGATCGCGACCTTGGGCTTGTTCATCACGCATCCACCACGGCGCAGGTGAGACGGGAGACGCAGGCGAGCTTGCCGTCGGGGCGGCGAATCTCGGTCTGCCAGACATGGGTGCGCGCGCCGGTGTGCAGCGGGCGGCAGATGGCGGTGACCGTTTCGCCGCGCTTCACGCCGGCCATGTGGTTGGCATTCACCTCGATGCCCACGGCGCGCTGGTGTTCGGGCAGGGTCAGGATGCAGGCCAGCGTGCCGATCGTCTCGCTCAGCACCACGCTGGCGCCGCCATGCAGCAGGCCGAAGGGCTGCACGTGGCGGGCATCGACCGGCATGGTCGCGTGCACCGCATCCGCCGCGATCTCGGTGATCACGATGCCCAGCATCCCGGCCATGTTGTCCGCCATGCGCGCATTGATCTGCGTCGGGGTCCAGTCGCGTTTCCACAGGGTCATCGAAGCATCCGTCGCAGTCCGGCGGCCAGTCATCCCAGCCGGCGGCGGAACGTCAAGCCACCGGAGGCGGAAAGCCGCATCCAGCGCGCCAGCATCATGCCCGCCACCAGGAACAGCCCGACGGACAGGCCGATCCAGATGCCGATCGGCCCCACATCCAGCCACAGCGCCAGCACCAGGCCGAGCGGCAGGCCGATGATCCAGTAGCCGAGCCCGGCCAGCAGCATCGGCACCCGCGTATCCTTTAACCCGCGCAGCGCGCCGGAGGCGACGGCCTGCACCCCATCCGAAAGCTGGAAGAAGCCTGCCATCACCAGCATCACGGCGGCCAGCGCCGCGGTTTCGGTGGCGCCGGGATTGCCGGGCGACAGGAACAGCCAGGCCAGCGGCGTGGCCAGCAGCACCAGCGTGGTGGCCGACGCCACCATGAAGCCGGCGCCGAGCGCGATGCCGATCCAGCCCGCCCGCGCCGCTTCCCGTGTCCGCCCGGCGCCTGTCATCAGCCCGACCCGCGCGGTGGCGGCCTGGCCGATGCCCATCGGCACCATGAAGGTGGCGGATGCGATCTGCACCGCGATGGCATGCGCGGCCACCGCCACGGCACCGAACCAGCCCATGGCGATGGCGGCGAAGGCGAAGACGGAAATCTCCAGGGCCATGGAGCCGGCGATGGGCAGCCCGATCTGCGCCACCTCCCGCAGCCGCGCCACATCCAGGCGCCAGAGGCGGCCGAACAGGTGGTAGCGGCGCAGATGCCGGTCATGCGCGATCACCACCGCCAGCCCCGCGAACATGAACAGGTTGCAGAGCGAGGACGCGATGCCGGCGCCGACCACGCCGAGCGCCGGCACGCCAAATCCGCCATGGATCAGCCAGTAGTTCAGCGGAATGTTCAGCGCGACGCCGATAAAGGACACCACCAGGGCGGAAAGCGGCCGCTGTTCCGCCGAGAGGAAGCCGCGCAGCACCACGAAGCCGCAGAACAGCGGCATGCCCCACATCAGCGCGCCGACATACTGCCCGGCCAGCGCCGCCAGCACCGGGTCCTGCCCCAGGCCGACCAGCAGCCATTCCGTGTGCCACAGCGCCAGCCAGACTGGGATGGTTGCCGCCGCGCAGGCCCAGAAGGCGGCCCGCACATCGCGCCGCATGCCGCGCAGATGGCCTCGGCCGCGTCCGCGGGTCTGCGCGCACATCGGCCCGGCGGCCAATGCCAGGCCGAAGGCGGGCGACAGCATCGCGAAGAACAGATTGCCGCCGAGGGTCGCGGCGGCCAGTGCCTCCGTCGCCACGCGGCCGAGGAACAGCGCATCCGTCAGTGACAGGGCGAATTGGGACAGGTTGGTCAGCACCAGCGGCCAGGCCAGCGCCAGGGTGGCGCGGACTTCCGGCCCCCAGGCACCGAGGCGGCCGGTTGTGCTGCGTGTTGCGTGTGACATGGCGGCGGCGTGTTAGCCTGGATTGCCGAGGCCGTCCCATGACCTTCCCGCGTGTCTCATGCGTTCCACCTGTTGGCCCCCTGTTGGCCGCTTGGGGGCGGCCCCGGTGGCGGCTACAATGCGCGCCAATGACGTCCGGAGCCTGGTTCATGAAGCGACGCCTCATCCTCGCCGCGCCTGCCCTGGCGGCGGCGGCCGCCGCGCTGCCGGCGGCGGTTCGCGCCCAGGCCACACCGCAGGTCGTGACCGAGGAATTCATGGTGCCGAGCGGCGAGGGCATCGAGGTGTTCCTCCGCAACAAGCGGCAGGAAGGCGCGACCACCGGGGCATCCCGCACCCTGCTGATGGTGCATGGCGCCGGTTTCGGGGCGAGCACGAGCTTCGACCTGCCCTTCGGCGGCCTTTCCTGGATGGACTACATCGCCGGCCGTGGTTTCGATGTCTGGACGCTGGACATTTCCGGGTTTGGCCGCTCCACCCGTCCGCCCGCCATGTCCCAGCCGGCCGACCAGAACCCGCCGGTGGCGCGCGGCGAACAGGCGCTGGTGGACCTGACGGCGGCGGTCGCCTTCATCAAGCAGCGCCGCTCGATCGAAAAGCTGGTGCTGCTTGGCCATAGCTGGGGCACCAAGCTGGTCGGCCGCTTCGCCGCGGACCAGCCAGCGCAGGTGGAACGCCTGGTGCTGTTCGCGCCGCCCTGGCTGCGCGACGGGCCGAGCCGGACCGATCCTGGCGGCGGGCCGCTCGGCGCCTGGCGGCCGCTGACCCAGCGCGCGGTGCGGGAAGGAATACTATCCCAGGCCCCGGAGGCGCAGCGCGCCGCGCTGATCCCGCCCGGCTGGTTCGAGCATTTCGCCGGCGTGACCTGGGCGCTGGACCCGGATGGCATCCGCGCCAACCCCTCCGTCCTCCGGGTGCCGAACGGGCCGGTGGCGGATGGGCGGGAATTCTGGAACGCCGGCAAGCCGTGGTGGGAGCCGGCCAAGGTCACCGCGCCCACACTGGTCGTGGTGGGTGAATGGGACCGCACCACGCCGCCGGGGCTGGGCTTCGCGGTATTCTCCGAGCTGAGCCAGTCACCCGGCAAGCGCATGGTCGTGCTGGCGGAGGGCACCCACAACATGTGGATGGAGCGCAACCGCGGCGCGCTGTTCCAGGCGGTGCAGGGTTTCCTGGAGGAAGTGGCGGCCTGACGGGGTTCTACTCGCCCGCAGGATCGAAGACGTAGCCGGCGCCGCGGATGGTGCGGATGATGGCCGGGCGGCCCGGCACCGCCTCCAGCTTGCGGCGGATGCGGGCGATGCGGACATCAATGGACCGGTCGAAATGGTCCGCGCCGCGCGGATGCGCCAGTTCGAGCAGCGCGTCGCGCGTCAGGACACGGCCAGGACGCTCGGCGAAGGCGCGCAGCAGCGCGAATTCGAAGGGGCCGAGCGGGACTTCCTGCCCCGCGGCCCCGGTCAGCCGCCGCGCCTCCAGGTCCAGCCAGGCGCGGCCCATCCGGATGCGGTGGCTGACCGGGGCCTCGGGCGGCGCCGTCCGGGTGGGGGTGGGGGCGGCCAGCCGCGCCCGGCGCCGCCGCAGCACCGCGCGCAGCCGGGCCAGCAGCTCCCGCAGCTCGACCGGCTTGGCGATGTAGTCATCGGCGCCGACCTCCAGCCCCACCACCCGGTCCAGTACGCCCCCCGCGGCCGAGAGGATGACGATGCCGATGTCGGACTGGGCGCGGAGCGCGCGGGCGATGGACAGGCCATCCTCGCCCGGCATGGCGATGTCCAGTACCACCAGATCGGCGCCACGTTCCGCCAGCAGGCCGCGCAGCGCCGCCGACCCCTCCGCGCTGCGCACGTCGAGGCCTTGATCGGTCAGGTATTCGGCGACCGAATCGCGCAGATCGGCGTCATCGTCGCAGATGATGATGGCGGGGGCATCCGCCATGCGGGTGGGATCCTTTACGACTGGGGCGTCGGGCTGCGGCAGGGCAGCATGTTGGTGCGCTGGGCGCAATTAAGTGGCGACGCTCGTGAAATCGTCGCGAAATGGAGGCGCGGCAGAAGTCGGCGACGTGATCGTGGAGGCACCGCATGTCCTGCGAAGGGGAGGGGTCCGGGGGAGGCTCGCTCTGGAACCGGCTGTTCCAGCAATGGCTGGCGGGGGGCTTGGCCCGCGCATCGCTGCCCGCCGGTGCAGGGAGAGGTTGACGAAAGCGCGGGGTGGCGCCTCACTCCCCCAAACGGCGGCAGCCGAGGGGGAAAAGGCCATGGACGACCACGACCAGACGAAGAAGCCCTTCAAGCTTCGCAGCCAGCGCTGGTTCGACGACCCGCAGGACCCCGGCATGACCTCGCTCTACATCGAGCGCCAGCTGAATTTCGGCATGACCCGGGCCGAATTGCAGTCCGGCCGCCCGATGATCGGCATCGCGCAGACCGGCTCCGACATTTCCCCCTGCAACCGGCATCACATTGCCTTGGCGGAGCGGGTGAAGGCGGGCATCCGGGATGCGGGGGGTGTGCCACTGGAGTTTCCGGTCCACCCGATCCAAGAGACGCTGAAGCGGCCCACCGCCTCGCTCGACCGCAACCTGCAGTACCTGTCGCTGGTGGAAATCCTGCACGGCTACCCGATCGACGGCGTCGTGCTGACCACGGGCTGCGACAAGACCACGCCGGCCATGCTGATGGGCGCGGCGACCATGAACATCCCGGCGGTCGCCCTGCCGGGCGGGCCGATGCTGGATGGCTGGTGGCATGGGCGCCTCGCGGGGTCCGGCACCATCGTCTGGGAGGCGCGGAAGAAGCTCGCCGCCGGTGAGATCGATTATGAGGGGTTCATCGAGATGGTGGCGGCTAGCTCCACCTCCGTCGGGCATTGCTCGACCATGGGCACGGCGCTGTCGATGAATTCGCTGGCGGAAGCGGTGGGCATGACGCTGACGGGGTCCGCGGCGATCCCCGGGCCGTACCGGCAGCGGGCGCAGATGGCCTACATGACCGGCGTGCGGGCGGTGGAAATGGTGAAGGCCAATCTCCGCCCCTCCGACGTCATGACGAAGAAGGCCTTCGAGAATGCGGTGATGGTGGCGTCCGCCATCGGCGCTTCCTCCAACTGCCCGATCCACATGGTGGCGATCGCGCGCCATATGGGGGTGGAGCACGATCTGGCCGATTGGCAGCGCGTCGGCGCCGAGGTGCCGCTGCTGGTGGATTGCCAGCCCGCCGGGCGCTTCCTGGGCGAGGCTTTCTATCGCGCCGGCGGCGTGCCGGCGGTGATGAAGGAACTGCTGGATGCCGGCATCCTGCATGGCGATGTGATGACCGTGACCGGCAAGACGGTGGCGGAGAATCTGGAAGGCCTCGGCGAGCCGGACCGCGAAGTGATCCGCAGCTTCGCCGCGCCCATGAAGGAGCACGCCGGCTTCATCGTGCTGACCGGCAATCTGTTCGACAGCGCGGTGATGAAGATCAGCGTCATCGACAAGGAGTTCCGCGCCCGCTTCCTGTCCGACACGCCCGATGTGTTCGAGGGCAAGGTCGCGGTGTTCGAGGGGCCGGAGGATTACCACGCGCGTATCGAGGACCCGTCGCTCGGCATTGATGAGAAGACGGTGCTGGTGGTGCGGAACTGCGGCGCCGTGGGCTATCCCGGCGCGGCGGAGGTGGTGAACATGCAGCCGCCGGCCGCGCTGATCAAACGCGGCATCACGGCGCTGCCGACGATGGGCGATGGGCGCCAATCCGGCACCAGCGGCTCGCCTTCCATTCTCAATGTCACGCCGGAAGCGGTGGTGGGCGGGGGCTTGGCGCTGCTGAAGCATGGCGACCCGATCCGCATCGACCTGAAGGCGCGGCGCGTGGATGTGCTGATCCCGGCGGAGGAGATGGCAGCTCGGCGTGCGGCCTGGACCGCACCGGTGCTGCTGCACAAGACGCCATGGGAGGAGATCTACCGCAGCATGGTCGGCCAGCTCGGCACCGGCGGCTGCCTGGAGCCGGCGACGCTGTTCCTCAACATCCTGGAGACGCGCGGCGAAAGCCGGCACAACCATTGAGGAGCGGCGACATGGCGGGACGTTTGGCAGGAAAGCGTTGCCTGGTGACGGCGGCGGCGCAGGGCATCGGGCGGGCCACGGCGCTGGCCTTCGCGCAAGAGGGCGCTGAAGTGATCGCCACCGACAAGGATGTCGCGAAGCTGGCGGATTTGACGGCGCAAGGGATCACCACGCGCGGCCTCGATGTGCTGGACCAGGCGGCGATCGAGGCGGCGGTGCGAGAGGCCGGGCAGATCGACATCCTGTTCAACTGCGCCGGCTTCGTGCACCAGAACACGGTGCTGACCGCCACCGACGCCGAATGGGATTTCGGCTTCGCGCTGAATGTGCGTTCGATGTGGAAGATGGTGCAGGCGGTGCTGCCGGGGATGCTGGAGCGCAAGCGCGGCACCATCGTCAACATGTCCTCCGGCTGCTCCTCGATCAAGGGCGCGCCGAATCGCTTCCTCTACGGCACCACCAAGGCCGCCGTCATCGGCCTGACCAAGTCGGTGGCCACCGAATACGTGACGCAAGGCATCCGCTGCAACGCGATCTGCCCGGGCACGGTGGACACGCCGAGCCTCGGTGAGCGCATCAGCGCCAATGCGGCGGCGGCGGGCAGCGAGGAAGCGGCGCGCGCCGCCTTCGTGGCGCGGCAGGCGATGGGCAGGCTGGCGACGGCGGAGGAAATGGCGGCGCTCGCCGTCTATCTCGCCAGCGACGAGAGCGCTTTTGTCACCGGCCAGGCCATCGTCATCGATGGCGGCTGGACGCTGTAGAGCGTTTTCAAGTCAGGCGGCTTCGCCTGACGACTCGGAAAACGCACCAACCGATAGGCAGGAGGCGTTGGCCTCCAGTTCCCCGCTTCCCCCAACACGGGTATAGGCAGTCCTCATGAAGCTCTTGCGCTATGGCCCTGCGGGCCAGGAAAAACCCGGCCTGCTGGACAGCTCCGGCACCATCCGTGACCTTTCGGGCGTGATCCCGGACCTGGCGGGGGTCGCACTTTCGGCTGCCGGCCTGGCGCAGATCGCGGCGCTGGATCCGGCCAGCCTGCCGGCCGTCACCGGCACGCCGCGGCTCGGGCCCTGCGTCACCGGCATGAAGAACTTCATCTGCATCGGCCTGAACTACGCGGACCATGCAGCGGAAACCGGCGCCGCCATCCCGAAGGAGCCGATCGTGTTCCTGAAGTCGCTCGGCGCTGTCTGCGGACCGAATGACGATGTGATGATCCCGAAGGACTCGGTGAAGACCGATTGGGAAGTCGAGCTCGCCATCATCATCGGCAGCACCGCGAAATGCGTGCCGGAGGAAACGGCGATGGAGCATGTGGCGGGCTACGCCGTGTGCAACGATGTCTCCGAGCGCGAATGGCAGATCGAGCGCGGCGGCACCTGGGACAAGGGCAAGGGCTGCGACACATTCGGGCCGCTCGGCCCCTGGCTGGTTACCAAGGATGAGGTGGCGGATCCGCAGGACCTGTCGATGACGCTGGATATCGACGGCGCGCGGATGCAGGACGGATCCACCCGCACCATGATCTTCGGCGTGCGGCACCTGGTCTCCTACGTCTCCCACTTCATCACGCTGCATCCGGGCGACGTGATTTCCACCGGCACGCCACCGGGCGTTGGCCTCGGCCAGAAACCGCCGGTCTTCCTGAAGCCGGGGCAGACGATTCGCTTGTCGATTCAGGGGCTGGGCGAACAGGTGCAGCGCACAGTAGCTTACGCTTGAATTGAGTGAGCGGGAGACTTCTTGATGTCCGAGACGAGTGAGACGGGCCGGTTCCAGGTTGTGGCCTGTCCGGTGGGCACCGGCATGTTCGTGGTGCTGGTGGACAGCACCAATGGCCGCTCCTGGAAGCTGAGCTTCGAGGCGAACAACGTCTCCGGCTGGCGTCCGCTGAAGTTCCTCGACCTGAACGCCCCGGCGGCGCCGCCGGCGGCCTGAGTCCCCAGCGGCATGACCGCCACCGTCCTGATCTTCGATTTTCCGAACAGCGCCTTCGGTCCCGAGCGGACGGAGGCGCTGAAGCCCCTGGCCGCGGATATTGCTGGCCAGCCGGGCCTGCTGTGGGAGATCTGGACGGAGGAGCCGAGGCTGGCCGCGCCGGTGGCGTCTATCTGTTCGAGACGCGCGAGGCGGCGGAGGCCTACCATGCCATGCACGCCGCCCGGCTTGCCGCGCGCGGTGTGACCGGGATCGAGGCGACCTATCGTGGCGTGAATGACGTGCTGACCCGCATCGACCGCGGGCCGATCGGCTGACGCGGCACCGGGCGGGCGTGCACCAACCCGCGCAGCGCCGGATGCGAGCTGCGCGGGTCGGGGTGCAATCTCACATCGTCGCGCCGATCACCCAGGGGGCGAATTCGGCGCCGCCGAAATCATAGCTCTCGCTTTTCGTGCGCTCGCCGCTGGCGACGCGCAGCATCAGTTCGAAGATGCGCTGGCCGGCCTGCTCGATGGTCTCCTCGCCGGTGACGATGGTGCCGCAGTTCACGTCCATGTCTTCCGACATGCGCTCATACATCAGCGTGTTTGTGGCGAGCTTGATGGAGGGCGCGGGCTTGGCGCCGAACACGCTGCCGCGGCCGGTGGTGAAGCAGACCAGGTTGGCGCCGCCGGCAACCTGGCCGGTGGCGGCGACAGGGTCGTAGCCGGGGGTGTCCATGAAAACGAAGCCCTTCGCGGTCACGGGCTCGGCGTAGCGATAGACCTCGACCAGGTTGGTCGTGCCGGCCTTGGCCATGGCGCCGAGGGACTTTTCCAGGATGGTGGTCAGCCCGCCGGCCTTGTTGCCGGGGGAGGGGTTGGCGTTCATCTCCGCGCCCTCCTTTGCCGTGTAATCCTCCCACCACCGCATCAGATCGACCAGCTTTTCGCCGACCTCGCGGGAGACGGCGCGGCGGGTCAGCAGGTGTTCGGCGCCGTAGGTCTCGGGGGTTTCGGACAGGATCACGGTGCCGCCGTGCCGCACCACCAGGTCGGAGGCGTAGCCGAGGGCGGGGTTGGCGGTGATGCCGGAATAGCCGTCGGAGCCGCCGCATTGCAGGGCGACCACCAGCTCACTCGCCGGGATCGGTTCGCGCTGCGCGGCGTTGGCCTCGGCCAGCACCTCGCGGACGAAGGCGATGCCGGCTTCCACGGTCTTCCGGGTACCGCCCATCTCCTGGATGTCCATGCTGCGGAGGCGGCCGGCCAGGCGCTGTTCCTCCAGCAGCCCGCCGAGCTGATTCACCTCGCAGCCCAGGCCGATGGCGATGACGTGGGAGAAATTGGCGTGCCGCGCATAGCCGGCCAGCGTCCGGCGCAGCAGCCGCAGCGGCTCGCCTTCCGTCATGCCACAGCCGGTCTTGTGGGTCAGCGCCACCACGCCGTCCACATTCGGAAAATCGGCCAGCGGGTCGGTGCCGGTGAAGGGGTTGCGCTTGAAGGCATCGGCGACGAGGTCCGCGACATGGGCGGAGCAGTTTACGCTGGTGATGATGCCGATGTAGTTGCGCGTCGCCGCGCGGCCATCCGGGCGCCGGAAGCCCATGAAGCTGGCGGGCGTGTTGGCATAGGCGGTGGCCTTCACCTCCCGGCTGTACGCGTAATCCTTCGAGAAATCGCCCATGGCGCAGTTGTGGGTGTGCACCCAGTCGCCGGGCGCGATCGGGCCGGTGGCGAAGCCGATGATCTGGCCATAGCGACGGATTTCCTCGCCCGGGGCGTGCGGGCGGACCGCGACCTTGTGGCCGGGCGGGATGCGCTTCTCGCCGACCGTGATGCCCGGCGCCACGGTGGTGCCGGGCGGCAGGGCGATGCGGGCGATCAGCACACCGTCATCAGGGGCCAGGCGGAGCACCGGCGGCAGCGTGGTGGCGTCCATTCTCGTATTCCTCCGTTTGGCGGAGCTTACGCCGGCTGGGCCAGGGCTTGGAAGCCGGGCATCTCCCGTACCACCGCCCCCTGCCGCGCGGCGAGCTCCGCCAGATGCGCGTGGTGAGTGAACAATATGGTCTGGGTGGTGGCGCCGAGGCGCGTCAGCAGGGCCAGCGCGGCGCTGGCGCGGCGATCGTCGAAGGTGGCCAGCAGGTCGTCCGCGATGAAGGGCAGCGGTTCGCCGGAGGCGGCCTGGGCTTCCACGGCGGCGACGCGCAGCGCGAGGAAAAGCTGGTCCCGCGTGCCCTCGCTGAGCGCGTCCACCGGGCATTCGGTGCCGGTATCGCGCACCGCGCGCAGCAGGGTGCGGCCGGACTCATCTTCATCTGTGGCGAGGCGGGCGTAGCGGCCCTCCGTCAGCAGCGCGAAATGCTGGCTGGCCTCGCGCAGCAGCGGGCCCTGGCGTTCCTGGCGGATGCGCTCGATGCCGGATTGCAGCAGGGTGCGGGCCAGGTGCAGCCGGGCGTAGCGTTCGGCCGCCGTGCTGGCCTCCGCCAGATGGTGGCGGGCCTGCTGGGCATGGGCGGCGGCGTCCCGCCCCTGCTGCATGGCGGCCAGCCGAGCCTCCGCATCCTGGCGCTGGGCGCCGAGGGTGGCCAGGCGTTCGCGGAGCGCGGCCTGCTCGGCCTCGATGCGATGCAGCCGGGCGGTGGCCTGGTCCGGGTCGGTGCCGGCGGCCTCAGTCCGCAGGGCAGCCTCGTCATGGCCATCGCCCTGGGCGCGCAGCGCGGCCTCGGCATGGGTGATGGCGCTGCGGAGCGTGGTGCGGGCGGCGGCGCGGCGGATCGCCTCCTCCAGCGCCGGCACGTCTTCGGCGCCCGCGGCCTCGCGCAAGGCGGCGAGGCGGCGTTCGGCCTCCGCGAGACGGGTGGTGGCGGTGGCGGCGGCCTGGCGGCGGTCCTGCAGGCGTTTGGCGAGTGCGGCGGATTCCTTCGCCGACTCCCGCGCGGTGGCGAGGCGGCGGGTGAGCTGGGCGACCAGGGCCGGCGCGGAGTCCTCACCGGGCGGGATGCCGAGGCGGTCCAACACCTGCGTTGTGTCCCGGCCGAAGGTCTCGGTTGCCTGGGTCATGTCGGCGACGCGCGCCGCATCGCCGCGCCAGGCTTTTGCGGCCTCCGCCACGCGGGTCCAGGCCCCGAGCGCGCGTTCCACCGCCTCAGCCGAGGCGTCGGCCGGCAGGCGCAGCGCCTCGGTGGCGGCGCGCCACTCCGGGGCGAAACCGGTCAGCGCGGCGGCGGCACGGGACTGGGCGTGGCGGGCGGCTTCCACCTGCTCCGCGGCCTCCGCGGCGCGCCGGGCCAGGTCGCGGTGCTGCTGCTGCGCGGCCTCGGCCTCGGCCAGCGAATCCTGGGCGCGGTCGAGCAGGGGCGCCAGTGAGGTTTCCGAACCGGGCAATACGGCGTGCAGGGCGGCCAGCGCGGCGTCGCGGCGGGCGGCGAGTTCATCCCGCTTCCGCTGCGCGGCGGCCTCCTGTTCTGCCAGGCGCAGCACCTCGGCGCGGTTGCGGCGCCACTCGGCCATGGTGGCGGCGTTCTGCGCCACGACGCCGGCGGGTTGCCATAGCGCCTGCCAAGCGACCTCGGCCGCTGCCGCCGCCGCATCCGCCTCAAGGCAGGCCGCGCGGACCATCGGCTCGCGGGCGCGGAGCAGGTCGCGGCGGGCGGATTTGGTCGTGTAGTCGCTGACGCGGCCGGCATCGTCGGCGCGGGCATCGGCCAGGCGGTCGGCCTGGTCGCGCAGGGCCTCGAAGGTGTCGGGGAGGGCCGGGTCGGCGGGGGTACCGGCCGTCAAATGTGTGCGCAGCGCGGCCCAGGCGGCATCGCGGCGGGCGCGCTCGGCGGCGATGCGGGCGGGGGTCGGCACCGTCTCGCCGCGGGCGAGGTGTTGCAGTGCCTCCTCAAGGTCGGCGATCTCGGCCGCGAGCGCCGCTTCGGTCGCACGGGCGGCGTCGGCCGCGGCGGTGGCATCGGCGAGCTGCTTCGCGGCCGCCTCGGTCGCAGGGGGCAGGGGCAGCGGCAGGGCGGCCAGCGTCGCGGCGTCGCCGGACCAGATCGGCAGCGCGGAGAGCGCCGTGGCAACCTGCCGCGCAGCCTCCGCCAGCGCGCGGTCCGCCGCGACCAATTCGCGATCCAATTGGCCTTCACCGCGCGCGGCATCGATGGCGCGGCGCAACGGGGCGGTGGCGGGCGGCACGGGGCAGGCGGCGAGGCGAGCGGTCGCCGCATCCCTCTGGCGGATGGCTTCGGCCAGCGCCGCCTCGGCGCTGCGCTGGGCGGTGGCCAGTTCGGTGTGCCGACGGATCAGCGCCTGGGCGGCCTGGCGGTTGGCGGCGCGGGGCAGGGCCTCGCGCAAGTCCTCCGGGCTGGCCGTGCTGCCGAGCAGGGCGGCGGCTTCCTCCACCTCGGCGCGGAAACCCTCCACCTTGCGCTGCACGCCGGGCAGGTCGCGCGCGGCTTCCAGCGCGCCGCTGCGGCGGGCGGCCAGCAGGTCGAGTTCGTCCTGCGCCGCAAGCACCTCCGGGTCCTGTCGCAGGGCGGCGCTTTCGGCCTCCAGCGCCTGCGCTTCCGCCGATTCGCGCCGCTGGTCCTCAGCGGCCAGGCGGTGATCTTCCAGAAGCTGGCGCAACGTGGCGGCGGCATCGGCGGGCAAAGCGGGCGCATCGGCCACCGCCTCGGCCTCCGACCGCAGCGCGTCGAGGCTGGCCAGCAGCGGTAGGATGCGGCGGGCGCGGTGCAGCCGGGCGGCCTCGGCGGCCAGGGTGTCGCCTTGGGCGGTGGCCTCCTCGATGGCAGTGGAAAGGCCGTCATAGGCGGCCTTGATCTCCAGCCAGTCGCGCGGGCGGATGGCGGCGTCTTCCGCGGCGCGGCGCTGTTCGGCCCAGGATTCGGCGGCGGCGGACAGGGCGCGGCGGCCACGGCCATCGCCATGCAGGGCCCTGGCCTCCGCATCCAGCCGGTCCAGCGCCTTGCGGAGATGCGGCAGGCCCATGCCGGCCAGCAGGCTTTCGCCGGCCTCGCCGCCGCTTTGCAGCAGGGACAGCGCGCCGTCGCGCAGCGTCGCGCCGTTCAGCCCGTAGGTGGTCTCGAACAGGGCGCGGCTCGCGCCGCCGAGCAGGCGCAGCAGCGCCGCATCCGGCACCGGATTTTCGGCGGCATCCAGCAGCGTGTTCTTGTTGCCCTTGCGGCGCTGGAAGGCGCTGCGGCTGCCGTCGCGGCCCAACACCTCGAAGCCGAGGCGCAGCGCGCTGGTTTCGTGCAGGAAGGCGTAGGGGCTGCGCGCCGGGAAGCCGAACAGCGCATCGCCGATTGCCGACAGGGTGGTGGACTTGCCGGCCTCGTTCGGGCCGAGCACCACCACCAGCGGCGCCGATTCGGGAAAATCAAGCTGCGTGTCGGTCAGATGCCCGTAGCGCAGCAGGTCCAGCCGCAGCAGCCTCACGCCGGCTGTTCCGCGGCGATGGCGGCCGCCGCCAGAGCCCAGGCTTCCTCGCCCAGGCGCGACAGGCCCTCCGCATCCTGCGGCAGGTCCAGCGCATCCCGCGCTGGCGCGGGCACCTTGGCGCGCAGGGCCGCCATTTCGGCCAGCAGGGCCGCGATGCGGGCGGGGTCGGCCAGGCCGGCCTCGAAGGCGGCGCGCAGCGGGTCCAGCGCGCCGGCCTCCAGGCTGCGGCGCGGGCGGGTGCGCAGGCGCACGGCTTCCATGAACAGGGTGCCGCCGGCCTCGATGGCGGCGTTGCGGCATTCGGCGGCCAGGCGCTCGGCATCGGTGGCGAGGCCGGGCATCGCCTCCCCGGTCAGGATCAGGCGGGCGAGCAGGGGGCGGTCCTCGGCGGCGGTCAGCGCAGCGGCGACGGTATCGGCGATGCGGCGGGCCAGCGGCGCGTCCTCCGCCGCCTCAACCTCCAGCAGCGCCCAGCGGAGGTTGTCCAGGGCGCGATGTTCGACGGCGGCGATGCGCCCGTCTTCCACCGTAACCAGGCTGCAGCCCTTGGCGCCTGTCTCCCGGATGTGGCGGCCCTGGATGTTGCCGGGGAAGACGATCCAGGGATGCTCGCCCAGCACCTGGCGCTGGTGGATATGGCCGAGCGCCCAGTAGTCGTAGCCCTTCAGCCGCAGCAGGCCGGGGTCGCAGGGGGCATAGGTTTCGTGCTCGCCGGGATCGTTGCCGGAGGTGTGCAGCACGCCGATGTTGAGCCAGCCGCGGCGCGGCTCGGGATAGCCGGCGGAGAGATCCTCCGGCACCGCCCGGTTCGGGAAGGAATGGCCGTGCAGCGCGATGCCGATCGCGCCCAGCTCATGCGTCTGGCAGGTGCGGGTGGAGAATTCGAAGACGTTCGCCGGCAGCGCCAGCTCCTTCGTGATGACGGAGCGGGCATCATGGTTGCCGCGCAGCAGGAAGCAGGGGCGCGCCAGGCGCTTCATCTGTTCGGCGACGAACAAACCGGTGGAGAAATCCTTCCAGTCCCCGTCATACAAATCGCCGGCGATGATGACGAAGGCCACGTCCTCCGCGATCGCCAGGTCGACCAGCGCGGCGAAGGCGCGGCGGGTGCAGTGGCGCAGCAGGTCCGGCGGCAGGTCGGCGCGCGCCTGCAATCCGGCCATGGGGCTATCGAGGTGGATATCGGCGGCGTGCAGGAACTTCATGTGCCTGCCAGAATCGGCCGGCTTGGCGCGCTCCGCAACCCCGCTACTGTGGGAGGGATGATCGAGGGCTCGCTGATGTATACGCTGGACGTGCTGGTACAGGGCTACCCGGGCAAATCCGTCTGCCATGGCGCGTTAGGCTGGAGCACCATCGCGCTGCTGCGCGGGGAGGGGCGGATCGCCCTGGTGGATGTCGGGTCCTTCGGCGTGCGGCCCGAATTGGCCAAGCAGTTGGCGGCGCGCGGCGTGAAGCGGGAGGAGGTGACGGATATCCTGCTGACCCATGCGCATTGGGACCACAGCGTGAATGCGCCGCTGTTACCCAACGCCACCGTCTGGATCGGCGCCGCCGAGATGGAATGGGCGGAAGCCGAGCCCTGGGATTTCAACGCGCTGCCGGAGCTGCATGTGCGCGAACTGGCCCAAAACCCGCGCACGCGGCGGATTTCGGCAGGGGATGAGCCGTTGCCGGGGGTGCATGCCATCGCCGCGCCCGGCCACACGCCGGGCTGCCTGGTGTATTACCTGGCGGTGAACGACCCGCCCGTCATCTTCAGCGGGGATGCGGCGAAGAACCGGGCGGAGATGCTGTCCATGGCGGCCGACATGACGATGGATGCGGCGGCCTCCTGCTCCTCCATGGCGGGCATCTGGTCGCTGTGGCGGGCGGTACCGGGGACGCTGCTGGTGCCGGGGCATGATTTAACCATGCGGCTGGATGCGGCGGGCCACCCGGAATATTGCGGCCAGCGCCAGGCGGCGATCCGGTCCTGGTTCAGCGAGGATCTGGCCGTGACCGCCGATTTCGACCTGACGGCACCTTGAACGAGGCTCGCGCCTGGGTCCGCCTGCCCTCCGGCCGCCGGCTGGACCTGCTGGCGCCGACCCCCTTCGACTGGACGGATGAGGATCTGGCCACCGGCCTGGCGCGGACTTTTCGGTGGGGTGGGCACTCCATCTGGCCGGGCGCGCCGCTTTCGGTGGCGCAGCACTCGCTGGCCGTGCTGGCGCTGCGGCTGCGGACAACACCCGCACCGGGGCGCGCGGAGGCGCTGCGCGAACTGCTGCACGATGCGGAGGAGGGGCTGACCAATTTCGACTGCATCTCCCCGCTGAAGCCCTTTTTGGGCCCCGGCTTCCTGGCCTTGCAAGACCGGCTCTGGGCGGTGGTGGCGCAGCGCTACGCCCTGCCGCCGTGGAATCCCGTCGAGAAAAAGCTGCACAAGAAGCTGGATGTCGCGATGGCGGCGGCGGAGGCGGTGCATGTCGCCGGCTGGTCCCGCGCCGAGGTGCGCGCGACCCTCGGCATCCGCGCCCCGGTGATGGAGGAGGACCCGCTGGTGGCGGAACATGGCGGCACCCCCTGGCAGCCCTGGCCGCCGGAACAGGCTGCCGCACGTTTCCTGGCGGCGCTGCGCCGCTTGCAGGAACCCTTGGCATCGCGGCCCGCTGCGACTACCACCTCGGCATGAGCGAAGACGCACCCGAGACCCTGCCCGACCGCCTGTCCGTGGACCCGCGCAGCCCCCATTATCAGGAGGCGCTGCTGGCGCGCGGCATCGGCATCCGCTTCAACGGCACCGAGAAAACCAATGTCGAGGAATACTGCGTCAGCGAAGGCTGGGTGCGGGTTTCGGTCGGCAAGGCGGTGGACCGCAAGGGCATGCCGCTGACGCTGAAGCTGAAGGGCACCGTGGAGCCCTATTTCCGCGACACAGCCGAGGGCTGATATGCGGAGAGCGGCGTTTTCAGCCGCTGCCGCCGGGGGTAGCGTTCCAGCCATGGCGACCCCCGTACCTGGCCCCGAACCCTTCTGGCGGACCAAGACGCTCGGCGCGATGACGCGGCCGGAATGGGAAAGCTTGTGCGATGGCTGCGGCCGCTGCTGCCTGCACAAGCTGCGGGATGCGGAGACCGAGGAACTGGTCTGGACCAGCGTCGCCTGCCGGCTGCTGGACGGGCAGAGTTGCCAATGCAAGGACTACGCGAACCGCAAGGCGCGCGTGCCGGATTGCGTGAAGCTGACGCCGGCCAAGGTGGCCTCGATCGACTGGCTGCCGCCAACCTGCGCCTATCGCCTGCTGGCCGAGGGGCGGGACCTGCCCTGGTGGCATCCGCTGGTCTCCGGCAATCCGGAGACGGTGCACAGTGCCGGTGTTTCCGTCCGCGGCCGCAGCGTGGCGGAACGGGATGCTGGCGCGCTGGAGGAAAATGCCGTGGACTGGCCGGGCCGCTGGCCCGCAGCGGCACGGCCGATACCCCGCCTCAGGCGGGCCTGAAGATTACCCAACGGGAAGGACCCGAAGCCATGAAAGACGCGATTTTCGGCGGCATCAACGCGGCGGCCCTGACCGCCATGACGGCGGACTACACGCCGGACCTCGATCGCTATGCCGCACACTGCAACTGGCTGCTGGCGAATGGCTGCAACGGCCTCGGCATCCTGGGCACCACGGGCGAGGCGAACAGCTTCGGCTTCGATGAACGCAAGCAGATCCTGGAGGGCATCATTGCCCGCGGCGTGCCGGCTACGAAGCTGATGCCGGGCACCGGCTGCGCGTCCCTCGTCGATACGGTGGAGCTGACGAAGCACGCCAAGGCGCAGGGCTGCCGCGGCGTGCTGGTACTGCCGCCCTTCTACTACAAGGCGCCGTCGGATGACGGGCTTTTCGCCTACTTCTCTGAAGTGGTGAACCGGGTTGGCGGCGGCATCGCCATCTACCTGTATCACTTCCCGCAGCAATCCGCGGTGCCGTTCAGCCTGGATCTGATCGGGCGGCTGCTGAAGGCCTTCCCGGGGCAGATCAAGGGCGTGAAGGACAGCTCCGGCGACTACGCCAACATGAAGGCAATGATCGACAATTTCGCCAAGGACGGCTTCGAGGTCTATTCGGGTTCCGACGAATACGTGCAAAAGATCCTGGCCGAGGGCGGCGCGGGCTGCATCACCGCCGCCGGCAACGTCAACGCCCGCTTCGGCGCCATCGTCTACAAGCACCGCACGGGGCCGGAGGCCGATGCCGCGCAGGCGGTGCTGAACGCGACCCGCAAGGCCGCCACCGCGTCCCCGCTGATCCCCGGCCTGCGCGAGATCATTGCCCGCGCGACTGGCGATGCCGCCTGGCGCAACATCCGTCCGCCGCACCTGCCGCTCTCGACCGAAGCCGGGCAGAAGGCGTGGGACAACATGGAAGCGGCCGGCGCCTTGCCGCTGCCGGGCCTGGGCATGAAGGTGGCGGCGGAGTGAGCACGCCGCTGACGTGCCGGGCGCCAGCGATCGGCACGGTGCAGCAGGATGATGCCATGGTCCGCGTCACGCGCTGGGATTTCGATCCCGGCGCGGAGACCGGCTGGCATCGCCATGGCTGGGGCTACGTGGTGATTCCGATCACGGACGGCACGCTGCTGCTGGAACTGCCCGGCGGCGCCACCGCCAACGCCACGCTGACCGCGGGCTTGTCCTACACCCGCGACCCGGGCGTGGAGCACAATGTGGTCAATGCGGGGACGCAAAAACTGTCCTTCGTCGAGGTGGAACTGAAGGCGCTGGCGGGCTGAGCCATGACCGGCACGATCACAGGCCCGGATGGGCGTCCGCGTTGCCACTGGTGCGGCGCGACGCCCGACTACATCGCCTACCACGATCGCGAATGGGGTTTTCCCGTCGCCGACGACCGGCGCCTGTTCGAAAAGCTCTGCCTGGAAGGGTTTCAGTCCGGGCTGAGCTGGCGAACCATCCTGGCCAAGCGCGAGAATTTCCGCGCGGCCTTCGACAATTTCGAAATCGACCGCATCGCCCGCTACACGGAGGCCGATGTGGCGCGCCTACTGGCCGATGCCGGCATCGTCCGCCACCGCGGCAAGATCGAGGCGGTGATCAACAATGCCCGGCGGGCGCAGGAGCTGGTGGCGCGCGAAGGCTCGCTGGCCGCCTATGTCTGGCGGCATGAGCCGGATGCGGCCAGCCTGCCGCCGCACGGGGCTGCGACCTCCGCTGCCTCGATCACGCTGTCCAAGGACCTCAAGAGGCGCGGCTGGGCCTTTGTCGGGCCGACCACGCTGCATGCCTTCATGCAGGCGATGGGGCTGATCAACGACCATGCCGAGGGTTGTGCCTTCCGCGCGCAGGCAGCGCGGGTGCGAGAGGCGTTTCGGCGGCCAGGATGACCGAGGCGGAAATCATCGCGTTGCCGGAGGCGGGCGGATCCTGCCAGGTTCAGTGGAAGCGCTCGGCGCGGGCGAGGCGGGTTTCGCTGCGCATTTGTCCTCGGCAGGGGGCGGTGGTGGTGGTGCTGCCACCGCAGGCGGCGCGCCGGGCGGGGCTGGCGCTGCTGCGCGCCAATGGGCCCTGGGTGCTGGCCCGGCTTTCGGCGCTGGCACCGGCCAACAAGCTGCTGGATGGCGGCAGCGTGATGCTCGGCGGGCAAGACTGCACGATCCGGCACGATCCACGATCCGCGGACGGCTCGCTGGAGGGTGATCGCATTGTGGTGGGCGGGGTGGCGGCGGATTTGCCGGGCCGCGTGATGGCCTTCCTGCGGGCGGAAGCGCAGCGGCGGATCGGCGTGCTGGCCGTGCGGCACAGCCAAGCGCTGGCGGTGCGGCCCGCCGCCATCCGCCTGAAGGATACGCGCAGCCGTTGGGGAAGCTGCGCCCCGGATGGCTCGCTGGCGTTTTCCTGGCGGCTGGTGATGGCACCCGAATGGGTGCTGGATTACGCGGTGGCACATGAGGTGGCGCATCTGCGGGAGATGAATCACTCGGCCCGGTTCTGGGCCCATGTCAGCCACCTGACCCCACACCGCAACGCCGCGGCCGCCTGGCTGCGAACCCATGGGCCGACGCTGTTGCGCGTCGGCTGAAACCTGGAGAAGCCCGATGCACGCCCCGACCGCCTTCATCACCGGCGCCACCGCCGGCTTCGGCCTGGCCATCGCCCGGCGCTTCGCCGCCGATGGCTGGCGCATCCTGGCCGCCGGGCGGCGCGCGGAAAGGTTGGATGCGCTGGTGGCCGAGCTCGGCGCGGCGCGTTGCCATTGCGTGGTGCTGGATGTGCGGGACCGCGCGGCGGTGGAGCACGCCGTGGCCAGCCTGCCGGCGGGGTGGGAGCAGATCGACTTGCTGGTGAACAATGCCGGGCTGGCGCTCGGTCTGAACCCGGCCCAGGGCGCGGACCTCGATGACTGGGACGCGATGGTCGACACCAACTGCAAGGGGCTGATGTATGTGACGCGCGCCGTGCTGCCGGGGATGGTGGCGCGGGATCGCGGGCATGTGGTGAACATCGGCTCGACCGCCGGCGAATGGCCCTATCCCGGCGGCAATGTCTATGGCGCGACCAAGGCGTTCGTCCGCCATTTCAGCCTGAACCTGCGCGCCGATCTGTTCGGCACGGCAGTGCGGGTGACGGATATCGAGCCGGGGCTGGTCGGCGGCACCGAATTCAGCGCAGTGCGCTTCAAGGGCGATGCCGAGAAGGCCGCCGCCCCCTATGCGGGGACGGAGGCGCTGAACCCGGAAGACATTGCGGACGCAGTGCACTGGGTAGCGACGCGGCCGGCGCGGGTGAATGTGAACACGCTGCAGGTGATGCCCGTGGCGCAGAGCTTCGGGCCGCTCCGCGTCCACAAGGCATAGGGACAGCTCAGGCGGCGCGTTCGGCCTTCGCCACCATGGCTTCCGCCTGGCGAATGGAGGCGATGTCCAGCAACTTGCCGTCCAGCGCCACCGCGGCGCGGCCTTCCAGCCGCCCGGCTTCCATCGCCGCCAGCACGCGCCGCGCCTGGGCGACTTCCTTTTCATCCGGCTGGAAGGCGGCGTTCAGCGCTGCGACCTGGCCGGGGTGGATCGCCATCTTGCCCTCGGCGCCCATCGCGCGGGCCCGGCGGGCGCTGGCTTCCAGGCCCTCGGCATCGCGGAAATCGCCATAGGGGCCGTCGATCGGGCGGAGGCCAGCGGCGCGCGCGGCGGTGATCAGACGGGCGACCGCGAAATGCCAGGGGTCCAGCAGGCCGGCCGGGCTGGCATAATCCGGGTTCAGCCCGCCGATTGCCGTGGTGCGCATGCCCAGGCTGGCGGCCAGGTCCGCCACGCCGAGATGCAGGCTCGCGGTGCGGGGGGAGGCGGTGGCGATGGCCTCGACATGGGCCAAGCCCTTCGCCGTCTCGATCACCAGGCCGAGGCCGACACGGCGGGCGCGGCCGGCACTCGCCTCGATCTGGGTGGCGAGCAGGTCGGCGGCGAAGACCTCCCGCGGGTCGCCCACCTTCGGGATCATCACCACGTCCAGTCGGTCCCCGGCTTCGAGCAGGGCGATCAGGTCCTTGTAGAAATGCGGCGTGTCCTGGCCGTTCACCCGCACCGCCAGGATCTTGCGGCCCCAGTCGATGTCGCGGATCGCGGCGACAGCATTGGCGCGGGCGCGGTCCTTCTCCGCCTCCGGCACGCTGTCTTCCAAATCGAGGAACACGGCATCGGCGGCGCCGGCGGCGGCCTTGGGGAACAGTTCGGGGCGAATCGCTGGGACGGCGAGTTCGCTGCGGTGCGGGCGGGCGAGGGCGGTCATGCGGCGGGCTCCTGGATGGCGAGTGGGTGGTGTTCCTCGACCAGGCGTTGCAGCCGTTCCTCGAGCACCTTGGTGTAGATCTGCGTGGTCGCGATATCGGCATGGCCCAGCAGCATCTGCAGGCTGCGCAGATCCGCGCCATGCGCCAACAGGTGGGAGGCGAAGGAATGGCGCAGCACATGCGGGCTGACCCGCGCCGGGTCCAGCCCCGCGGCCAGCGCCGCATCCTTCAAGACCAGGCCAATGGTCTGGCGGGTGACATGGCCGCCGGCGGCGCGGGAGGGGAACAGCCAGCGGGATTTCCGCTCCGGCTCCGGCTTGGCGGCCGCGGCGGCCAGCACCGCGTCGCGCGCGCGGGCGGAGATCGGCACCAGCCTTTCCTTGTTGCCCTTGCCGCGCACGGTGACCAGCGGCTGGTCGGGGCGCAGCGCATTGGCGGGCAGGGCGACCAACTCGCTCACGCGCAGGCCGCTGCTGTAGAGCAATTCGATCAGCGCCAGGGCGAAGGAGCCGCGGGGGCCGGGCAGGCGAGCGGCGCCGTCCAGCAGTGCGGCAAGCTCGGCCTCGGCCAATGGCTTGGGCAGACTGGCGGGCAGGCGCGGGCTTTGCTGCAATTCGGTCGGGTCGTCCTTGCGCAGACCCTCCTGCACCAGGAAGCGAAAGAACTGGCGCAGGGCGGAAAGCCGGCGGGCGGCGGTGCGCGCCGACAGGCCGGCATCGGAAACGGCGCGGAGGTAGCTCTGGATGGTGGCGGCATCCGCCGTTAGAGAGGAAATGCCTCGCGGAGTGCAGAATTCGGCGAAATCCGCCAGATCCGCGGCATAGGCGGCCAGCGTGTTGCGCGCGGCGCCACGTTCCGCGGCCAGCATCTCCAGGAAGGCTTCGCCGTGGCGGTCCATCTGGCTTTTGCTGCGGTCAGCGCGTTCCGAAGCGGTCCGCCGGCACCACGCGCTCTACCGGCTCCGGCGTCACGGAGGGCGGGAAGGCGCCGATCCCGAGCAGGCCGATCCCCAGCAGCGCAGCGGCCAGGGCGAGCAGCAGCAGGAGGGGATTTCGGAACATCGTGGGGGCGGATCCTCGTGCGCGTTCCGGTGTGCTAGCCTTCACCACCGTGTCACGCAACACCGCCTTTCCGGCCTGGCCCACGCCGGACGCCCCCTCGCCCGAACCGGCGAACCCCACCCCGCCACGCCGCAGCGTGGTATTGGTGGGCATGCCCGGCTGCGGCAAATCCTCCATCGGGCGGCGCCTGGCGACGAAGCTCGGCCTGCCCTTCGTGGACGCAGATACCGAGATCGAGCTGGCCGCCGGCCTGCCCATCACGGAAATCTTCACGCGGTATGGGGAGCCGCATTTTCGCGATGGGGAACGCCGGGTGATCGCGCGCCTGCTGGCCGGGCCGCCGCTGGTCCTGGCCACCGGCGGCGGCGCCTTCACAGATGCGCGAACCCGCCGCGCCGTGGCCGATTCGGGCGCGCTCGCCCTTTGGCTGCGCTGCACGCTGCCGGTGCTGCTGCGCCGCGTGGCGGGGCGGGAACATCGGCCGCTGTTTCTCAACCGGGACCCGCGCGAGGTGCTGGAACGCCTGATGATCGAGCGCCACCCCACCTTCGCAGAGGCGAAAATCATCGTGGATTGCACCGACGAGCCGCCGGAGACCACCACGCGCCGGGTTATGGAGGCCTTGGACGCGCATCGGGAGCCGGCGCGGATGAAGGTGCGCCTCGCGGAACGCAGCTACGATATCCTGGTGGGTGAGGGTCTGCTGGCCCGGGCCGGCGCGCTGCTGGCGCCCGTGCTGCCGGCGCGGCGCGTGGTGGTGGTGACTGATTCCAGCGTGGCGCCGCTGCATCTGCCCACCCTGCTGGGAGGGTTGGCGGAGGCGGGCATCGTGGTAGTTACAACCATCGCGGTGCCGCCGGGCGAGGCCAGCAAATCCTTCGCCCAACTGGAGCGGGTGGTGGAGGCGACGCTGGCCGCGGGGGCGGACCGGCGCACCGCGGTGCTGGCACTGGGTGGCGGCGTGGTGGGTGACCTGGCGGGCTTCGCCGCGGCGGTGGCGTTGCGCGGGCTGCCCTTCATCCAGGTGCCCACCTCGCTGCTGGCGCAGGTGGACAGTTCGGTGGGTGGCAAGACCGGGATCAATCTTGGCCTGGGAAAGAATCTGGTCGGCGCTTTCCATCAGCCGCTGCTGGTGCTGGCCGATACCGGCGTGCTGGCGACGCTGCCGCCGAGGGAGCTGCGCGCCGGCTATGCGGAGGTGGCCAAGCACGGGCTGTTGCAGGGCGCGTTGTGGGATTGGTGCGAGGCGGAGGGTGCGCGAGCGGTGGCCGGAGACCCGGCGGCGCTGGCCCATGCGGTGCTGGAATCCTGCCGCCTCAAGGCCGGCGTGGTGGCGGCGGATGAGCGGGAGGAGAGTGCGGAGGGTGGCCGAGCCCTGCTCAACCTCGGCCACACCTTCGGCCATGCCTTCGAGGCCGAGTGCGGCTATAGCGGCACGCTGCTGCATGGGGAGGCGGTGGCGGTAGGGCTTTGTCTGGCCGCGTCGCTCTCGGCCCGGATGGGCTTCTGTTCACAGGAATTACCGGGGCGGGTGATCTCCCACCTGCAAGCCTGCGGCTTGCCGGCGCGTATCGCGGATCTGCCGCGTGGCTTCTCCGCGGAGCGGCTGATGGCGCGGATGCGCAAGGACAAGAAGGTCCGCGACGGGGCGATGCGCTTCGTGCTGCTGCGTGCGCCAGGGGATACCTTCACCACGGCCGAGGTGCCGCCCGGCACCGTGGCCACCCTTCTGCGGGATGAGGGGGCCGGGGAGTAGCCTTCCCGGTTGGGCAGGTGCATGCCATAGCACCACATCGCACCGCACCATCCGGGGGTTCCTGCCCGATGCCGCTTTCCGAGCCCGAGGTTCCGCGCGTTCCGCTGCACCGCCGCCAGATCACCATGGACGGCTACCACCGGACCGACGGGCTGTTCGACATCGAGGCGCACCTCGTCGATACCAAATCCTACCCCTTCGACAACATGGACCGCGGCACCATCGCACCGGGGGAGGCGCTGCATGGCATGTGGGTGCGGCTGACGGTGGACGAGTCCATGGTGATCCGCGCCTGCGAGGCGGTGTCCGACTTCACCCCCTATGAAGTCTGCCCGAAGGTGGCGGCGAATTTCGCCTCGCTGGCTGGCGTCTCCATCGGGCCGGGCTTCAACCGGGCGGTGAAGGACCGGGTCGGCGGCGTGCTGGGCTGCACCCACCTGCGGGAGGTGATGGCCCAGATGGCGACGGTGGCCTACCAGACCATCGCGCCCTGGAAGTGGCGGCGCGAACGGGCGGCGCGGGAGGCGGCGATTGCCGCTGGCGACGTGACCGCCGCGCCGCCGCCGCGGCGCCTGCCGATCGGCAGTTGCTATGCCTATGCCGAGGATAGCCCCGTGGTGCAGCGGCACCGAGAGGGTGGCGGCGCGGAGTAGACTACCCCTTCGCAGCCTCATCCGGCGTCAGCAGGCGGAGCGACAGGGCATGCAGCCCGGCCTCGAACTCCGCTGCCACAGCCTCATGCGCGGCGCGGGACCGGGCGACACGGGACTGGCCGGCGAAGGCGGGGCTCACCACCCGCACCGAATAATGCGTCTCTCCACCCGGCCGGGCGCCGGCGTGCCCGGCATGCTGGGCGCTGTCATCCTGCACCGTGACCTCGGCCGGGGCGAAGGCCTGCTGCAGGCTGGTTTGAATGCGGGTGGCGCGGTCGGACATGAATACTCCTTTGATATGGGCGGTATTGTGGGCTTCGCCATGGCCGAATCCGGCATGGCTCCGTTTCGTGCCCGCGCCTTGCGCGGTTGGGACCCCGCGACCATAACCGGCACATGGCGCGACGTGGCGACCGTATCGGAACAATGACTGCGGAGCCGGAGGCGCCTGTGCGCCCCTGCGAGTCCCCCGGTTGCCCGGAACCCGGCGCCTTTCGCGCGCCGCGCGATCGCAAATCCCTGAACGAATATCGCTGGTTCTGCCTGGAACATGTGCGGGCCTACAACCGCGCCTGGGACTATTACAAGGGCATGTCCCCAGGCGAGATCGAACGGCATTTGCGAGAAGATAGCGGCTGGCAGCGCCCCACCTGGCCGTTGGGCCGCCTCGGTGGCGCCAACCCCTTCGACCCCGAGGTGCTGCGCGACCCACTGGGCGTGCTGGGCGCCACGCCGCTGCATGCCCAACGCCGCCCGAAGCAGCCACGACCGGATGAGCCGCCGCCTGAACTCCGCGCCGCGCTGGACGTTCTGGGCCTTGTCTGGCCGGTGGATTCCCTGGCGCTGCGTTCGCGTTACAAAGAACTCGCCAAGCGCTTCCACCCCGACGCCAATGGCGGGGATCGTCAGGCGGAGGAACGGTTGAAGGACATTAACCGCGCCTACAGCCTGGTTCGTCGCAAGCTTCCGGGCAAAGCCACGCCCGCACCCGCACCTGCCGGGTAGCCGCGCCCGTTCTGGCGCCTTAGGATTATGATCGAATGTCACAGCCGGACCGACAGATGAACAAGGCCGCCAGCCTCGCCGAGACCAGCCCCACCTCCGCCATCGACATGCCGGATACGAAAGTCGCAGTACGCGACGTCTTCGGCTTTGAAAGCGACATGGTGGTGCCGGCCTATAGCCGCCGCACTGAACATGTGCCGGAGGTGGACAGCACCTACCGCTTCGACCGCGACACGACGCTCGCCATCCTGGCCGGCTTCGCCTTCAACCGGCGCGTCATGGTCCAGGGCTATCACGGCACTGGCAAGTCGACGCATATCGAGCAGGTGGCGGCGCGGCTGAACTGGCCCTGCATCCGGGTGAACCTGGACAGCCACATTTCCCGAATCGATCTGATCGGGAAAGACGCGATTGTGCTCAAGGATGGGAAGCAGATTACGGAATTCCGTGAAGGCATCCTGCCCTGGGCCTTGCAGCATCCCTGCGCCCTGGTCTTCGACGAATACGATGCCGGCCGCCCGGATGTGATGTTCGTGATCCAGCGCGTGCTGGAAGTGGAGGGCAAGCTCACCTTGCTCGACCAGAACAAGGTGATCCGCCCGCACCCGATGTTTCGTCTCTTTGCCACCGCCAACACTGTTGGCCTGGGCGACACGACGGGCCTGTACCACGGCACGCAGCAGATCAACCAAGGGCAGATGGACCGCTGGAACATCGTCGCCACGCTGAACTACCTGCCGCATGCGCAGGAGACGTCGATCGTCATGGCCAAGCTCGGCTGGGACGAGAAGGACGCGAAGATGAAGCGGCAGACGGAAGCCATGGTGGCGCTGGCCGACCTGACACGGGCCGGCTTCATCGCCGGCGACATCTCCACCGTCATGTCGCCGCGCACCGTCATCACCTGGGCCGAGAATGCCCGGATCTTCGGTGACCTCGGCTTTGCCTTCCGCATGACCTTCCTGAACAAGTGCGACGAGGCGGAGCGCGGCACGGTGGCCGAGTACTACCAGCGCTGCTTCAATGAGGAACTGTCCTCCGGCAGCCTGCTGCGTAAGGCAGGCTAAACGCGGATTGCCATGGGGCGGCGGGGCTTGAACCCGCCGCCCGCCGCGCCCGGGGTACGGGCCAGATGCGCGCCCGGGGTCCGGGCTTAGATGACGGATCACGACCGATGAGCGGCAAGCCCGACCAGACGCGCCAGGAAGAATTCAAGCGGGCCACCGCCGGCGCTGTGCGCGCCATCGCGCGCCAGCCGGAAGTGCAGGTCGCCTACCAGCCCGGCCCCTCCGGCCTTGCCGGCAAGCGCGCCCGCCTGCCGCTACCGACTCGCGCGCTGCCACCTTCCGAGATGGCCAAGCTGCGCGGTGCGGCGGATGCCATCGCGCTGAAGCTGCGCCACCATGATGAAGGCGTGCACGCCAACCGTATTCCCGCCCGCCGTGAAGCTCGGGAAGTGTTCGACGCGCTGGAGGATGTGCGGGTCGAGGTGGTGGGCAGCCAGCATATGGCCGGCGTCGCCGCCAACCTCCGCGCCCGGCTTTCCGACCAGTGCGAGTCGGAAGGCTATGATCGCATGACGCGGAAGGACCAGTTGCCGCTCGCGGCCGCGCTGGGCCTGCTGGCGCGCGAAAGGCTGTCTGGCGAACCGGCGCCCGAAGCGGCGCAGCGTGTGCTGGATATGTGGCGGGACACGCTCGGCGAATCGGCCGAGACGGCCCTGGCCGAAATGGCGGAGCGCAGCACCGACCAGGACGCCTTCGGGCGCGCCGCGCGCAAGCTGCTGGCCGCCCTCGACCTGGCCGAGGCGGAGGTGGAGACCGAGGCCGAGCAGGATGAGGAGGAAGGCGAGGGCGGCGAAACCTCCTCTCAGCAGGACCAGTCCGGCGAGGGTGAATCCCAGGCCCAGGACACCGAGAGCATGCTCGGCGCCCAGCCCGAGACCATGCAAGGCGACGCCGCCGAGGATGACAGTCAGGAGGGCGAGGAGGAAGGCGCTGCCGCCGAGGGCGATGACCGCCCGGGCGGTCCGCAGCAGCGCAAGGAGGTGCCGGCGACGGATGACGCCTCGCTGTACCGCGCCTTCAACAAATCCTTCGACGAGGTGGTGGAAGCGGACGACCTCTGTGACGCGGACGAGCTGGCCCGCCTTCGCCAGCAACTCGACCAGCAGCTTTCGCATCTGCAGGGCGTGGTTTCCAAACTGGCCAACCGGCTGCAGCGCCGGCTGATGGCGCAGCAGCAGCGCGCATGGGAATTCGACCTGGAGGAGGGAATCCTGGACGTCGCGCGGCTGGCGCGCGTCGTGGTGAACCCGATGCAGTCGCTGTCCTATAAGAAGGAGCGCGAGGCGGATTTCCGCGATACGGTGGTGACGCTGCTGATCGACAACTCCGGTTCGATGCGCGGCCGGCCGATCACGGTGGCCGCCATGTGCTGCGACATCCTGGCCCGCACGTTGGAACGGTGTTCGGTGAAGGTCGAGATCCTGGGCTTCACCACCCGCGCCTGGAAGGGCGGCCAGTCCCGCGAGCGGTGGGTGCAGGAGGGCAAGCCGCGCAATCCGGGCCGGCTGAACGACCTGCGCCACGTTGTCTACAAATCTGCCGACGCCCCCTGGCGCCGCGCCCGCAAGAACCTCGGCCTGATGCTGCGCGAGGGGCTTCTGAAGGAGAACATCGACGGCGAGGCGCTGGAATGGGCCTACAGGCGCCTGCTGACCCGCACTGAGCATCGCCGCATCCTGATGGTGATCTCGGATGGCGCACCGGTGGATGACAGCACGCTCTCGGTGAACCCCGGTAACTACCTGGAGCGCCACCTCCGCAAGGTGATCGGCGAGATCGAGGGGCGGGAGGCGGTGGAGCTGATCGCCATCGGCATCGGCCACGACGTCACCCGCTACTACCGCCGCGCCGTCACCATCGTGGATGCCGAGGAGCTGGGCGGCACCATGATGAAGAAGCTGGCCGAGCTGTTCGACGAGGACGCGGCACTGGCCTGGCAGCGGGCGAGCCGAGAGCGCGCACCGCTGGTCGCCTGACCACCCGCCGCGGCCTTCTCGCCACCGCGCTGGCCACCCTGCCGGGCTGCGCCGGTGGGGCGGAGCGTGCCGCGTTCAGCCTGCCGCTTGACCTGCCGGATCCGGTGCCGGGCGACCTGCGGCTGCTTGGTGGCCTGCAGATCAATACCGGCGTGCTCGGCTTTGGTGGGCTTTCCGGGCTGCACATGACCTCGGAGCTGATGCTGACGGCGATCAGCGATCTGGGCCACTTCGTGGAAATGGCGCTGACGCTGGACGAAGATTGGCGCCCGCGCCGGCTGGACCTGGTCCGATCCGGGCCACTTCGCAACACGCGCGGGCAGCCGGTCACCGCAACCTGGCGTGATGCGGAAGCGCTGGCGCGGTTGCCGGACGGATCCTGGCTGATCGGCTTTGAACGAAGGCACCGGATTCAGCGCCACCGGCGGCTGGATGGGCCGGGCGAGCTGGTGTTGGCGCCGCCTGGCCTGGAGCGTTCCCCCCGCAATGCCGCGCTGGAATCGCTCGCGGTGCTGCCTGACGGGCGCTGGCTTGCCCTTTCGGAGGGGCTCGCCGCGCCGCAGGGCGGCCGCATGGGCTGGATCGGCCAGCCGTGCCAGTGGCGCAGCTTCGGCTACCTTCCGGCCGCCGGTCATGTCCCAGTCGATGCCGCCGCCATGCCGGATGGCGGGTTCCTGGTGCTGGAGCGATCCTTCGGCCTGCTTGCCGGATTCGCCGGCCGCCTGGTGCGGCTTTCGCCCGCGGTGTTGCGCGCGGCTGCCGCTGGCGGGGTGATCGAGGGCGAACCGCTCATGGATCTGGTCCCGCCACTGCCCACAGACAATTACGAGGGTGTGGCGGTGACGGAGCGGGAAGGGCGGGTGCTGGTGGCGCTGGTGTCGGATGACAATGAGAGCATCTGGCAGCGCAGCCTGCTGTTGCTGTTCGAGATGCCGCTTTGATCAGGCGGCATCCAGCAGTCGCGAACGCGGCAGGGTGAGCCAGGCCCGCGCACCGATCCCCGGTGCGCTTTCCAGCCGGATCTCACCGCCATGCGCGGCGGCCAGGGATCGCGCCAGGGTCAGGCCGAGGTCTAGGCCCCTTGTGCCATTGGCGGTGCTGAACCCCAGACCGGGTCCGCTGCTTGCGGCCTCCGTGACGAGGTCCTGGGCTGGCAGGCCATCCCCCTCATCCTCCACCACGATCGCCATCGTCTCACTGCCCAGCATGTGGCGCAGGGCCACCACATCGCCGTCCCGGGAATGCCGGGCTGCGCGGCGGAGCAGGGCGGCGAGGGCGCCTTCCAGCGCCCGGCTGTCGGCCCGGACCCGGAGACCGCGCAGTTCCGGCTCGATCTTCCAATGGCGCCGCCCGGGGCGAAGCTGGGCCGCTACGCTTGCCACGGCGGCATCGATGACCGGCCCAATAAGGGCTGGCGTTTCATGCAGGGCGCGCGGGCAGGGTTCGGTGGCAAAATCGGCCAGGTCATCGGCGAGGCGGAGCAACTGCTTCGCGACCGCTTGGGTTTGGCTGTCTTCACGGGGGAGCGCCACGGCGCCGGGTTGCGGCTCCGACGTTTGCGCCATTAGCGCCAGGCCCGGTCCACGCAATTCCTGCGCAGCCAGCGAAAGGCAACGTCCTCGCGCCGCCGCCAGCCTTTCGGCGGAGGCGACGCGATCGCGCGCATTCCGAAGGGCCGCCCGGGTCCGGATCGCCAGGGCGATCAGGATCAAGGTGAAGGTCAGGGCAACGGCGAGGGTCGACTCGGTCCACATCGCCGAGAGATTGGCGTAGGACTGTTGCCTTGTGGTTAAGGCGACCGATTTGGCGGCTTAACCCACTCGATTTTGTGCCAATGGCACCCGCGATGTAACCCGCCTTAAGTCAACCGTAGAGCGCGGCACCGCCATAGGCAGGCCGCACTGGGCAGATCAGGCCGCGGCCTTCTTGTCCCGCGCCCGCACCAGGCGCCGCTTGAGGACCAGCGCCTCCACCGGCAGGCGGCGATCCGGCGTGCCAAGCAGGAAGGAGTCGAGGCCCCCATTATGCTCAACCGTGCGGATGCCGTTCACCGACAGGCGCATGCGAACGGGCGTGCCGAGGATGTCGGAGAAGAACGACGTCTCCTGCATGTTCGGCAGAAAACGCCGGCGCGTCTTGTTATTGGCGTGGCTGACGTTGTTACCCGTCAGCACGCCCTTGCCGGTGATACCGCAGCGGCGGGCCATGACTAATTCATCCCGAAAAGCACACGCACGGGTCCTGGGCCGAGTGGTCCAGGCAGCCGCGCGCGGAGGTGGTCCGGAGCCGGGGCGTATCGCGGATAAGCCCCATCCCGTCAAGCCTTGGTCAGGTATTCGCAGCCGGCTCGGCTTCCGCCGCGCGCCGCATCTCGGCCAACTCGCCGCCCTCGACCGAGGCCAGGGCGCTTTTCAGCACGCCAGCGACGGACCGGTCATCCATGCTGCGCGCCAGCATGCCGAGGGAGCCGCCCAGCAGGGCGGACGCGATGGAGATCGGCGCGATGCCCTGCTCGATCATGTACTCTATCGCCTTGTCCACCACGGAACCGGCGTGGCTGAGATCTTCCGGGGCCACGCCCTGGGGGTCGAACTGCATAGGTGGCCTCCCTTACAATGAACGGACATAGGCAGGCGGGCGCGGCATGGAAACCCCCGCCGCCCATCCAGTGGGCCTGCTGGCGGGGGTCAAGCGGGCAGCTCCGCCGCGGCCTGGGCCGCCGCCGCCGCTTCCGCCGCCGCCACGGCTTCGGACTGGCGGCGCCACATGGCGGCATACAGACCATCGGCCGCGATCAAGGCCGCATGCGGCCCGCGCTCGGCCACCTGGCCCTCCTGCAGCACCAGGATTTCATCCGCCTCCACCACGGTGGATAGCCGGTGCGCGATGACCAGCGTGGTGCGGCCGCGAGCTGCATCGCGGAGCGCTGCCTGGATGTCCTGTTCCGTGCGCGTGTCGAGTGCGCTGGTGGCTTCGTCCAGGATGACGATGCGGGGGTTCTTCAACAGGGTGCGGGCGATGGCGACCCGCTGTTTTTCCCCGCCCGAGAGCTTCAGGCCACGTTCGCCGACCTTGGTGTCGTAGCCATCCGGCAGGCGCACCACGAAATCATGCACCTGCGCGGCGCGGGCTGCGGCCTCCACTTCCTCCTGGGTTGCGCCGGGGCGGCCATAGGCGATGTTGTAGCGGATGGTGTCGTTGAACAGCACGGTGTCCTGCGGCACCACGCCGATGGCGGCACGAACGCTGTCCTGCTGCACGTCGCGCACATCCTGCCCATCAATCAGCACGCGGCCGCCCGTGGTGTCGTAGAAGCGGAACAGCAAACGGCTGATGGTGGATTTGCCGGCGCCGGTCGGGCCGACGATGGCGAGTGTCTGGCCCGGCGGCACGGTGAAGCTGACGCCCTTCAGGATCTCCCGGTCCGGGCGGTAGCCGAAGCGCACATCCTCGAACCGCACCTCGCCGCCGGTGGCGACCAAAGCGTGGGCCGCGGGGGCGTCGGCGATCTCGCGATCCTGCTTCATCAAGGTGAACATCGCCTCCATGTCCACCAGCCCCTGCTTGATCTCGCGGTAGGCAAAGCCGAGGATATTCAGCGGCTGAAACAGCTGGATCATGTAGGTATTGACCAGCACGAAGTCGCCTACCGACATCCCGCCCTGGGAAACGCGCCCAGCGGCCATCATCATGACCACCGTAAGGCCTATGGCGATAACCGTCTGTTGGCCGAAATTCAGCCCGTTCAGGCTGATTTCGGACCGGACATAGGCGCGTTCATAGCGTTCCAGGCTGGCATCGTAGCGGCGCGCCTCATGCGTCTCATTGCCGAAATACTTCACCGTCTCGAAGTTCAGCAGGCTGTCCACGGCCCGGGTGTTGGCCTCCGTGTCCGTGTCGTTCATCGCCCGGCGCAAGCGCAGGCGCCATTCGGTGAACATCAGGGTGAAGGCAATGTAGATGCCGACCGTTACGATGATGACGGCGCTGAAGGTAAAGTCGAACATCCCCCACAGGATCAGCGCAACCAGAACAATCTCGAAGATGGTCGGGACGATGTTGAACAGCAGGAAGTCCAGCACGAAGGTCATGCCGCGCGTGCCGCGCTCCAGCACGCGGGACAGGCCGCCGGTCTGCCGGTCCAGGTGGAAGCGGAGCGACAGGGCGTGCAGGTGGCGGAACACCTGCAGCGCGATGCGGCGGGAGGCGCGGCCCTGCACCTTCACGAAGATGGCGTCGCGGGCCTCGTTGAAGGCGCTGCTGGTCAAGCGCAGCAGTCCATAGGCCAGGACCAGGGCGATCGGAACCGCGGCGATGGTCGCGGCCGGGCCAGCCGTGGGGGCCAGCGCATCGACGGCGCGAGCGAAGGCGATGGGAACCACCACATTGGCCGCCTTGGCGAAGACCAGCAGCACCAAGCTGACCACCACGCGAAGGCGGAGTTCAAATTCACCCTTAGGCCATAGATAGGGCACGAGCGTTAGCAGCGTTCGCAGATGACCGCGCTCGCGGGTTTGATCGGTTTGCACGGGAAGCTCCGGAGCCTTGTTGCCCTCAAGGTGGGGCTTTCCAGTCGCGGCGCAAACAGCCCTCCGGGCTTCCGTGGCATGCGTGGAGCGCGCTACAGGGGCGCATGACCCCGGCCAGCCCCAGACCCGATCCCGATTGGCCCGCCTTCGAGCGGCATGTCGCTGCCTGCAACAACATCGCCTCCCCGGCCAATCTCATCCGCTTTCGCATCGGGGAGGAGCAGGTGGGGTGGGTGGGGGTAGATCTGGCGCGAGCGCTGGCCTTCTACCCTCGGGATTTCCACTTCGACGGCCGGGGCGTCGCGCTGTCCAGCCGCCTGCGTGCGCCTGGCGCTCGGAGCCAAGCGTTGGCCGCGGTGGTCCGGGGCTTGGCCGGGCGCGGTCATCTAACCCTGCGGCAGGAGAATTTTGACGTCCGCCCAAGCCCGGAGGATCCGGTCCTCGCCCAGCTCGACCGCGGCGCGATGCCGGCCTTCGGCGTCATGTCGCAGGGGGTCCATGTCAATGGCTTCGTCCGCCGCGCCGATGGCCTGCATGTCTGGGTGGGTCTGCGATCGCGCAACAAATCCGTCGCGCCGGGCCAGCTCGACAATCTGGTGGCGGGCGGCGTCCCCGCCGGGCTTTCGGTTGCCGAGACAATGGTGAAGGAGGCGGCGGAGGAGGCCTCCATCCCGCCCGAACTCGCCGGACAGGCCCGGCCCGTCGGGCGGGTGTCCTATGTGATGGCGACGCCTGAAGGCCTGCGGCGGGATGTGCTGCACTGCCACGACCTGGAACTGCCGGAGGGCTTCGTGCCCCGGCCGAATGACAATGAGGTGGAACGCTTCGAGCTCTGGCCGGCCGCGCAGCTGCTTGCCGAGGTGCGCGATCGGGGCCAGGTCAAATTCAACGTGAACCTGGTCCTGATCGACTTCTTTCTGCGGCACGGGCTGCTTGATGCTTCGGCGCCCGAAGCGGCGTCCCTGCGCGCGGGGCTCGATCAGGTCGCCTGAGCGTCTGCCGGCTGACGCAATTGCTGGCACAGATCTTCCAGGGTGGTGGCGGCCAGATCCGCCTCCATCGCCGCTTCCGCCGAATCAAAGGCGCGGCGGAGCAGGCCGGGAATGGCCGGGGCGGGGCTGGTCTCGGCGCGGGCGGGGCCGCGATGAACCGGCAACAGGGGCAGGCCCTTGCGGCGCATCGCCTGCCAGACCTGACCGAGCGTGATGCTGTCCGGCGCCTTGGCCAGCTCCGCGCCGCCCGGACCGCGGCGGATGCGGATGAGGCCGGCCCTGGCCAATTGACCAGCCAAGCGGCGAATCACCACGGGGTTGGTGCCGACGCTTTCCGCGAGGCGGCCGCTGGTGAGCTGGCCGCCTGGCGCATTGGCCAGCAACAGGAGGATATGCACAGCAACTGCGAAGCGTGTGGCGACCATAATTCCTACACGCGCGGCGAAGCGATTGGTTCCGCAATGTGCAACGCAGTTGACCTTTTGGCGAACACAAGGCGAACATGACGCCATGTCCCAGGCAATCGCTACGACCACGCCCGAACGCACCCTGTCCGTGTGCCGAGCCGCGGCCCGCTTCTGCGCCCAGCGCGGCTGGGCTCCGCTGAGAGAAATGCCGCTGCCAAATGGGCGGCGCGCCGACATCCTGGCGCTGCTACCCGATGGCGGGTTCGCGGTGGTGGAGGTGAAGTCCTGCGCGCGGGATTTCCTCAGCGATGGGAAATGGCCGGAGTACCGGGCCTTCTGCGACCGGCTGTATTTCGCCGTCGATCTCGACTTCCCCGAAGTCCTGCTGCCGCCGGAGGTCGGCCTGATGGTGGCGGATGGGCCGGATGCCTCCCTGGTCCGGGAAGCCGCGGCGCATCCACTGGCCCCCGCACGGCGCCGCGCACTTCTGCATCGCTACGCCACGGTGGCGGCGGGGCGGCTGGCGGCGATCCAGGATCCGGCCGGGCAGTCCGAGATCAGGTCCGCCCTGCGGGTGGAGTAGATCAGCCGCGGATGCGGGCGACGGTGGCCGTGGTGCTCTGGCCAGGCAGAAGGGCTGCAAGGCGCACCTGCCCGCCCCAATCGGTCACCAGATCGGCGCCGACCACCTTGTCCACGGTGTAGTCAGCGCCCTTCACCAGAATTTCCGGCCGCAGCAGACGCAGCAATTCGAGGGGCGTGTCCTCCTCGAACACTGTGACCAGATCCACAGAGGCCAGGGAGGCGAGCACGGCGGCGCGGGCGGCCTCGCCCTGGATCGGCCGGGTTTCGCCCTTCAGGCGCTTCACGCTGGAATCCGCGTTCATCCCGACCACGAGGCGGTCGCACCAGGACCGTGCCTGTTCCAGTAGGTGGACATGGCCAGGGTGCAGAAGGTCGAAGCAGCCATTGGTGAAGCCGATGCGCCAGCCACGCCGACGCCAGCGCTCCACCTGTTCCTGCGCCTGGGCGCGCGATACGACCTTTCGCAGGGCGCCCCGTTCCGGCGTCAGCGCCTCTAGCAGGTCGCTCTCGCGCGCCACGGCGGTGCCGACTTTGCCAACCACGATGCCTGCACCAATATTTGCCAGCCGCGCGGACACCAGCGCGGACAACCCGGCCGCAAGGCCTGCCGCGACGACCGCCACCACCGTGTCCCCAGCGCCGGAGACATCGTGTACCTCAGGGGCTTCCGCGGGGAAGTGACGCACGCCCTCGGCGGCCACCAGGGTCATGCCGTCCTCGCTGCGGGTTACCAGCACGGCGCCGAATCCGTGATCCGCCCGCAAACGCTCAGCTGCGGCAACCAGGGCGGCTTCCGTGTCCACCGGCATGCCGGTCGCCAGCTTCAGCTCGGCGCGGTTGGGGGTGATGAGGTCGGCGCCGGCATACCGCGCGTAATCGATGCCCTTGGGGTCAACCACCACACGCCGCCCGGCGCCGCGCGCGGCGGCAATCAGGCGCTGGGCGGTGTCACCGGAGAGTACACCCTTGTTGTAGTCGGACAAGACCATCACCGTGGTCGCGGCCACGGCATCGGCGGCAATCCGCACCAGGCGTTCCGCCAGGCGCGGATGGATCGGGCCGGGCATCTCGTGATCGGCCCGCAGCAATTGCTGACCGGCAGCGATGAAGCGTGTCTTGGTGGTGGTGGCGCGTCCGCCCTGCACCAGAAGCCAGGGCTCCACATTCGGCTGGCCGCCGATCAGACCAGTCAGGTCACTGCCCGCCTGATCGTCACCCACCACCGATACGAAGGCGACCGCCACGCCTAGCGCCGTGAGGTTGCGGACCACGTTGCCGGCCCCGCCGGGCATCGCGACTTCCCGCTCGACCGCCAGGACGGCGACGGGGGCTTCCGGACTGACCCGTTCAACCTGCCCATAGACGTAACGATCCAACATGGCGTCGCCGACAACAAGAACCGAGGCGCGCTTGAGGAGGCGCACCGCCTCGGTCAGTTCGCCGACCGGGATTTCTGGCATGGGTAGATCGGCGGGCGCGGGGCCTTGCATCCTGCTGGCGTAGCGCAAACGCCGCGCTCGGTGCAAGGCACGCTGGCGGTGCGCGTCCCGAAAGCAGCGCCGGAAAACGGCCCTCAGGCACGCAGGAAACCAATCTGGTTCGTTTCGAACACGCCGCAGGTCAGGTCCCCGCCCATAACCGCGCCGGTGTCGAGGCCAACCCTGTGTGGGCGGATCTCCGGGCCGGGCGCTGGGGTGTGCCCGTGCACAACAACAGCCGGTAGCGCCCCGCGCCAGGACAGGAAGGGCTCCCGGATCCAGAGCAGGTCCGCATCATCCTGCCTGTCCAGCGCGCGGTCAGGTCGGATGCCCGCGTGAACGAACAGATAGCCACCTGCAGCGAAGCTGGTGCGGCAGGCGTGCAGCAGTTGGAGATGTACCGTCGGGATCCGCGCCCAGCTCTCCGGCTTGCGGGGCGATGCGCCGTAGCTTTCCAGGGTCGGGCCCGCGCCATTGAGCAGCCAGAGCGAGACGGCCTCCGTTGCCGCTCCCTGGGCCAATGCATCCAGCATCATGCGGTCGTGGTTGCCCATCAGGTTCACCATGGGCAGGCCCGGTATCGGCTGCGCCAGCCGGGCCAGCACGCCGGCGCTGTCGGGGCCGCGATCGACATAGTCCCCCAGATGAAGCAGCAGAGGCTGGGCGATCGGGCGCGCCGCCAGGTCTGCGATGATCATTCCGTGCAGATCGGCCAGCCGCGCAAAACAGCCATGGGTATCACCGATCGCGTATATCCGCTTGCCCGCCGGGAGCGAGCCGGGCGCCGGCGCCAGTGAGAACGCTGTGGACGTTGCGCCGATTAATTGTCTGGTAGCCATTGCGAGTGGACTGTAGCCGGGCCGGGGGCGCCGTCGCCATCCCGATCCTCGCGGTCTCACGCAACATGTCCGAAGGTTCCAACTCAACCACCGCGGCCGCAGCCGCCGGCTTTCAGACGCCGCTGCTCGCCGTGATGCGGGAGGCGCTGCGCAACCCCATGGGTCGGGTGGCGCTACGGGTCCCGGCGATGCCGCCGCACCGGCGTCGTGTGGCCCGCGCGCTACTGCAGGAAGGCGCGCTTGCCGCGGGCGGGGTGGTGCTGGATGGACCAAATGAAGAATTGCTTCTGATCGGCGCCGAAGCTGGCCGGGCGGTGCGGCTTCGTGGGCTGATCGACCGGCTGATCGGAAGCCAGGTCACCGGACTCTGGTCGCTGGAGCGGGATGCTGCGGCGCTGCAGGCCTATGCGACCGCGGCGGAGGCCGGGGCGCCTGGCCCAACTGGCACCGGCCCGGCCTTGGCCTGCCTCGACGCGTGGTTGCGTGCCCTGCCGCTGGAGCGGGTGGTGCGACGGGTCACCGGGATGCGCCTGGATCCCTCGGGCGGCCCGGCTAGGCCCGCCTTCCTGCGTCTCTCGATTGGGCGCCAGCCATTGGCCTGCCTGCTCGGCGGCCTGGGCCGCGATGCAGATCTGCTCGATCACGCAACGCGTACCCTGGCAGCAAGGCTGCTGATCGCAATTGGAGATCCGTCGCAGCGGCGGGAACTGATGGGCAGTTCGCTGCCGGGGCCGCTTCATCTGCCCGTGCCGCCGGCGCCGCTGAGTGGCCGTGGCGACGGCGGCAGCGGAGGCGGGCGCGGTGCGCTGGTGGCGACGCTGGGGCTGGAGATGGCCGCCAATCCGGCCGCCCTGCAAGCTCGGCGGGAAAGCCTGGCCCTGCAAGGGTGGGCGCTGGAGCTTGAGGGAATCGACGCCGCTGCGCTCCGCCTACTGGCGATCGAGGCGCTGCCGGCTGATTGGCTTCGCATCACCTGGTCTCCGGCCCTGGCGGCGCCAGCCGCCATGTCGGCACTGCGCCGGGCCGACCCCGGGCGTATCATTCTTGCCGGGGTGTGTGATGACGTGGCCCTGGATTGGGCCGGGAATTGTGGGCTGCGCCTGCTTGAGGGGCCCGCCGCCGAGGCCGGGCCGGGGCTTCAGGTTGCACTGCCGGTCTCGGCGGCGCTCAGCGCGGCCAACTTCCAGCCGGCAGCCGCACCGGCCCGGCCCGCCGCATGAGGGTCGAGATCGACGGCGACCGGCGCCCGGGCGGGGTCCGCGCCGCCGCCGAGCTGGCAACGCTGGTCCGGGAAAGCGTCGCCGCGAATGCGGTGCGGGAGGTGCTGCACCTTCGCCTGTCCGGCCTCGGACCCGCGGCGCGCCGGCCACATCACCAGCGGCTGCTGCGCGATGCGCTGGAGCCGGTTCTCGCCGCGGCGCGCACCCGTGTCTTCGACCTGCCCAACGGCGATGTGGTGGCGGTTTCCGCCCCGCCGGGTCTGGTGCTGGAGACCGCCCGCCTCGCGCTGCTGCGGACGCTGGATGCCGCGGCCGGCGAGGCAGTGCAGGCCATGCGATTGCCGGCCGGGGCCGCGCAGTTGCTGGCGATCACCGCCGAAAGCCTGGGTATGGGGCAGATCGACGAGGCACCCCGGGTGGTGGCGGATGCCAGCCCCATCAACAGCTTCGACCTGGCCATGGCCGAGCGGGCGCTGGCACAGGCGGATCTGGAGGCGATGACGATCGCGCAGGGCGTCTGCCGACTTGACCCCGAGGGGGAACCTGCGGAGTCGCTTTGGGAGGATCGGCGCCTCGCCTGGGGCAGCCTGGCGGAGGCCGTGCTGCCGGGCGTCGATATCGGGAGCTGCTCCGCCCTCCAGCGGCGGCTGGCGCGCTTGGCGGAGCTACGGATGTTGGCCGAGATTGGGCGGCCGGCGGTGCAACTCGCCTGGCGCCGCGTTGGCCTGGCGGTGGTGCCGGCCACGCTGGCGACACCGGCCTTTCAGCGATTTGACAGCAGCCTGCCATCCGGGCGGCGACAGGACATCACGCTGGCTTTCAGACCTGCGGATATCCTGGCGGACCCGGCCGGGTTCATCACCGCGCGTGACACGGCGCGGGGTCGCGGGTACCGGACGGCGCTGGATGACGCACCACCCGAATTGCTCGCGGTCCTGCCGCCGGAGCGTCTGGAACTGGATTTTCTGCGGCTGCGCTGGTCGGCCGACCTGCCGGTGGCAACGCCGGCCTGCCTCGACCGGGCTTTGCTGCGGCCGGAGCAGGTGGTCCTGGTCGGCGTCGATCGTCCTGCCGCCATCGCCTGGGGGTGGGAAGTCGGGATCCGCGTCTTCCAGGGTGCTCTGGTGGAGCGTCGGCGCTCCGGCTAGACCGGGGCCGTGCAGATCACCCGGTTGTTTCTTGTCCGTCATGCGCTGGTGGAGCCCTCCGCCCGCGCCGTCGTCTACGGCAGCATGGATGTTGCCCTATGCGAGCTCGCCTTGCGGCAGGAGGCCGCGGCCTATCGCTGGCTGGCGGCGCGGCTGCCGGAGGGTGCGCGCTGGGTCGTGACGCCACTCTCCCGCACCCGCGCCACCGCGGCCGCCATCTTTGCGGCCGGCTACGCGCCGACGCCGCTGGTGGTGGAGCCGGATCTCGCGGAACAAAATCTGGGCGAATGGCAGGGCTTGTCGCACGAACGCTTCGCAGCCCTGATCCGCCACCCGCCGCACCCCTTCTGGCCCCATGCGGCGGAGGAGAAGCCGCCGGGAGGCGAATCCTTTGCCGAGGTGGTGGAGCGGGTCTCGGCGGTGCTGGACCGGCTGGTGCAGGACACGCCGGGCCGCGACATCGTGATCGTCGCGCATGGCGGCTCGATTCGTGCGGCGATCGCACAGGCGATGGGGCTGAGCCCACACCAGGCGCTGATCTTCTCGGTCCGGAACCTGTCCATGACCCGGCTGGAGCGGCACGGAGCGGATTGGCGCGTGGCCGCGGTGAATGAAGAGCCCTTCACCCTGCCCGCCACGGAATAGGGCTCCGGCGCCCTGTCGCTTCGCCTTGGACACCCGAGTCGCAGGCATGTAGAGTGTTCCCCGACATAGGGTTGCGGGGGGCTTTTCATGTTCCGTGGGATGATGCTTGCCATCGGGCTGCTGTTCTCCCTGCCGGTGGTGTCCCTGCCGGCGGTCGCGCAGCAGGAAGAACAGGCGCTGGTCGACCGCGCGACGCTTGCGGTGCAGGAATTGATGAGCACCGGCGATATGACGGCCGATGCGATCGGCTTCCTGCAACGGGCGCGGGCGGTCATGGTCTGCCCGCGCGTCTTCCGCGCCGGCTTCATCCTGGGCGGGGAGGGCGGGTCCTGCGTCCTGGTCGGCCGGGACGGCGCCGGGTCCTGGTCATCGCCCGCTTTCTATGGCCTCGCGTCCGGCAGCATCGGCCTGCAGATCGGCGTGCAGGATGCCATGGTGGCCATGATGATCATGAGCGATCGTGGGCTTCAGGCGATCATGGACAGCCAGTTCAAGGTCGGTGCGGACGCCTCGCTCGTCTTCGCCACCATCGGCGGTGGAATCCAGGGCAGCACCACGGCGGCCGCGGGCGCCGATATCGTGGCGATTGCCAAGTCGCGGGGCCTGTTTGCCGGAGTGTCCCTGTCCGGGTCGGTGCTGTCCTACCGGCCGAACTCCGCACGCGCCTATTACGGACGCGACCATGCCGCGCGGCAGATCGTGGTGGCGATGGAGGCGCATAATCCGGGCGCCGACCCGCTGCGCGCCATGCTGCTGCGCTACGGCGCCCGCTGACCAAAGCGGCACCGCCTCAGGATTCGCAAAATGCGATGCAGGTTGCCGGTACGCCGCATGCAGTGAGGACCTCATGGCGACCCCATTCCTGGTCGCCCGATGCAAATCGAGAGGTCCGTCTTGCACCCCCAGCCCCGGCTCAGTGTCGTGATCCCCGCCCGCAACGCCTTGCGTTGGCTGCCGGGTGCGATCGCCTCGCTTGGCGCTTCAAACGAGATCGAAATCCTGGCTGTCGATGACGGATCCCAGGATGGGACGGGCGGCTACCTCCGCGGCATCGCGGCCTACGATCGTCGGGTGCGGCCCCTGGCCACGACCGCGGCCGGGCCGGCGGCGGCGCGCAACGCCGGTCTTGCGGCGGCACAGGCGCCGCTGGTTGCCTTTCTCGACGCCGATGACAGATGGCGGCGTGGCAAGATGACTGCGCAGATGGAGCTGCACCGGCTGTACCCCGATATCGGCTTCTCCTTCACCGAGCATCGCCGCTTCGCCGAAGACGGCACCGAGCTTGCCACGGGCTTTGGCCGCTGCCGGGCCTTTGTCGCGCGCCATAGCATGCGGCGTGAGGCCTTCATCCTGGACCGGGACGCCCAGGCGGTCATCTATGCGGAGCCGGTGGTGGCGACCTCCACCGTCATGGCCCGCACCGCGCTGCTGCGTGCCGTAGGCGGCTTCAACGAGCAACTGCAGCGCGCCGAGGATTGGGACCTTTGGTTGCATCTCGCGGCCTGCGCGCCCGCTGGCTGTCTGCCGCGCAGCCTGGCGGATCGGCTGGTGCGCGCGGTGGATCCGGATGGCTCCGAGGGCCAGGCGCGGCGCACCGCGCGCCGCCGCGTTGCGGATGCCTATGCCCCGCCGGTCAGCCGGTTGGATGCGGACGCCGTGCAGCAGTGCAGGACCAGCCATCTGGCACTGGAGGCCGATTGTGCGGCGCTGGCTGGGCTTCGTGTCCAGGCCGCACTTCTGCGGCTTTCGGCCTTTGCCCAGCAGCCGAGCAGCACGATGGCGCGTGCCGCGGCCCGTGACTTGTTCGGCCTCCGGGCCCTGGACCAGCGGGTGCAGTAGGGGCGGTCTCGATGCCTTCGAAACGCCGCACGCGTTGACCGGATTGCCCTGCAATGCGAGAAATAGACCGTGAGCGCAATTGACCCGGAAATCGCTGGACAGCTTGCGTCGGACCTACCGCGCGAGGATTTCGTGCGAATCCTGCGGACGTTCGAGGACGACCTGGGGCGGCTGGCGCGGCTTTTGGAAGAGGCCGTCGCTGCTGGCGATGAGGAAGGTTACAGGCGGTCGGCGCACAGCCTTGCCGGCGCAGCCGCCGCCGTAGGCGCGCGGCGCCTGGAGCAGGTTGCGCGGATCGCCATGGATCATCGCAACGCCGCCGACCCGCGTGCCTTGGCGCTTCAGGTCAGGCAGGAAGCAGCCCAGGCGCTGGCCGAACTGTCCGCCTTGGCGGAGCACCCGCCCGGGGCGAGCTAGCGCCGCATGGCCGCGTCCGCGGCTCGGGTCCTGATTGTCGAGGATACACCGACGCAGGCCGAAGTCGCTGGGGCCTTGTTGCGGACACTCGGCCTGGAAACCCGGGTCGCGGAAACTGGCGCACAAGCAGTCCAGATCGCTCAGGCCTGGCGCCCGGATGCCATCCTCATGGATCTGGAACTGCCGGATTTCTCCGGATTCGAGACCATGCGCCGGCTTCGTGCCGAGGGCGTGGAGGCAGCTATCATCGTCGTCACCGCGCATGGCAGCGTGAACCATGCGGTGGAGGCGATGCGCGAGGGTGCCGTTGACTTCATCGTCAAGCCCTACGCCAAGGCGCGCCTGACGGTGACGCTGCAGAACGCGCTGGAGAAGCGCGCATTGGCGACCGAGTTGCGGGAGGCAAAGGCACAGCTTGGTCGCGATCGCTTCTTTGGCTTCATCGGCGCCTCGGCGGCCATGCAGGCCGTCTACCGGACGATCGATAGCGTTGCAGCGAGCAAGGCCAGCGTCTTCATCACCGGGGAAAGTGGTACCGGAAAGGAACTCGCGGCGGACGCGATTCATCGGGCCAGCCCGCGTAGGGACAGGGCCTTCATCACCCTGAACTGTGGCGCCATCCCGCGGGACCTTCTGGAGTCCGAGATATTCGGCCATGTGAAGGGGGCGTTCACCGGCGCCACGGACAGCCGTGCCGGCGCCGCGAAACTCGCTGATGGCGGCACCCTGTTCCTCGACGAGATTGGCGAAATGCCGCTCGAAATGCAGGTCAAGCTGTTGCGATTCGTGCAGACCGGCACCTTCCAACCGGTAGGCGCCTCCCGCCCAGAAAAGGTGGATGTTCGCATCGTATCGGCGACCAATCGCGATCCGTGGGTTGAGGTCGAGACGGGGCGGTTTCGGGAGGATCTGTATTATCGCCTCTATGTGGTGCCGCTGCACCTTCCGCCGCTGCGTGAGCGCGGCGAAGACAGGCTGCTGATCGCACGTCATTTCCTGGCCGCTTTCGCGCGGGAGGAAGGGAAGCGCCTGCGCGGCTGCGCTTGGGAGGTGGAGCAGGTGCTTCGCGCCTACTCCTGGCCTGGGAATGTGCGGCAGTTGCAGAATGTGGTTCGCAACATCGCGGTGCTGCACGATGGCGATCGGGTGGAACTGTCCATGCTGCCCCCGATGCTGCTGCGCGGCGCGGCGGGACCGGCTGCCGCAGTGCCGGACCCCGCTGGCCCCCCACCCACTGAACCCGATGCGCGGCTGGCCGTGCCGATGGAGCCGCCCCTGCCCACGCTGACCCCACCCGCTCAGATGTTCGCGTCTTACGAGACGGTACCCTTGGCGCCCCCGCAGCAGACGGAGGCATTCCAGCCGCTGGCAGAGGTCGAGAAACGGCACATCCTAGCAGCACTCGACCGCGTGGCGCAGGACGTGCCGCGGGCGGCCGCGCTACTCGGGGTCAACCCTTCGACGATCTACCGCAAATTGCAGATCTGGCGGGGGGACGCCGCCGGGCAGGCTTGAAGATCCAGTTGGGGCATCGTCAGGCATCTGCCAATCCGGTGACGATGGGCTCTCAGAGCGGCGAGGTGCGATCGCCGTCACCCAGCGCGCGCTGCATAAAGACCACATCCACCCAGCGGCCGAACTTCAACCCGGCTGCCTTGAGCACGCCTGCTTGCCGGAAGCCGAGTGAGACGTGCAGGCCGATGGAGCCGACATTCTCGGAATCGCCGATTACCGCCAGCATCTGCCTGAAGCCGCAATCTGTGGCGCGGCGCAGCAGGATTTCGACCAGGGCCTTGCCGACGCCCTGGCCACGGACATCATCCCGGACATAGATCGAATTCTCGGCGCAGAAACGGTAGGCCGAGCGATCCCGGAACTGGTTGAAGTAGGCGTAGCCGATCACCACGCCGTCCTGCTCCGCCACCAGCCAGGTCCAGCCGGCATCCTGAACCTTGGCGATGCGCTGCGCCATTTCCTCCAGGCCCGGCGGTTCCTCCTCGAAGGTGCCGGTGCCGACCTTCACGTGATGGGCGTAGATCGCAGTGATGGCGGGAAGATCGGCCGCGATTGCGTCACGGATCAGCATGGGTAAGGGTCCCGGAGGCGGCGCCAAGCTTCAGCGATAGGCTGACGCGGATTTGGGGGCAAGCATCGCGGGCTCAGACCGCAAGGCGCAGCTCCGCGGCGACGCGCTCCGCCACCGCCAGCAGGGCGCGGTCACGCCCCGGCGCTGCCGCCAGCGAAAGGCCTACCGGCGCGCCGTTAACCCGGGCAGCCGGCAGGGACACTTCGCAAAGGCCTGCAAGGCCAGCAATCGCCGTCACGCCCATCGTGCGTTCCCGTACCGCCTGTTGGGCCTCTAAAGCCACATCCAGGCGCGGCGCCGGGACCGGGGAGGTTGGGTAGACAAGCACGGCGCCACCCGCGAGCAGGGCCTGCACTCGCTGCCGGAACAGGCCGCGGAACGCCCGCGCCTCGGCCGCCACGGCCGGGTCTGTGGCCTTGGCAGCGGCAAAGCGCTCCCCGACCCCGGGGCCGAAGGTCGGGCGGATCGCCTCGACCCAGGAACCGAGGCTCGCCCAGGCTTCCTCGGCCTGTGCAGCCCGGAAATTCTCGAAAAGCTGGGTCAGGCCTTCCGGCGCAACATGCATGGAAAGGCAGGGGCCGAGAACGCGCTCGATCTTCGCGATAGCACCGACCAGCGCGGTCGCCGTGTGGGGTACGGCGTTGACCCAGGCTTCCTGCACCTTGACCAGCGGACCCAGTGCGCCCTCGCCCCCCGGCGGCAGGAGAACATCGCCCACCCGACGCAGGACCGAGGCGCGGCTCGCAAACCAGCCTGCGGTATCGAAGCTCGGGCCGAGCGGGCAGGCGGCGGTCAGGTTCACGGCGCCCCAGGAGGGACGGATGCCGAAAATGCCGCAATAGCTTGCGGGGATCCGCACGGATCCGCCGGTGTCTGTGCCAAGCGCAAAATCGACCAGGCCTGCGGCGACGGCGGCGGCCGACCCACAGGAGGAACCACCTGGAAACCGGTCGGGCGCCGCCGGGTTGATGGGCGTTCCGTACCAGACGTTTTCGCCGGTCAGTCCATAGGCGAGTTCCACGGTCTTGGTCTTGCCACGCAGAGTGGCGCCGGCCTGAAGCAGGGCCATGACGATTGGCGCGGTCGCGGCGGCAGGGGCATGGGTCCGGGCCCAGTCGGGGTTGCCGTAGCCGGTCGTGGCGCCAGCCACATCGAACAGGTCCTTGACGGCGAAGTCGAGCTCCGCGAGTGGTCCCGCCGTGGCGCCGACCAACTCCACCCGGTCGCCCGGCACGAAAGCCCCAACGCTGTCTTCCAAACCAAGCGGCATGGCAATGCTCCTGTTACCATCCCGAACCGGACAGTACCCTGCGATAGGATTTATCTAAATACAACTGGCAGGCTGCGGCGACCTGCTTCACGCAAGCGCCCGACCTATCAGCCGACGTCGGCAAGTGGGGCCTCGCTCAAGGACCGGCGTGGGCGTGCCTGGTGGTCCCAGTTGCCGTCGTCCAGCCACGCCGCGATCCGGTCTCGCCGTGCAGGCCATTCGTCGGCCAGGATCGAGTAGAAGCTCGTATCGCGCCGTCGGCCCTTGACGACCAGATGGGCGCGAAGCTCGCCCTCATAGACAAAGCCGAGTCGCGTCGCGGCGCGGCGGGACGGTGCGTTCAGGGCGTTGCACTTCCAGACCAGGCGGCGGTAGCCCAGGTCGTCCATGGCGTGGCGCATCAGCAGGAACATCGCCTCCGTTGCCGCCCTCGTGCGTTGCAGCCGCGGGGAGAACCAGATGTGGCCGAGCTCGATCGCCGCGTTGGCGGGCTGCATCTCCATCAGGGTAAGCCAGCCGGCGACGGCGCCGCTGCTGTGCGGGCGTATGGCCCAGGCCATGGGGTCGTGCTGCGAGGCAAAGGCCGCGACATGACGCTGCATGGCGGCAGCATCGGCAAAGGGACCATAGCCCATATAGTCCCAGCCCTCGCCGCCGGCATCCGCCTGGGCCGCATCCCACAGCTCGGCGGCGTGCCTGACGGCGAGCGGCTCCAAGGTCACCGCCTTCCCCCGATGCGGCACGCGCGCGGGCAAGGGACGAGGCGTCGGGTCGACAGGCGCACCGAGGGGCGGCGGCTGGGTCATGCAGAGTGGGACCTTCGGCAGGTTCAGAACCGCCACAATGCCGCAGGCTTGCGCGTTCGGCGAGCCGGGGTCTGCGCGCAACCATCCGCATTGCAGCAGAACCCGCTTTGTCGCATACGGGCGCCATGTCCTCCCCCAGCGCTCCGCCGGCCGCCATGGCCGCACCGCCCGGTTTTTTCCTGGAGCGGGTCCTGGCGGTCCATCATTGGACGGACCGCCTGTTTTCCTTTACTTGCACGCGCGATCCGCATTTCCGGTTCGTGGCCGGCCAATTTGCGATGATCGGCCTTCTGGTCGAGGGCAAGCCGCTGGTACGCGCCTATTCCGTCGTCAGCGCACCGTGGGAGGAGCACCTGGAGTTCCTGTCCATCAAGGTGCAGGACGGCCCCCTGACCTCCCGCCTCCAGCACGTATTACCGGGTGACGGGGTCCTGATCGGGCGGAAGGCCACCGGCACGCTGGTGACCGACAACCTGCTCCCGGGCGGCACCCTGTGGCTGTTCGCGACGGGCACCGGACTTGCCCCCTTCCTGAGCCTGGTGCGTGAGCCAGAGACCTACGACCGCTTCGATCGTGTCGTTGTGGTCCATGCGGTGCGGGAGGTTGCCGAGCTTGCCTATCACGACCTGCTCGTCAAGGACCTGCCGGAGCATGAATTGCTGGGCGAGCTGGTGAATGACAAGCTGGTCTATTACCCCAGCGTGACGCGGGAGCCGTTCCGCAACCAGGGGCGGCCAACGACGCTGGTGGAATCCGGGCGTCTCTGCGCCGATCTCGGCCTGCCAGCGCTCTCCCCCGAGCGCGACCGAGCCATGCTATGTGGAAGTGAGGCGATGAACGCGGACATGCGAGCCATTCTGGAGGCGCGAGGCTTTACAGAGGGGGCCAATAATCGGCCGGCGACCTACGTGGTCGAGAAGGCGTTCGTCACGAAATAGCAGCAAAGCACCGTGGGACCGACCCGCCGGTGTTTTCAAACGGTCACTTACCAGTCTGACGTTGCTCAATGATTTCGGGGAAGCACGCCGTCGAGCGTTCCGAAATTGAACAGGCGGCACGTCTGGAGGGAAGCAGGACCTAGAACACATCGCATGGGACCTGCCGTCGTCGGCTGCTCAAGGCGGCCGCTGTTGGCGCCACGGGAACGGCCGTTCTGGCCACCCCCAATGTCAGCCGCGCGCAGACGGTAAATCTGCGGTTCCAGTCCACCTAGCTTCAGCGCGACATCTTTCACGAATTTGCCAATCATTTCGTCACCCGCGTCAACGCCATGGCGAGCGGCCGGGTGCGGCTGAAATTGTCGCTGGCCGGCGGCGTCGTGGGCGCATTCCAGCTCCTGGAAGCGGTTTCCGCCGACGCCCTGGATGGCGGCCACGGCGTCTCGGCCTATTGGTTCGACAACAGCAAGACCTTCAGCCTGTTCGGCACTCCACCGGCCTGGTTCGGCCATGCGCACGAATATCTGGGTTGGTTCAACTACGGCGGCGGCGAGGCCCTGTAGAATGAGTGGACCCGCGACATTCTGCGGGTCAATGTCGTCGGCTTCCAGACCAGCCCGATGCTGACCCAGCCTCTCGGCTGGTTGAAGAACCCGATCACCAGCGTCGATCAGCTTCGCGGCCTGCGCTATCGCACGGTTGGCTTGGCGACGGATCTGTTCAACGCGATGGGCGCGGCGGTGACGGCGCTGCCGGGCGGGGAGATCGTGCCAGCGCTGGAGCGCGGGGTGATCGATGGGGCCGAGTTCAACAACCCCTCCTCAGACCGCATTCTTGGCAACCCGGACGGGGCCAAGAGCTACATGATCCAGAGCTTCTACCAGTCCTGCATCGCGGATCGGGCGCTGCTCGGCTACCTTGTTGTCAAGAAGTCGCGTGCTCGGCCGTCAACGCCTCTACGCGTGGCGCTGGGCAATCCGGCCAGCCGCGCGCGCGGCGGAATTCTCGATCTGTAAGCGGCCTTCATGGAGGCTGCGTCGGCTGCGCGTGCCCGTGGCGGCCTGCCGGCGGGCGCTGTCCTGGTCGTGGCAGGTTTGACGCCGGCGCGACGGCCCGCGCCTGGGGTGCCTTTGACGGCGCGGTTTTCCGGCCTCGGCAAGGCGGAGGCTCAGTTCGTCTGAAACCACGGCGTCAGGCGGGCCGAAAGCGCGCCTTCGCCAGCGGGTCCTGCGCCAAGGCCTCAAGCACTTCGGCTCGCGCTTCTGCGCTTTGCACCACGCCGATCACCTGTTCGAACCAGACGCATTGGCCGCGGATGCGGGCCTGAAACATCCGGTCCAGCGCCTCAGCCACCGGGCCGCGTCCGGCGCAGCAATTGCAGTCCAGCCTGTGCCGCTGGTCGCCAGGATTGAACTGGACCTGGAGGACGGCTGGGGCGGCCAGGCCCTCCAACTCCCGACCCTCAACCAGCAGCGCGGTGGCAGGTGCACTCCGCAATGCCGCGTCCAGGAGGAGCGGGCTGAGTAGGTGCAGGGGGATGCGGGCGTCGACGGACCAAGCCATACACTAGACATAAGGATATCTTTATGTCATTTACAAGCGCATGGATGATCTTCTGGCCCAGCTTCGCGCCTCCGCCGAGCCGACGCGGCTGCGTCTGCTCTCGCTGTGTGCGCGCGGTTCATTCTGCGTTTCGGACCTCTGCGGCATTCTCGGCCAGTCGCAGCCTCGGCTTTCGCGGCATCTGAAGCTGCTGGTGGAGGCAGGATTGCTCGAGCGCATGCCGGAAGGTGCCAACGTCTTTTTCCAGTTACCGGCCCATGCCGACCTGGCCCGTCAGATCCTGGCTCGCCTGCCCGAGGATGACCCCCTGCTGGCCGCCGACCGGCGCGCTGCCGCCCGGCTGGCTGCGGAGCGTGCGCGCGCAGCCTCGGACGCCTTTCAGCGTCATGGCGCTGATTGGGATGAGATGCGGGCACTGGAACTGCCTGCTGCCGAAATCGAGGCCGCGCTGATCAAGGCGCTGCCCGAACGGCTCGATCGGCTGCTCGACATCGGCAGTGGCACGGGCCGGCTGCTGGAGGTTCTGGCATCCCGCTGCGCCGGCGCACTCGGCGTTGATGCAAGCCGGGAGATGCTGGCGCTGGCGCGCGCGCGTCTGGCGGAGCGGGGGTTGAGCCATTGTTCCGTCCGCCAGGCAGACATGTACCGCCTGCCCTTGCCGGATGCAGGGTTCGATGCCGTGACGCTGCAGATGGTGCTGCACTATGCCGAAGACCCGGCCGCTGCGCTGGCCGAGGCGGCGCGCGTCCTGCGGCCGGATGGCGCATTGCTGATCGTGGACCTCGCACCACATGCGCGAGCCGACCTGCTCGGCCGGCACGCGCATCGCTGGCCGGGTTTTGATGATGCCCAGATGGCCGGCTGGCTCGGGGCCGCGGGCTGTGCGCTTCGAACCGCGCGCAGCATCGATGGGCCACTTGCCGTGCGGCTTTGGCTGGCCCAGCGCCAGCCCGTTTCCGTCTCCGTTCCGTCTCGCTGAAGGGTATGCCCAGCATGTCTCGCCCGCATCTTCTCGACGCGCTCAAGGACCAGGTTCTGCTGTGCGACGGTGGCATGGGCAGTCGCGTCCAGGCACTGACGCTGGATGTCGACAAGGATTTCTGGGGCAAGGAGAACTGCACGGAGGTGCTGAACCTCTCGCGCCCAGACCTCGTCCGCGAAATCCACCGTGGCTATTACGAGGCGGGTGCCGACATGGTGCTCACCAACAGCTTCGGCGGATCGCCAGTCACGCTCGCCGAGTTCGAGCTGGAGGACAAGGCGTTCGAAATTAACAAGCTGTCGGTCGAGCTGGCGCGCGAGGCGGCGGAGAGCTTTGCGGATGGCCGGCATCGCTGGGTGATCGGCGATATCGGCCCGGGCACCAAGCTGCCGAGCCTCGGCAACATCGGCTACGACGCGCTGGAAGCGGCGCTCGTCCTGCAATGCGAAGGGCTGATCGCTGGTGGCGCAGATGCGCTGCTGACCGAGACCAACCAGGACACGCTGTTCATCAAGGCCGCCGTGAATGCGGCCAAGATCGCCCGCGCGCGCGCAAAGTCGGACATCCCGATCCTGGTGCAGATCACCGTGGAGACCACGGGCACGCTGCTCGTCGGCCCCGACATCGCGGCCGCGACCACGGTCGTGCATTCGCTCGATGTGCCACTGATCGGGCTGAACTGTGCCACCGGCCCGCAGGAGATGGCGGAGCATGTGCGCTGGCTGTCGCAGAACTGGCCCGGCTATATCAGCGTGCAGCCCAATGCCGGGCTGCCGGAACTGGTGGATGGCAAGACGCACTACCCGCTCGGTCCCAAGGATCTTGCCTCCTGGATGGAGCGCTTCATCGTCGAGGACGGGCTGAACCTGATCGGCGGCTGCTGCGGCACCTCCACGCCGCATATCCAGGCGCTGGACGAGTTGCTGCGCAAGCTCGGCGGTGCGCGGCATCGCCCGGCGCCGGTGGCGCGCAAGCCCATCTGGGTGCCCTCCGTTGCCAGCCTCTATGGCGCAACCTCGCTGCGGCAGGAGAACAGCTACTTCTCGATCGGTGAGCGCTGCAACGCCAATGGGTCGAAGCTGTGGCGGCAGCGGCAGGAAGCGCACGACTGGGATGGCTGCGTCACCATCGGGCGCGAGCAGGTGGCCGAGGGCTCCAACAGCCTCGATGTCTGTACCGCCTTCGTCGGCCGCAACGAGATGGAGGAGATGAACGAGGTCATCCGCCGCTTCACGAGCAGCGTGAACTCCCCCCTCGTCATCGACAGCACCGAGACTCCGGTGATCGAGGCCGCGCTGAAGCTGCATGGCGGCAAGCCGATCATCAACTCGATCAATTTCGAGGATGGCGAGGAAGCGGCGCATGATCGGCTGAAGCTGGCCAAGAAGTTTGGCGCCGCGGTCATCGCGCTGACGATCGATGAGGTCGGCATGGCCAAGACGGCGGAAGACAAGCTGCGGATCGCCGCACGGCTGGTCGAATTCGCCTGCAACAAATACGGCTTGGCCCAATCCGACCTGCTGATCGACCCGCTGACCTTCACCATCGCCACCGGCAATGAGGATGACCGCAAGCTGGGCGTCTGGACGCTGGATGGCATCCGCATGATCCGGGAGAAGTTTCCGGACATCCAGATCATCCTCGGCCTGTCCAACATCTCCTTCGGCCTGAACCCGGCCGCGCGGCATGTGCTGAACAGCGTGTTCCTGGACCATGCCGTGAAGGCTGGCATGACCGGGGCCATCGTCCACGTCTCCAAGATCAAGCCGCTGCACCAGATTCCGCCGGAGGAGGTGGAGGTGGTCGAGGATCTGATCTTCGATCGCCGGCGCGAAGGCTACGACCCGCTGCAGAAGGTGCTGGAGATCTTTTCCGGCCGAAAGGCGGCGGACAACGTCAAGAAGACCCGTGCGGAGACGGTCGAAGGCCGGCTGAAGGACCGCATCATCGATGGCGACCGCAAGGGGTTGGGCGAGGAGCTGCAGGTCGCGCTCGACCAGGGCAACACGCCACTTTCCATCATCAACGAAGTGCTGCTGGACGGCATGAAGGTGGTGGGCGAGCTGTTCGGCGCCGGCAAGATGCAGCTGCCCTTCGTGCTGCAAAGCGCGGAAACGATGAAGGCCGCCGTCGCCTATCTCGAACCGTTCATGGAGAAGGTCGAGGGCCAGGAGAAGGGCACCATCGTGCTCGGCACGGTGAAGGGCGATGTGCACGACATCGGCAAGAACCTAGTCGACATCATCCTGACCAACAACGGCTACAAGGTGGTGAACCTCGGCATCAAGGTGCCTTTGCTGGACATCGTCGCCGCCGCCAAGGAACACAAGGCGCATGCCATCGGCATGTCCGGCCTGCTGGTGAAATCCACCGTGGTGATGCGCGAGAACCTGGAGGAGATGAGCCGCCAGGGCATCGACATTCCCGTGATGCTCGGCGGCGCCGCGCTGACTCGCAATTATGTCGAGGATGACTGCGTGAAGGCCTATGCCTGCGGGCGCGTGGCGTATGCGCGGGATGCCTTCGATGGCCTGCACCTGATGGACAAGGTGATGGGCAACGGCTTCGAGGACTACCTCTCGGCCCTGCAGGCGAAGCGTGTCGGCAAGGCGAAGAACGAGAAGCGCACGCTCGGCCAGGCCGACCCGCGTGGCTTCGCGCCGGTTGACCTGGCCTATGCCCAGGAACGACGCAGGCGCGTGGCAGCCGAAAGCGCCGTGCCGGTGCCGCCTTTCTGGGGCGCGCGGGTGGTGGAGGCACCGCCGAAGGCGATCATCCCCTTCATCAACGAGCGCAGCCTGTACCAATTCCAGTGGGGCTTCCGAAAGGCCGGGCGGTCGCTTGAGGATTTCCTCGGCTGGGCGAAGCAGGAGCTACGCCCGGTGTTGAAGCGCATGCTGGCGCTGACGGAGGAACAGAAGATCCTCAAGCCGCAGGCCATCTACGGCTATTGGAAATGCGCCGGCCAGGGCAACGACCTGGTGCTGTTCGCGGAGGACGGCGCGACGGAAGTCTGCCGCTTTAACCTGCCGCGTCAGCCGAAGCCGGATGGCGAATGCATCGCCGACTTCGTGCGTGACATCGAGGAAGGCCCGAATGCGCGTGACGTGATCGGCATGCAGGTGGTGACCGTCGGCCAGAAAGCCTCCGACATTGCGCGGGAATGGTTCGAGGACAATCGCTACCAGGACTACCTGTACCTGCACGGCCTGTCCGTAGAGATGGCGGAAGCGATGGCGGAGTATGTCCACAAGCGCATCCGCGCCGAGCTGGGCTATGCGGGAGAGGATGACCGGGACATGGACCGGATGCTGCAGCAATCCTATCGCGGCGGCCGCTATTCCTTCGGCTATCCGGCCTGCCCGAAGCTGGAGGATCAGGAAGGGCTGCTGCGGCTGCTGCAGTCAGAGCGGATCGGCGTTTCGTTGTCGGATGAGTGGCAGCTGCACCCGGAGCAATCCACCAGTGCGATCGTGCTGCACCATCCGCGCGCCAAGTACTTCTCCGTCTAGCCTCCGAGGGTGAGGGACGGAACCGGGACCCGTCATAGGCCTGGGCCTCTGGGCTCAGGCGCTATGCTCGCCGTCTCCCTCGGCCTGCATGCGGCCATGGCACTCGCGCTTGTCAACCTGCAGCGTGGCTCGGTTCAGGCACCGGCCGAGCAGCAGGTTGCGCTGGTCTGGTCCGAACAGACACCAGGTGCCGGAGATGCCGTGGATTCGGCCACGCAACCGGCGCAGACCCCGCCGCCGGAGCCGCCAAACACCCCGCCTTCACCCGAGGCGGCTGCCACTCCAGCCGCGCCCGAAGCGGAGCCCGCAGCGCTCGCCCCTCCGACCCTCAACGACCCCATGCCCGTTGCAGAGCCGGTTGCTGAGGAAGCGACCCCTCTACCGCCGCCGCCCGCACCACCTCGACCGCCCGAACCTGCCTCCCGACCGCGAGCCGCGCCGGCGCCGGCCGCGACCGGAACGGCGGCGGCAGCGGCTCCAATGGCGCAGGGCGCGGGGCAGGCGATCGGTGCGGTGGTGGCTGCACGTCTGCGACCCGGCGTGGTCAATGCGCCGCCGTCCTATCCGCAGGCCAGCCGCATCCGCAACGAGCAGGGGCGCGTCACCCTCCAGGTCGAGATCAACCCACTTGGTCACGTGGCCGATGTGCGGGTCATGGTATCATCCGGCTTCCCGGCCCTGGATCAGGCCGCGATCGAGGCGGTGCGCCGGTGGCGGTTCGAGGCGGCGCAGCGTGATGGGCTGCCGGTCCTTTCCACCACGGCGATCGGCATCACCTTCCAACTCGAAGGAGACCGACGATGGTAAGGCTGGACGTGATCATGACGCGGGGCGGGGATGCGGGGGAAACGTCGCTCGGCGATGGCTCTCGCGTGCGGAAGGATGCGCTGCGGGTGGCGGGCTATGGCACGGTGGACGAGGCCAACGCGGTGATCGGCCTGGTTCGCTTGAACCTGGAGGGGGACCGGGTGGCGGACGCCATGCTGGCGCGCATCCAGAACGATTTGTTCGACCTCGGCGCCGATCTCTGTGTGCCCGGTATCGGCGGCGATCGGCTGCGGGTGAGCGACGCACAATGCCAGCGGCTGGAAGCGGAGCTGGCCGAGATGAATGCGCTCGTCCCCCCACTCCGCAGCTTTGTCCTGCCCGGCGGCAGTCCGGGGGCCGCCCATGCCCACCTGGCGCGTACCATCGTGCGCCGGGCTGAGCGGGACGTCGTTTCCCTCGCGGCCGAGGACACGGTGAACCCCGAAGTGATCCGCTATCTGAACCGGCTTTCGGACCACCTTTTCGTTCTGTCGCGCCGCCTGAACGGCAATGGGGCGCGGGACGTGACCTGGACCCCGGGCGCCAGCCGCTGAAGCATCAGGTCAGCGGGCCGGCGGCATGTTTGGCACAGCCTGGCCGGACCAGCAGGCGGTCGTACCAGGCGCGCAGGTCCGGCATCTCCGCACGCTCGATTGGCAGCGCGAACCAACGATGCGCGTAGATGCCCAGCGCTATGTCGGCCAGGGTGAAGTCGTCTCCGGTGATGAAGGGGCGGCCCGCCACATGACGGTCCAGCATGGCCCAGAGGGTCTCGGCCTCGGCGCGCGCCTTGTGGGTAGCGGGCCAGTCACGCTCTGCTTCGGGGATGCGGACATAGGTGAAGAAGACGGTGGTCATTGGTCGGTTCACCGCGGCCACCTGCCAATCCATCCAGCGGTCGCAATCCGCCGCGAGGCGAAGATCGGCCGGGTAGATCGGGTTACCGGGCGCGCGCGAGCGCGCCAGGTAGCGCAGGATGGCGTTGCTCTCCCACAGCGTGAAGCCGTCCGGCTCCTCAATGGTGGGGACCAGGGCGTTCGGGTTCATGGCGAGATAGGCCGGCTCCCGCGTCTTGCCGAAGGCGCCGCCGGCATCGATCCGCTCGAAGGGCAAACCGAGCTCCTCGCAGAGCCACAGCACCTTCATGACGTTGGACGAATTGGCACGGCCCCAGATGCGCAGCATGACGGCGATTCCCCTCTCGATACAGGCTTACGGTATGTCCGGCTCCGCCAGGGGTCCAGTTGCCCTGGCAGGCGGGCTGACGGATGAATCGTGCCATGACAATTCCCATGCTCATCGCACTCCTTGCGGCCGCGGCGCCGCTTGCGGCCATGGCCTTCGAGTACTGGCCCGGCCTCGCACCCTGCGCCCTGTGTCTTTGGCAGCGCTGGCCCTACTGGGTGGCGGCCGGGCTTGCCCTTCTCGCCCTACCAGCGCCACCGCGGCTTCGGGCTTGGCTGCTGGGGGCTGCCGGCCTGGCGGTCGCCGTTTCGGGCGGCATCGCGGCGCTTCATGTGGGCGTGGAACAGGGCTGGTGGCCATCGCCGTTGCCAGCCTGCCTGGCGCCTGGCGTCGGGGCGGGGGCCAGCATTGACGATCTACTGCAAAACCTGGCGCCGCTGCCAACCAAGCCCTGTGACGAGCCGGCCTATCTTATCCCGGGCCTGTCCCTTTCCGTCGCGGCGATGAACCTGATCTATGCGTCGCCACTGGCCGGTTGGACCCTGCACCAGGCCCGTCGCGAATGGAGGATCTGATGCCCAGCCGTCAAACCGCTGAAGGGCGCCTGCCTGGCGACCCGACCCCGCGCGAGTATGTCAGCCGCACCATCCGGGTGGACCATGCGGGCGAATACGGTGCGAAGCGAATTTATGAAGGCCAGCTTGCCGTGCTCGGCCGCACGCGCTTCGGCCCGATCCTGGAGCACATGAAGGCGCAGGAGCAGGTCCACCTCGACACCTTCAGCCGCCTGATCGCCGAGCGCCGCGTGCGCCCCACGGCCCTGTTGCCCATCTGGCATGTCGCCGGCTTCGTGCTGGGGGCCGGCACGGCGTTGATGGGCCACCGCGCCGCGATGGCCTGCACCGTGGCGGTGGAGGAGGCGATCGACGAACACTATCGCGACCAGGCCGCGACGCTGGGCGATGACGAGCAGCCACTGCGCGAGGACATTGAGCGTTTCCGTGCCGAGGAACTCGAACACCGCGACATCGGGCTGGCGAATGAGGCGGAGCTGACGCCGGCCTACCGGCTGCTCAGCGCCGCGATCAAGGCCGGGTGCAAGGTGGCGATCAGGGTGACCGAGCGGGTCTGAGGCAAGCCGTTCAGCTCTCCAGCTCGCTGTCCCAGTACAGGTAGTCCCGCCAGCTTTCATGCAGGTAGTTCGGCGGGAAGGACCGACCGTTCTCCTGCAGCTCCCAGCTCGTCGGCTGGCGCGGCACCTGGCGGGGGAACATGCGGCATTCGCGCGGAAGCTTGTTGCTTTTCCGTAGGTTGCAGGGGCCGCAGGCGGTGATCACGTTGTCCCAGGTGGTCCGGCCGCCGCGGCTGCGCGGAATGACGTGGTCGAAGGTCAGGTCCTGCGTCGGGCGACCCTCGCCACAATACTGGCACTCGAAGCTGTCGCGCAGGAACACGTTGAAGCGCGTGAAGGCCGGCCGCCGGGCGGCGGGGATGTAGTCCTTCAAGGCGATGACACTGGGCAGCCGCATGGTCATCCGGGGTGAATGCACCTCGGTCTCATACTCGGACAGCACCGAGACGCGGTCGAGGAACACCGCCTTGACGGCATCCTGCCAGGCCCAGACCGACAGGGGGAAATAGGACAGCGGCCGGAAATCCGCGTTCAGGACGAGCGCTGGAAAGGACTGTCCAAGCTGGAAGTGTCCGCCGTCAGGCAAGCGCCACTCCTACGAATGGCGACACTGGACAAATCTGGTGCTCGTAACGTTAGGCAAGCCCCAGATACTGTGGCAGCGCCGCGTTGACCCCGTCTTCATGCCAGTGCCGCTGCAGCCACGCAACCAGGAGAATGGACGCTTTCATCCATCGGTCATGCTGGATCACCCCGGAGTGCGCGCTGCAGCGCCAGCGCGCCGAGGCTGATTCCGACCTCATCAATGCCGTGGCCAAGGCCCGGCCGGAACGTGCTCTCCACGCCATAGGCGGCGCGTGTCAGGGCGCGTTCTGCAATCCGGCTGGCCTCGGCCGGAACCACCTCATCAGCCTCGCCATGCACCAGCAGGATTGCTGGCGCGGTTGCGGGGGGTGCTGGGAGCGAGTCGGGCACCAGCAAGGCACCCGCATAGGCCACGATGGCGGCGCAGCCGGGCGGGTGGCGCAGCCCGAGATGCAGCGCGGTCATAGCGCCCTGGCTGAAGCCGACCAGGGCCAGGTCCCGGTGGGTCAGACCCATCTCGCGCAGCATGGCGCCGATGGCGGCAGCCAGCCCGGTTGCCGCGGCGTCCACGCCGGTCTGCATCATGGCCTCCGAGCGATCCTGCAGGCTGAACCATTGCCGACCATAAGGCGCCAGATCGCAGGGCTCCGGGCCATGCGGCGCGATGAACAGGGCATCCGGCACGGCCTTGCCCCAGCCCGGCGCCAGGTCGATCAGGTCGAAGCCATCGGCTCCGACGCCGTGCAGAAGAAGCACCAGTCGGCGCGCATCGCGCCCGACGGCTGGCCCCCACCGCGGTCCATCCAGAAGACCTGACATCGCTTGCTCCGCTTCCCGGTGTTCGGCTACGCCCGCCGGAGCATGACCGCGACCGCCCCACTCGTCACGCGCTTCGCCCCAAGCCCGACCGGCTTCCTGCATCTTGGACATGCGCATGCGGCGCTGCTGGCTTGGCGGGGGGCACGCGAGGCCGGGGGGCGCTTCCTGCTTCGGATCGAGGATATCGACAGCACGAGGTGCCGGCCGGAATTCACGGAGGCGATCCTGGAGGATCTGCGCTGGCTTGGCCTCGACTGGGATGGCCCCGTCCGTGTGCAGTCGCGGCACATGGCGCATTACCAGCAGACGCTCGCGGCGCTGCGGCAGCGCGACCTGCTGTATCCGTGCTTCTGCACGCGCGGCGAAATTGCGCGGGAGATCGCCGCCAGCGCCTCGGCGCCCCACGGCCCGGACGGTCCGCTTTATCCCGGCATCTGCCTCCGGCTGCCGGCGGGTGAGGTTGAGGCACGGTTGGCGGAGGGCGAACCGCACGCGTTACGGCTGCATATGTCGCGCGCACTTCGCTGCCTGGAGGGGCCGCTCACTTTCGAGGATGCGACGCGCGGCCGGATCGCCTGTGATCCGGCACAGTTCGGCGACGTGGTGCTGGCGCGGAAGGAGGTTCCGGCGAGCTATCACCTCTGCGTCACCCATGACGATGCGCGGGATGGCGTGACCCTGGTGACGCGGGGCGATGATCTTCTGCCTGCCACCGATCTGCATCGCCTGCTTCAGGTCCTGATGCGATGGCCGGAGCCAGACTACGCGCATCATCCGCTGCTCGCCGATGCCGCCGGCCGCCGGCTTTCCAAGCGCGACGGCGCGCCGACGCTGCGGGACCTGCGCGAAAAGGGCACGACTCCGGCCGAGGTCAGGTCGCTGGCCGGCTGGTCAGATTGATCTCCCGTTTCAGTGGCCGCCGCCAAGATAGGCATCTCGGATCTCAGGCCGGGCCAGCAGTTCCTTGCCACTGCCGCTCATGGTGATCCGGCCGGTGACGAGAACATAGCCGCGGTGCGCAAGCCGAAGCGCCTGGTTGGCGTTCTGCTCCACCAGCAGCACGGTAAGCCCCTCACGCTCATTCAGGTCGCGGATCGCGGCGAATATCTGGCGCGAGATCAGCGGCGCGAGGCCGAGTGATGGCTCGTCCAGCAGCAACAAACGCGGACGCGACATCAGCGCACGGCCGATGGCGAGCATCTGCTGTTCGCCACCCGAAAGCGTGCCGCCGCGCTGTGCCTGGCGTTCCTTCAGGCGGGGAAACAGGTTGAACACGCGCGGCAATTCGGGGCCGGGGTCGCGTCCCGCTGCCTGCGCCCCCAGCATCAGATTCTCCAGCACCGACATGCGGGGGAAGATGCGCCGTCCCTCGGGGGACTGCGCCACACCGCTCCGCATGATTTCGTGCGTGGGTTTCGTGGTGATGTCCTCGCCGTCCAGAATGATGCGGCCAGACCTGGCGCGGGGATCGCCGCAGATGCTCATCAGCAGGGTCGATTTGCCGGCCCCATTGGCGCCGATCAGGGCGACGATCTCGCCCTGGTCGACATGCAGCGAAACCCCCTTCAGCGCCTGAACCGCACCGTAGCCGGTCTCCAGATTGTGCACCTCCAGCATCGTCGTCGTCATGCAGCGTCCTCATCCTCGCCCAGATAGGCGGCGATGACGTGGCGGTCATTCCGGATTTGGTCCGGCGGACCTTCTGCAATCTTGCGGCCGTGATCCAGTACGACGATGTGGTCCGAGATGCGCATGACGATGCCCATGTCATGCTCGATCAGCAGGATGGAGGTGGGGTCGCTGCGGGTTGCCGTGCCGTCGCGGATACTGACCAGAAGCTTGGCCAGGTCGTCCGATTCCCGTGGGTTGAGCCCGGCTGCGGGTTCGTCCAGGCACAGCAGTGCGGGCGTTGTGCACATTGCCCGGGCGATTTCGAGCCGGCGCTGCGCACCATAGGGCAGCCCGCCCGCGGCATCATCGGCGCGATCCAGCAGGTCCGTTGCGCGCAGCCATTCCACAGCGCGGTCGATCGCTTCCGCCTCCGCCGCGCGATAGCCGGGAAAGCCGAGCATCGCGCCGATGCCGTATCCGGTTGCCTTCTGGAGCTTGAGGTGCTGAGCGATCAGCAGATTCTCCAGTACCGTCATGCCAGCGAATAATCGGATGTTCTGGAATGTGCGAGCGACGCCGGCACGGGCGATCCGATGGTCCTTCAGCCTGTGGAGGCTGGCGATGCTGCCATCCGCACGACGAAGGCTGATCTGGCCGCCGGTCGGGCGGTAGAAGCCGGTGATGCAGTTGAAGACCGTGGTCTTGCCGGCGCCGTTCGGGCCGATCAGCGCGGTGATGCTGCCGCGCTGCACCTGGAAATCCACCGCATCGACGGCGAGTAGTCCGCCGAAGCGCATGCTGAGCGCGTCGACGCGCAGGATCTCGGTGCTCATCCGCGACCCTCGCTGACATGCTGCGCATTGATCCGGCGCTGCGTGCCCAGCACCACGCTGGGCGCGCGAGAGCCTACCAGGCCGCGCGGACGCAGAACCATGATGGTCACCATGGCGGCACCGAAGACCAGCATCCGATACTCTTCCAGATCGCGGAACAGCTCGAAGCCACCGATCATGATGATCGCCGCCACGGCGATGCCGATCTGGCTGCCGAGGCCGCCGAGCACCACGATCGCCAGGATGATGGCGGATTCGATGAAGGTGAAACTCTCCGGGCTGATGAAGGCCTGCCGCGTGGCGAAGAAGGCACCCGCGAAGCCGGCGAACATGGCGCCCAGGGCGAAGGCCGTCAGCTTGGTGTTGGTGATGTTGATGCCGAGCGCGCGACAGGCGATCTCGTCCTCACGCAGGGCTTCCCAGGCCCGGCCAATCGGCTGCCTGCGAATTCGGATGGCGACCCAGTTCGTCAGCAGTGCCAGGGCCAGGATCAGGTAGTACAGGAAGACGACGCGGTGCGACGGGCTTGGCTCCAGCCCGAAGAATCCTGCGAAGGTCCCGGGGCCGCCGCTCATGCTGAAGGGCAGTCCGAAGAAGGTTGGCCGCGGGATGCCGGAAATGCCGTTCGGGCCACCAGTCAGCTCGACCCAATTGAGCAGGACGATGCGGATGATCTCGCCGAACGCCAGGGTGACGATCGCCAGATAGTCGCCACGCAGCCGCAGCACCGGGAAGCCCAGCAGCACACCCCAGAAGGCGGCGAGAATGCCGGCGAGGGGCAGACAAATCCAGAACGACAGCCCGAAATACTGGGCCAGAAGCGCGTAGGAATAGGCGCCGACCGCGTAGAAGGCGACGTAACCCAGGTCCAGAAGCCCGGCCAGGCCCACCACGATGTTGAGGCCCCAGCCCAGCATCACATAGGTCAGAACCAGGATACCAAGGTCGAGTTCATAGCGACCGATGCCCGGCACGAAGGGCAGGATCAGCGCCAGGGCCAGCAGCGCGGGGCCGAAGAACAGCCCGGCGCGAGAGAGGGCGGTCGCCCGCTTCGCCAATCCGACCGCCGGCAGTCCGCGGCCTGCCCAGAAGGCCATAGCCAGGCGGGCCACGAATACAGCGGCGCAGAGCAGTGCGACATCAGGCCAACGCGTGCGCAGGAAAAGCGCGCCAGTCGGACTGACATCGGTGCGAAGCCCGACCATGACGACGAACAATCCGAAAGCCACCGCCGTTGCCTTGGTGGCATCGAACAGCGCGGCCCGCAGCCGAGACGGGACCGCGTGCGGCGAGGCCGCGGATGGCGTGGTCATACTTTTTCCACCTCCTGCCGCCCGAGCAGGCCGGTGGGCAGGAAGATCAACACCAGGACAAGTATGCCGAACGCCGCCACATCTTTGTACTGCACGGAGAAATAGGCGGACCAGAAGGTCTCGATAAGCCCGATCAGCAGGCCGCCGAGAACCGCACCCGGCAGGCTGCCGATGCCACCCAGTACGGCCGCCGTGAAGGCCTTCACGCCGACGATGAACCCCATGAAGAAGTCAGCGATCCCGTAGCGCAGCAGGTAGAGCGTGCCGGCAACGGCGGCAAGCGCCGCGCCGATGACGAAGGCCAAGCTTATCGTCCGGTCCGTATTAATACCGAGTAGGGATGCCATCTTCCGGTCCTGCTCGCAGGCACGCATGGCCCTGCCGAGCGCGGTGCGTGTGACGAGCCAGGTGAAGACCGCAAGGACCGCGAGGGTGGAGAGGATGATCAGCATCTGCATGTAGGACAGTTGCACGACGAAGTTGCCGTCACGCATCAACTCGAACCCGCCGGGTAACTGAGGCTCCAGCGGCTTGACCCGCGCACCCTGGCTGACCTGGACGAAGTTCTGCAGGACGATGGACATGCCGATGGCCGAGATCAGCGGCGCGAGGCGAAAGCTGCCCCGCAGTGGACGATAGGCGACGCGCTCCACCGTCCACCCATAAAGTGCGGTGAAGGCCATGGAAATGGCCAGTACGAGGAGTATGGCGGCGGGACCGTCCATCAATCCGCCCGACATCAGCATCAGGATAGCCACCAGCGCCACGAAGGCGCCTACCATGAATATGTCGCCATGGGCGAAGTTGATCATCCCGATGATGCCGTAGACCATGGTGTAGCCGACCGCGATCAGGCCGTAGATCATCCCGAGGCTGATCCCGTTGATCAACTGCTGGAGTGCGTAGGCCAAGGGTCAGTCCTTCTGGAGCGGCATCGATGTGGCGACCGTCACGCAACACGAAGGGCTTCGCAAGGAGTTTTGGCGCATTTTGCCTAGCTGTGGCGTGCGACAGGCCATCGGATGGCGTCACAGGCTAGACCGCCCGCCGAGGCTCATTCCCGCGCGGACGGTTGCATCCCGGGCCTTGGTACTGCCGGGTTAGGAGTGAAATGGTGCCCAGGAGTGGAATCGAACCACCGACACTGCGATTTTCAGTCGCATGCTCTACCAACTGAGCTACCTGGGCCCAAGCAGGTCGGTCCTTGCGGTCCGCCGCGGTAGAGGCGCGCGTGATAGCGGAAGGTCGGCGCCCTGTCCACCCAGTGGGGGTTCAGGATTCATCTACCGGATCGGGATCTTCGTGGACGGGAATGGCGTAGTCCCCGCGCAGCCAGCGCCCGAGATCGACGCTAGCGCAGCGGTCCGAGCAGAAGCGGCTGGCGGGGCCGGGCAGAGGGCGGCTGCAGATCGGGCAGCGGCGGGCGCGCCGGGGCGGAACCTGCGGTTGTGTCATGCCTCGACCCTCATGATCTGCTCCTGACCCGGTCGCAGGCAGGCATCCGGCCGAAGGAGCAGGGGGCGGCCCGCCTGGTTGCGATAGGCATCCACGGCTTCAGGCGACGCCTCGATCTCCCGGATGACCTCAGGCGCCGCGACCAGGGCGATTGCCGCGCCCTGAAGGGCCGCGACCTCCCGCAGCGCCTGGCGCATCGCAGCCAGCCCCAGGGTCAGAGGCGAAGGTGGCAGCCCCAGTATCTCGTGCAGCGGCGGGTGTATGCGGGGACGCACGATTTCCATCAGGCCAAGCTGGGTCATGCCAAGCAGCTTTGCGCCAAGCGGGTCGGATGCAAGCGCCGCTGCCAGCGGTGCCACCAAGGCTTCGCGCTTGCGGATCGGTAGACCCGCGAAATCCACGAGAATGGCGCCCGCCAGATTGCGGAGCCTGATCTGCCGGGCCACCGCCGCCGTCGCCGCCTGGTTGAGCGAGGCGTGGGCTGTCGCGTCTCTCGAGCCAGCCAGGCTGCCAGAGTCCACATCTATGGCCGTCAGCGCCGGCGTTGGGTGAATCAGCAGGCTCGCACCGCCGTCCAGCACGACACGCGGGCTCGCCAGACTATCGAAGTCCGACTCCAGTTCAGCATTAAAGGCGCCCGCAAGACACAGGCTCACGCGCCCGGCGCCCAATGCGCTGCGAACGCGCGCGGCCCATTCGGGACCATCGGTGGTGATCAGAGCGTCCGGCCAAAGTCTGGCTAGCCGCAGCGCCGCATCGGGGCCGCGACGAAGCAGGCCGGGCGGGCGATCCGCGGCGGCGTCCGCCAGGGCTTGCTCGTCCGCCGTCAAGCGGGCTGTCACCCTCGGACCCTTACCACCCTGGGCCGCGCGGGATATCCGCACCGCCAGCATCTGACCCTCATGCAGCGCCTTGGATATGGCGCGGCGCGGTGGCGGCAATTCGCTCTCCGGCAGGAAGCCCATCCGGTCGTCGCCCAGGATCAGGAAGGCGCCGCTCATGGCTGGCAGGATTGCCGTCACGCGTGCCCGGTGCATGTCACCGACACCATCGGGCCGTGCGACCCGCTCGATGCTTGCCGCTTCGAGCTTGCCATGCCGGAGACCGGCCACCCTGACCTCGCCAGGTGAGACGCTGACGCGGATTTCCGCGTCGCCGGTCATGGACGAAGCCAACCCGCCCCGCGCAACAACTGGGTGGTCTCAAACAGTGGCAGGCCTACGACGTTGGAATGGCTGCCTGACAGGAAGCGCACATACATCTCGGCGCGCTTCTGAATCTGATAGCCACCTGCCACCCCGCGCCACTCGCCTGAGGCGACATGGTCCTCGATCTGGGCCTGGGTCAGCCTTTGGAAGGCGAGGATGGTGGTGACCAGGCGGGCAGTCCGAGGGCCGCCTGGTTGGGCGAGACAAACGGCTGTCATGACCCGGTGCCTGCGGCCGGACAGCAGGCCCAGGAATCGGGCCGCCTCCGCCTCATCGGCTGGTTTTCCCAGGATGCGCCGCCCCAGGGCGACCACCGTGTCAGCCGCGAGGACCAGCGAGTCCGGCATCAGGGCCGCGCCGGCCATGGCTTTGTCGGCCGCAAGCCGGATGGCCAGGGCGCGCGGCTGTTCGGTCTTGAGAGGCGTTTCATCGACCTCCGTCGGCTGCATCCGGTCCGGTATCACGCCGATCCGCGCGAGCAGATCCAGGCGACGCGGGCTGCTGGAGGCGAGCACGAGCATCGGGCGCGAGGGAGCCGTGCCTGGCGAGCCCGGCATGTCCGCGGTCTACTTGAAGCGGAAGGTGATACGCCCCTTGGTGAGGTCGTAAGGCGTCATCTCCACATTCACCCGGTCACCCGCCAGGACACGGATGCGATTCTTCCGCATTTTGCCGCTGGTGTGGGCCAGCACCATGTGGTCGTTGTCGAGCTTGACGCGAAACATCGCGTTGGGCAGCAGCTCCGCCACGGTGCCGCTGAACTCGATCATGTCCTCTTTCGACATGCAGATCCTTCATCGGGGTCATCAGGGCCCGCGCGGCCAAGGCCGGCAAGGCACGATTTGAGGGGTTCCGCGCCTTGGCGCAAAGTGGCGCGGAACATGAGCGCGCTAAGGCTCGCGGTCAAGGACGCCGGTCGTTAAGTTCCAATCGAGCCGCCACGCTCAGCGCATGCGCGCCCAGACCTTCGGCCCTGGCGAGCGTGACCGCCGCCGGGCCGATGGCCGCGAGGGCCGCTGCATCCGTCTCAACCCAGGTGGTCCGCTTGAGAAAATCGAAGACCGAGAGGCCGGACGCGAACCGCGCGGTGCGCCCTGTGGGCAGCACATGGTTCGGGCCGGCGACGTAATCCCCCACCGCCTCCGGGCAGAACCGCCCCAGGAAAGCCGCGCCGGCATGGCGGATGCAAGCGAGCAGTTCGCGGGGATTGGCGGTCATGATCTGCAGGTGTTCTGGCGCAAGCCGGTTGGTCAACTCGACCGCCTGATCCCAATCCTGGACGATGACAATCGCACCATGCCGTTCCCAGGAGGTGCCGGCGATGGCCGCGCGTGGCAGGCGGGTCAGCTCGTCCTGGAGAGCGGCCGCGACGCTACGGCCAAATTCGGCGTTGTCGGTGATCAGGATGGATTGTGCCGCTTCGTCGTGCTCGGCCTGGGCCAGCAGGTCCAGCGCCACATGACGCGGGTTGTTCGCGGCATCTGCCAGGATCACGACTTCCGACGGGCCGGCGATGCTGTCGATTCCGACGCGGCCAAAGACCTGGCGCTTTGCCTCCGCCACATAAGCGTTGCCCGGCCCGACGATGCGGTCCACCGGAGCGATGGAAGGCGTGCCCCAGGCCATGGCCGCAACGGCCTGCGCCCCACCGAGGCGCCAGACCTCGCTGACTCCCGCCAGTTTCGCCGCGGCCAGCACCAAGGGGTTCAGCACGCCATCTGGCGTCGGCACGCACATGGCAATCCGCGGCACCCCCGCGACGCGCGCCGGCAGGGCATTCATGAGTACGGAGGAGGGATAGGCAGCCTTGCCGCCTGGCACATAGATACCGACGGCATCGATCGGTCCCCAGCGCAGGCCGGTCTGTACGCCGTCCGCATCCGTCATGGCGATGTCGGTGGGCAGCTGTGCCCTGTGGAACGCCTCGATCCGCCGCGCGGCAACCTGGAGGGCCGCCATCTGGTCGGCAGGCACGATAGCCGCCGCTTCGTCCAGTTCGGCTTCCGTCACGCGCAGCGTATCGGCGGTGGCTGGGCTCCAGCGGTCGAAGCGGCGCGTCAGCTCGATCAGCGCGGCGTCGCCATCCTGACGGACGGCGGTGATAATGCCGGAAACGGCCGCGTCCACGCGGGTGGTCGTGTCCCGCCCATCCTCCAGCAGTGCCTGGAAGCCCGTCTCGAAGCCGGGATCGGAGGTCTCGAGCCAGATCATCGCGCGTGAAGCTCCGCCATGGCGGCGCGGAAGCGTGCGATCCAGGCGCCGATCGCCTCCGGCCTCGTCTTCAGTGCCGTCCGGTTCACAATGAGCCGGGAGGTGACCTGCGCGATCACCTCCGTCTCCACCAGGCCATTTGCGCGGAGCGTCGAGCCGGTCTGCACCAGATCCACGATCACCCGCGACAACCCCAATGAGGGCGCGAGTTCCATTGCGCCATTCAAATGCACGATCTCGGCCTGCACGCCACGGGTTGCGAAGTGACGATGGGCGATCGTGGGGTATTTGGTTGCGACGGTCACGCGCGACCAGGCTGCAATGTCCTCGGCCGATGCCGCATTCACCGGCCCGGCTACGGAGACCCTGCATCGCCCAATCCCCAGATCCAGCGGTGCATAGATCTGGTCATAGTCGAACTCCATCAGCACATCCGCGCCGCAGACACCGATCTGCGCAGCGCCATGGGCGACGAAGGTGGCGACATCGAAGGGCCGCACCCGCACGACGTCGAGGCCGGGATGGTTGGTCTCAAAGCGCAGCCGCCGGCTGTCTTCGTCAAGATAATCGGCTGCCGGTGCGATACCGGCGCGCGCCAGAAGCGGGCCCAACTCGGACAGGATTCTGCCTTTCGGCAGGGCCAGCACCAACGGGCCACCGGCCTCGGCCGGGGTGGAGGGATCGGCAGGAAGGGGCGCGGTCGTCGAGGTTTTCATGATCCGGCCTGGCAGCGTGGCGGCCGACGACCGCCACGGATTCAACGCCAACCTGGCCATGACCTGCGCCAGGATGTGCCGGGCGGATAGCAGAAGCGCAGGCTGGCGTCAACCTGCCGGCCCCTCGCAGACGAAGGATCAGACGGTAAACTGCTCGGCGATGATGCGCTCCGACAAGCCGTGATCCGGATCGAAAAGCATGGTCAATGCCACCGCGCGATCTTCCCAAACTTCCACGCGCCGGACGTCACGCACCTCCGTGTAGTCCGCAACCGCGGCCACCGGGCGCTTGTCATGCTCCAGCACCTCGAACACGACGCGCGCTTCGGCGGGCAGCAAGGCGCCGCGCCAACGGCGGGGGCGGAAAGCGGAGATCGGGGTCAGTGGCAACAGGTTCGCGCCCAGCGGTACGATTGGGCCATGCGCGGACAGGTTGTAGGCGGTGCTACCGGCCGGCGTTGCGACCAGGACCCCGTCACAGATCAGTTCATCCAGCCGCTTCTTGCCGTCGACGAGGATGCGGATCTTGGCCGCCTGTCGCGTTTCCCGCAGCAGCGACACCTCATTGATGGCCAGCGCCTCAACCGGGTCTCCGAGGCCTATGTGGGCGCGCATCCGCAGCGGATGCAGCGTCGCGGCCTGGGCCAGGGCGAGGCGTTCGGGAAGGCCGGTCTCCCCGAAATCATTCATCAGAAAGCCGACGCTGCCGCAATTCATGCCGTAGACGGGAAGGTTGCGGCCCAGCAGGCGGTGCTGGGTTTCCAGCATCAGGCCATCGCCGCCAAGTGCTACGACCACACGGGCGTCGTCCAGCGTCGCATTGCCGTATTGGGCGACCAGCCGGGCCATCGCTTCGGCCGCAAGATCCGTCGGGGCAGCAAGAATGGCGATCCGCCCAGCCAGCCCCTTGCCGCCCAGCGCTTGGAGCGTCTCAGTCATGCCCGCCGCACCGGACCAGGGCGTCCTGCATTCCATCATGCACGCCCAACGCGCGGTGCCGACCTGCCGCGCAGCCGGGAGATTTCGTGATTCATTAGGCGCGCTCCTGGTAGCGATCCTTCATCAAGCCTGCCTCGGGCCTGCCGGCAAGCGAGGCTCAAGCATCACCTTGGCGGGCGCGGCCACTCCAACCGCGGCTCGGATCGCCCGGTGCCACGTTCCGGCCAGGTGGCTGGTGGAACGACTGGCTGGCGAAGCCGTGGTATCGTTCCTTCCGGCCCCTGGCGTAAGGCGGGCGTCGGCTCGGCCCAGTCATCCTCGACCGGCGTGCGCCGCCGGGATGGCTCCGGCATCCGCTGGGCCAGACTGCGGATCTCGGCCTGGATCTCATCCAACTGCGCCTCGACGGCCTCAAGTCGCCCCTTTAGTCCGAAGACGCTGAACGGCATCAGGAGATAGGCGAGGCCGACCAGTCCCAAGAGCACCAGAACCACAAGGCCCGACCAATCTGGCAGACCAGGAATGGTCAGGGCCGCGACAAGATCCTGGAGCATCAGCCGCCCGTCACGCTCATATGGCGGGTGACTGCGGGTTCGCTGCGGCCCCGCTCGATCACGAAGTCATGGCCCTTCGGCTTACGCGAAATGGCCTCAAGTATAGCTGTCTCCAGCCCATTCCCATCCAGCGCAGGATCGCGGAGCGGCCGGCGAAGGTCAGCTGCATCATCCTGGCCGAGGCACATGAAAAGCGTCCCGGTGCAGGTCAGCCTGACGCGATTGCAGGATTCGCAGAAATTATGGGTCAGCGGCGTGATGAAGCCGATGCGCCGTCCCGTCTCCCGAACTGTGTAATACCGGGCGGGACCGCCGGTCGTGTAGTCCGTCTCGTCCAGCGTCCAGTTCTGCCGCAGGCGGCTCCGCACACCGGAAAGCGGCAGGTACTGGTCATTGCGGTCGCCGGTAATTTCGCCGAGCGGCATGGTCTCGATCAGGCATAGGTCGAAGCCATGTTCGCCGCACCAGGCGATCATTCGGTCGAACTGATCCTCATTCACACCCTTCATCGCGACCGCGTTGATCTTGACCGCAAGTCCGGCGGCCTTGGCGGCAAAGATACCGTCGAGCGTCGGCTCCAGCTTCCCCCAGCGGGTGACGGCCGCAAAGGTTCCAGGATCGAGCGTATCAAGGCTGACATTGATCCGCCGCACCCCGGCAGCGTGCAGGTCGCCGGCCATACGGACCAGCTGCGTCCCATTGGTCGTGGTCGTCAACTCCCGCAACCCGCCGGCGCCGAGACGCGCGCCCAAGCTGCGGAACAGACTGATGACATTCTTGCGGACCAGCGGCTCGCCCCCGGTCAGTCGGATCCGGTCGACGCCCAGCTTGATGAATGCGCCACAAAGTCGGTCGAGCTCTTCGAGCGAAAGCACCTCGGCCTTCGGCAGAAAGGTCATGTCCTCGGCCATGCAGTAGACGCACCGAAGGTCGCACCGGTCCGTGACCGATACGCGGAGGTAGCTCACCTTCCGGCCAAATGGATCGATCATTCTGTGGACCTCCCGGGGGAAGACGGCCTTGAAGCGTTCATACCTGCTACATTTGGTCCGTCACCCTGCCACGGCGCAAGTGCTGACGCCCCCGTCGATCATGCAAGCAGCGCGATGACTCCCGTCGAGACTAGGAAGAAGAGGGCAGCACGCCGGTACCAACGCTCAGGAAGTACGTGGAACAGGCGGGCGCCAACGGGAACACATATAGTTAAAATAGGCAGTAATATCAGTAGCTTCGCCAATGTAGACCAGACGATAAGCCCGCCAAGCGCCGGCGGGATGACGGAGATGACGGCGATGGTGCCGAAAAACAGGATCAGGTTGGCGCGATGCTGTTTCACCGCTTCCGGCCCGGCCAGAAGGTAGAGGATCACGGGCGGGCCACTGATACCTGTCGCCCCCTTCAGCAGCCCAGCCAGGCTGCCCACGGCGAGGTTGAGCGGGAGCGGCCTGGAGCCGTGGTAGCGCCAGCCCGACATCAGCAGCAGGCCGAAGACCAACACGAAGCCGCCGATGAAGCGGCGCAGCAGATCCTGGTCCGCCGTGATGAGGATGAAGGCGCCCAGCGGCGTCGCAAGACAGGCTGCCGCGCCGATAGGCAGAATGACCCTGCGATTGGCCTCTCCGATGGCCTTAGGCAGGAGCTGCATCGAAACGACGAGCTCCATCAGCAGCATCACCGGCACGCCGATTCGTGGACCCCAAAGAACCGAATAGGCCGGTGCGAGCAATACTGCGGTGCCGAAGCCGGAATAGCCGCGCATGATACCCGCAAGGGCCGTCACCGCGATGGCAACATAGATCCGCCAGTCGCCTAGCAGACCAAAAAATTCCAGGGGTATACTGCTCAAGGCTTAACGGGATCCACTGGGATTAGGGCGACATAGTCGGTACGAATCATGACCTTGCCAAGATGCTCGAAGTTGACGGTCACCCGATCTCCGACAACAGATTGCACTTGGCCAACCCCCCATTGCGGGCAGTCGGGATGGCGGACACGCATGCCCGGGGAGAGTTCCGAAATCACGTCGGGAGGGTAACGCCGTTGGACGGCCTCCCGCTAGCCTATCGCGAGGCCGCAACATTGATTTGCCACTTCTTGTTGCTGATCTGGCAACCTGACTTGGGTAAGCCAGAAGCTTGACCCCTGAGGGCTGGCCGTCGTGGCTGGCTGATGCGCTGCGGAGGTATGAATGCTGCCTGACAAGATCGCGTTGGCCCAGGCCGTCTGCACCAGACTATGCCATGACCTTGGAGGTCCTGCCGGTGCCCTGGCGGGAGCGCTCGACCTGCTGGACGGTCCGGGCGACGACGCGATGGATGTCGCACGCGATGCGGCACGCATCATGGATCGGCGCATTCGCTTTTATCGCGCGGCGGTGGGCGCGGGCTGCGGCGACTGCCGGGTGGAGGAAATCGCCCAGATGGCGGAGGGACTGACACTCGGCCGGCGCGCCGGCATCGACCTGGCCGATCTCGAATCCAATGCGGTATTCCCGGCTCATCTGACACAGGTCATGTTGCTGGCGTGCTGGACGGCGGTGGATGCGCTGCCGCGCGGTGGCACCATCCGACTTGGTGGGGATACCGAAGGGGGGCTTTCGATCTGGCCGGACGGCCCCGGCGCCGTCTGGCCGGCAGGACTCGCCGCAGGCTTGGCCGGTGAGGCGGTGCCACTGAATCCACGCAGTGTATCTGTCCCGCTGCTACTGGCCGTTGCCGCATCCTCAGGTATTCGCCTGGACCTGATGATGGGCGGCAGCGGTGGGGCGGCGCCACTGCTGCTGACACTCTCGACACGCAACTGAAAGCAGGGTTTCGGCCTGATCTTCCGGCATGTTAACGGAATTTTCGGCCTGATCGGTCAGGCTCCGGGGAAGACAAGGCGCCGGAGCCCCGAATGGACGACTTGCTCGCCGACTTCCTGACCGAGACGCATGAGGGCCTCGTTGCACTCGACGTTGCGTTGTTGAGGCTGGAGAAGGCACCCGACGACAAACCTACCCTGTCGGAGATCTTCCGACTGGTTCACACCATCAAAGGGACCTGCGGCTTTCTTGGGCTGTCACGGCTCGAACGCGTCGCGCATGCAGCCGAGAATATCCTCGGCATGTATCGCGATGGCGTACTGGCCGTGACGCCAGCCGGCATAAGCCTGGTCCTGCGCGCGCTGGACCGTATCAAGGAAATTGTTGGCAAGCTGGAAACCGGCGGCGCGGAGCCTGCGGGCGATGATGGCGAGCTGATCTCGCAGCTCGATGCCGCGGCCGGCGGGGATGGCATGTTTTCCGAGGCGGAACGGGAGGCAGCGTTCGCCGCGGAGCCGACGCCGGCCGCCCAGGCGCCTGCATCCGACGTCCCCGCGCCGCCCTTACAGGAACTGCCTGCGCTCGAGGCCCCTGCAAGCCACTCCCTTCGCAGCGTCGCCCCAAAAGCGGCGACGGAGCCGGCGCCAGAGGAACATGCGAGCGGTGGCCGCGCCCCGCCGCAGAGCATCCGCGTTTCCGTGGATGTGCTCGAGGACCTCATGATGCTGGTCAGCGAGCTGGTGCTGACGCGAAACCAGCTCATGCAGCTCTCCCGAGCCCGCAGTGACGGTGCCTACAGCGTGCCGCTGCAGCGGCTCTCGCACATCACATCCGATCTGCAGGACGGGGTGATGAAGACCCGCATGCAGCCCATCGGCAACGCCTGGGCAAAAATGCCCCGCCTGGTGCGCGACCTGTCGATCGAACTCGGCAAGAAGATCGACCTTGAGATGCGCGGCGCCGATACGGAACTCGACCGCCAGGTCCTGGAACTGATCAAGGACCCGCTGACGCATATGGTGCGGAACAGCGGCGACCATGGGCTTGAAGGGCCTGAGGATCGGCGCAAGGCGGGCAAGTCCGAGACCGGGCGCATCACGCTGAACGCCTATCATGAAGGCGGCCACATCCTCATCGAGATCTCGGATGACGGACGAGGTCTGAGCATCGAGCGCATCAAGCAGAAGGCGCTGTCGCAGAGCCTGGCCAGCGAGGCCGAGATCGCCGGGATGAGCGAGGGCGAGATCCAGCGCTTCATCTTCCGCGCCGGCTTCTCAACGGCCGCCGCTGTCACCGCCGTCTCCGGCCGGGGCGTCGGCATGGATGTGGTGAAGACCAATGTGGAACGCATTGGCGGCACCATTGACGTGACCTCCGTCGAAGGGCGTGGCACGGGCTTCACCATCAAGATCCCGCTTACCCTCGCCATCGTCTCCGCGCTCATCGTGGAAGTCGCGGGCGAGCGCTTCGCCATTCCGCAGATCGGCGTGCTGGAGTTGGTGCGTGTCGGTGGGGGGTCCGGTTCCCGCGTCGAGCGCATCAAGGATGCACCGGTGCTCCGGCTGCGCGATCGGCTGCTGCCGCTGGTGTCACTGGGCCGCGTTCTCGGGCTCGACGAGTCGAGCGAGCCGCTCGATACCGCCGGGGATACGGGCTTCGTGGTCGTGACGCAGGTCGGTGCGAACGTCTTCGGCATTATCGTAGACCGGCTGTTCGATACGGAGGAGATCGTCGTCAAGCCGGTGGCGCCGATCCTGCGGCATATCGGCATGTTCTCGGGCAATACCATCCTCGGCGATGGCAGCGTCATCATGATCCTAGACCCGAACGGCATCGCGCGCGTCACCGGCGTGGTCGCGGATGGCGGTGGCCAGCGTGCGTCGGACAGCAAGGTGGCCAGTGCCGTGCGCACCAACGAGAAGACATCGCTGCTGCTGTTCCGGGCAGGCGATGATACGCCGAAGGCTGTGCCGCTGGGCTTGATCGCCCGCCTGGACGACATCCCGGTGGAGCAGATCGAGAATTCCGGCGGCACGCCGGTGGTCCAGTATCGCGGTCAGCTCATGCCGCTGCTGTCCATGTCGGGTGGCTTTGCGCCGCATGACGAAGCGCGAACCCGGCAGACCGTGCTGGTGTTCAGCGAAGGTGAGCGCAGCCTGGGCATCATGGTGGACGCCATCCTCGACGTGGTCGATGAGGCGCTCAGCGTCCAGGCGGGTCAGGGCCGTCCCGGCTTCCTCGGCTCCGCCGTCGTGGCGGGCAAGGTGACGGATGTCATCGATACCGCCTGGTGGCTGGGGCAGGGGGGTGGCGACTGGTTCCGCCCGGCAACCTCGGCGGTTGTGAGCCGGCGTCTCCTGCTCGTCGAGGACAGTGCCTTCTTCCGCGAACTGGTGGTGCCCGCCTTGGCGGCGGAGGGCTACGAGGTCGTCGCGGTCGAGGGGCCGGCCCAGGCGCTGCGGCTGCGTGAGCGGGGCGAGTTGTTCGACGCGATCGTGTCCGACATCGAGATGCCGGAAATGGACGGCTACGCCTTCGCGCGCGAGCTCCGGGACAATGGGGCGTGGCAGGACCTGCCCATGATCGCCCTGACCGGACGCGTCGAGCCGGCGGCCGTGGCGCGCGGACGTGCGGCCGGCTTCACGGACTATGTCGGCAAGTACGACCGCGAGGCGCTGCTCGGTAGCCTCACGGAATGCCTTGCCGTGCCGGTTGCGGCCTGAAGCGGAGGATCTGGTCTTGCGTACTCAGACAACAACATCGGCCGTTACCGACGCCGACCTGTTCCTGACGCTGACGGTTGCGGGACAGGCTTGCGGGGTTCCCGTACTCGTGGTCCGCGACGTGCTCGGCCCCCAGGTGATCACGCGCATTCCCCTGGCGCCGCCGGAGGTGGCGGGAAGCCTCAATCTGCGCGGGCGGATCGTGACAGCGGTCGACCTCCGCCGGCGCCTCGGCCTGCCGCCAAGGCCCGCGGAGGTCCAGCCGATGAGCATCGTGGTCGAGATGGCGGGCGAACTCTACAGCATGCTGGCCGATCAGGTTGGTGAGGTTGTGCCGCTGCGACAGGAGGATTCCGCGGCCAATCCGCCGACGCTCGATGCCGTCTGGCGCGAGGTCTCCCAAGGGGTTCATCGGCGCGATGGCCAGTTGTTGATTGTCCTCGACGTGGAACGGGTTCTGGCGATCGGCGGTGGCCGATGAGCGGGTCGGAGGTGGCGGTGCGCCAGTGCCTGGTGGTCGATGACAGCCGTGTCGTGCGCAAGGCTGCGCGGCGCTTCATGGAGGGGTTCGGCTTCACGGTGCGCGAGGCGGGCGATGGCAGCGAGGCGCTGACCGCATGCCGGGAGTTGCTGCCGGAGGTTGTGCTGCTCGACTGGAACATGCCGGTGATGGACGGCGTGACCTTTCTGCGGGCCGCGCGTGCGGAGTTCGGCTCCGACAAGCCCGTCATCATCCTGTGCACAACCGAGATCGCCTTCGAGAAGATCATGGAGGCGCTGGAGGCCGGCGCGCAGGAATATGTGATGAAGCCGTTCGACGCCGAGATCCTCGGCAGCAAGCTCGCGCAGATTGGCCTGCTGCAGGCTGCCGCCGCGTGATCGCCGCTGGGCCTGTCCGGGTCCTTCTGTGTGACGACAGTGCGGCAGCCCGCGGTGTCATGTCTCGCATGCTGGCGACCGACCCGGACATCAAGGTGATCGCCAAGGCCGTTGATGGCGGGGATGCGTTGGCGCAGTTGACGGCGATGGCGACGGTCGATCGGCCCCAGGTCGTTCTGCTGGACCTGGAAATGCCGCGCATGGATGGCATGACCGCGCTTCCGCTGCTGCTCAAAGCGGTGCCGGGCACGGCCATCATCGTCGCCAGCGCACTGAGTCAGCGCGGCGCCACGGCCACCATGGCAGCCCTGCGCGCCGGCGCGGTGGACTATGTGCCGAAGCCTTCCGCATCCGCCGGCGGCATGAGTGGTGGCCAGTTCCAGGCGGAGCTGGTGGCCAAGATCAAGGGCTGGGCTCGCATGCGGCGGACCCCGTCCACGCTGGCCGCCCCGACTGCCCGATTGCCGGTGGCAAGGCCGTTGACGGCGGATCGGCCTGGCGGGCCGGTGGTCCGGCCGCGCGCCATTGCCATCGGATCATCAACCGGAGGGCCGCAGGCGCTGGCAAGCCTGGTGGCGAGATTGGTCCGACCCTTGGTGGTGCCAGTGATCGTCGTCCAGCATATGCCTGCGGGCTTCACGACGCTGTTGGCGGACCACCTCAACCGGATCGGGACGCTGCCCTGTAGCGAGGCGAAGGAGGGCGACAAGTTGGTGCCCGGCCGCCTCTACCTTGCGCCCGGGGACAAGCATCTGATCATCAAGGACGTAGCCGGCGCGCTCGTAGCGCATCTGGGCGACGGACCGCCCGAGAATTTCTGCCGACCGGCCGTCGATCCCATGCTCCGGAGCCTCGTCGCAGCTTGCCAGGGCCAGCTTCTGGTCGCGATCCTGACCGGCATGGGCAGTGATGGCCTGGCGGGATGCCGATCCGTATCCAGTGCCGGCGGTTCGGTGCTGGCGCAGGATGAGGCGACATCGGTGGTCTGGGGCATGCCGGGCGCGGTCGCAAAGGCAGGGATCGCCTCAGCCATTCTCAACATCGAAGACATCGCGAGCCGCATCCTTGTGGCCGGTGCAGACGGGAAGCGGACATGACCAACGAAGAGTTCGCGGAGATCGCTGGCGTTGTTCGCCGCCGCTCAGGCATCGTGCTGACCAGCGACAAGGCGTATCTGCTGGAAACCCGTCTTGGGCCCATTCTGTCGCGGTTCAAACTGGCGTCGCTGTCCGCGCTCGGCCAGAAGCTGCGGCAGAGACCGGATGAGGCGCTGGAGCGTGCCGTGGTCGAGGCGCTGACCACGCATGAATCGTCCTTCTTCCGTGACGGCAAGCCGTTTGAGCATCTCGCCAAGATCCTGCCCCGGCTGATCTCCAACCGCTCTCCCGGCGCACCGCTGCGAATCTGGTCGGCCGCCTGCTCCACCGGGCAGGAGCCGTTCTCGATCGCGATGCTTGTGGCGGACGCGCTGGGCGGCCGGGCGGATTGCCGGGTAGAGATCCTGGCTACGGATATCTCCGCCGAGATCCTGCAGCGGGCTAGCCAGGGTGTCTTTACCCAGTTCGAGGTCCAGCGTGGGCTGCCCATTCGCTCGCTCGTCAAGCATTTCCGTCAGGATGGGGCGAAGTGGCGGATTGCGCCCGAATTGGCCGCGATGGTGCGATTCGAGGAGCGGAATTTGCTGAACGACCTATCTTTACTGGGTCGGTTCGACACGATCTTCTGCCGCAACGTGCTGATCTATTTCGACGCACCAACCAAGACGCGCGTGCTTGAGGCGCTGGCGCGCCGGTTGTCGCCGGAGGGGGTGCTGTATCTGGGCGGCGCGGAGACGGTGCTGGGGCTGACGGACCGCTTGATCCCGATCCCCGGCGAGCGCGGCGCCTATGGCGTCTCCGCCCAGAAGGCGGCCGCGTGATAAATGCCGCCTGAACTACCGTGGTCGGACCGGCCCCTCGCCCGCCTGGGCGAGGGATCGGGTTGCGGCATTAGGCTGCGGCGCTGGCCGGGCCGCCCCGTCCATCCGGGCTGGACGGAAGCCTGATGGCGCCATTGGGTTCGCGCAGCACATAGCCACGACCCCAGACGGTGCCGATCAACTCGGCTGCACCGGCGCTCGCGAGCTTCTTGCGAAGCTTGCAGATGAAGACGTCGATGATCTTCACCTCAGGCTCGTCCATTCCGCCATACAGATGGTTCAGGAAGGCTTCCTTGGTCAGCACCACGCCCTTCCGCAGGGTCAGCAGTTCCAGCACGGCATATTCCTTGCCAGTCAGGTGCACCGCCCTGCCATCCACCAGAACTTCCCGCGAACCCAGGTTCAGGGTGAGGGGACCGACCGAGAGGGTGGGCTGACTGAAGCCCTTCGCGCGTCGGACGATGGCCTGAATGCGGGCCACCAGTTCCTGCTGGTCGAACGGTTTGGTGATGTAGTCGTCGGCGCCCATCCCAAAGCCGCGCACCTTGGCCTGGGGCCTGGTCAGGCCGGACAGGATCAGGACCGGCGTTTCCAGCCGGGCGGCGCGCAGCCGGCGGACGACCTCATAGCCCTCCATGTCCGGCAGCATCAGGTCGAGCACCACGATGTCGTAATCGTAGAGCCGGGCGAGCTCCAAGGCCTCCTCACCGGTGTCGGCTGTGTCGACGATCATCGTCGCAGCCTTCAGTGCAAGAGTGACGCCGCGAGCGACAATTGTATCATCTTCAACTAAAAGGACACGCATGGAAGCCCTCCACACACTTTCTGCGTGTAGGAATACCACCTCTGCGCGATCTGTGAAGACCTTATTCACCGAAAAAATGCACTTTGGTTCAGACATAAACCTATAAATAGCATCTTAAAGGTTTTTTAGACAAAGTATGAAAATCCACCCCTGGCGCCTTGCAGCGGAGACCATACGCGTCTCTGCACGCCACCTGCGACATGGTCAGGTACGCGCCGCCGACCTGCTGACAGTCGATGTCACCGGATTCCGCCCGCAACTGGCGATTGGCGAAAGGCTACGCATCAGGTGCGGGGAGGCTGAAGGGGCGCTCGCGGAAGTGGTGAGCGTGGGTCCCGCATCCGCGCGTGCCGTGATCTTCGGCGAAACCGCTTCCATCGCCGAGGGGTTGCCAGTGGAGGCGCTATCCCGCGCCGGGCTGCGGATCGGCGAGGGCTGGCGCGGTCGCGTCATCGACCCGCTCGGCAACCCCCTGGATAGCAAGGGCTCGCTGCGCAGCGGCCAATGGGCACGCCCAACCCGCGCAGCCGCCCCGAATGCGGCCCAGCGCCAGCGGCTTGGCCCTCCCGTCGGTGTCGGTGTTCGCGTGATCGATGCCTTCTGCACCATGCGCGAGGGCCAGCGGCTCGGCCTGTTCGCCGCATCCGGCATCGGCAAATCCACCCTGCTGGCCACCACGGCGCGGGCCGCCTCCTTCGACACGGTCGTCTTGGCGCTTATCGGGGAGCGCGGGCGCGAGTTGCGGGAGTTTATTGAGGATGACCTGGGGCCGGAGGGGCTCAAGCGCAGTGTTGTCATCTGCGCCACCTCCGATGCCTCCGCGGCCATGCGGCGGGAGGCAGGCTATGCCAGCCTGGCCGTTGCCGAGCATTTCCGGGATGCCGGCCAGCGCGTGCTGCTGCTGCTGGATTCGGTAACCCGCTTCGCCCTGGCCTGCCGCGAGATCGGACTTGCCGCGGGTGAACCGCCGGCGACGCGCGGCTATCCGCCCAGCGTCTTCCGTGAACTGCCAGCCTTGCTGGAACGCGCCGGGCCTGGCGGGCCGGGGGTTGGCAGTATCACCGCGCTGCTGACCGTTCTTGTGGAGGGTGACGACCATGACGAGCCGATCGCGGATGCCGTGCGCGGCATCGTGGATGGGCATGTGGTGCTGGAACGAAGGATCGCCGAGGCCGGCCGCTTTCCGGCGGTTGAAGTGCTGCGGAGCCTGTCACGTTCGGTGCCGGGTTGCCTGACCGCAGACCAGGCGAGTCTGGTACGGCGCGCCCGGCGGCTGCTGGCGCTGCGCGATGACGTTGCGGACCTGGTCCGGCTCGGCGCCTACCGCATGGGAGCCGACCCGGAGACCGATGTGGCGCTGCGCCTGGCGCCACGGATCGAGGCCATGCTGCACCAGGCGCGAGGGGAGGTCTCGACCCTCGATCAGGCTTTCAGCGCTCTTGCCGAGGCTCTTGCCGATGCCCCGGCCTGATCCGCTAAAGGCCCTGCGTCTGCTACGAAGACTGGAGCTTGAGGGCGCGCGTCGCGACTTTGCCGGCAAGCTGCGGGCCGAGGACCGCGCCGCCGAGTCGCTGAACCGTGTGACACAAGAACTGGCCGCCGAAGCCGAGGGCGCGGCCGCCGCTGATTATGCCGCCTGGCTGCCCGCCGCCCGCATTCGGCTGGACCAGGCTGCTGCCCTGCATGCGGCCACCAATTCAGCACTGGCAGTCGCGCAGGAAGCGGTCGCCGCGGCTTCACGCGCCGAGCAACTGGTGCTTGACGAGGCGGCGCGGCGCGCCCGGGAACGCCGTGCCGCCCGCCATGCCAGGGCGGATCGGCTGTTGGGTGACCTGAGCGGGCGGGTGTTCAAGCCTCCGCCGGCTTGAGGACGCCGCGCCGGATCTGGTCGAGCTCGATGCTCTCGAACAGCGCGCGGAAATTGCCCTCACCGAAGCCCTGGTCGCCCTGCCGCTGGATCAGCTCGAAGAAGATCGGCCCGATGACGGTGCCGGTGAAGATCTGCAGCAGCCTTCCGCCCTCGGGAGTCGGGGCGCCATCCATAAGGATGCGGTTGCGGCGCAGGCGGTCCAGGCCCTGCTCGCTGCCCGGCAGGCGATCCGGCAGCATCTCGTAGTAGGTATCGGGCGTGTCGAGGAAGGCCACGCCGGCCGCGCGCATGGCTTCGACGCTGGCGTGGATGTCCGTGGCGCCCAGGGCGACGTGCTGGATACCTTCGCCCTGATAGGCGCGCAGGAATTCCTCGATCTGGCTGCGGTCGTCGGAGCTTTCGTTGATCGGGATGCGGATCTGCCCACAGGGTGAGGTCAGCGCCCGGGACTTCAGGCCGGTCAGCTTGCCTTCGATGTCGAAGTAGCGGATTTCCTTGAAGTTGAAGAGCTTGGCGTAGAACTGCCACCACACATCCATGCGGCCGCGGTGGACGTTATGGGTGAGGTGATCGATCACCGTCAGCCCGGCCCCGACCGGATGCGGGTCACGCTCGCCGATCCAGCGGAAATCGACGTCGTAGATGCTGCCGCGGGCGCCGTAGCGGTCCACGAAATACAGCAGCGATCCGCCGATGCCCTCGATCGCAGGGATGTTCAGCTCCATCGGGCCGATCTTGCCGGTCACAGGCTTGGCACCGAGGGCGATGGCGCGCCGATAGGCCTCTGCCGCATCGGCCACCCGAAAGGCCATGGCGCAGGCCGAGGGGCCGTGCAGCCTGGCGAAGGCCTGGGCGAAGCTCTCCGGCTCGGCATTGATCAGGAAGTTGATGTCCCCCTGCCGCCACAGCGTCACGGCCTTGGAACGGTGGCGGGCCACTGGGGCGAAGCCGAGGCGGGTGAACAGCGCCTCCAGATACGGAACATCCGGTCCGGTGAACTCGACGAATTCGAAGCCATCCGTACCCATCGGGTTCGCATCCGAGATGCGGCCGGCATAGGCGCTGCGATCGGGCGGGACATCCATGGGCTTCTCTCCGTGCGGGTTCACCAGAAGTAGGGCATTGGTGGGGGAGGATTCCGGCGAAATACGCCATCATTTGCGGCTAGGCTGCGCGGTCTAGACCTATGGAGGGGTCGATTTTGGTGAAATCCGCTATCAGCCTGGATGAACTCGATCGGCGCATCCTGCGCGCCCTGCAGCAGGACGGCCGCATTGCCGTCACGGCCTTGGCGGAGCAGGTGGGGCTGTCCGCCACCCCCTGCCTGCGGCGCATTCGACGGATGGAAGAGGCGGGCGTAATCGCCCGCTATGCCGCGGTCGTGGATCCGGCGCGGGTCGGTCTGCCGATCCAGGCTTTCGTTCAGGTAGCCCTGTCCTCACATGCCGAGGATGTCGCCGCCGCATTCCACCGGTCCATCGAAGCACGGCGCGAGGTGATCGCGGCCTACGCCATGAGCGGCGGGATGGATTACATGCTGCACGTCGTCGCCGCGGATTTCGAGGCCTACGCTGACTTCGCGCTGAAGGCGCTGCTGCGGATGCCGGGTGTGAAGGAAACCCGAAGCTCATTCGTGCTGATGGCGCTGAAGCCGCCGGGGGCGGTGCCGGTCTAAGATCGGACCGGGTCTCGACTGCCGATAGGTTTGGAAGCGAGGAGACCTCCTGCCTTGGCGCCTGCCAGACGGCCTGTTGGGCCTCGTATTCGGAAATACCAGCGTCAACCGTGCCGCCAGCGTCCGGGACAGGCCGGCGACCGTGGACTGCGCTATCGGGGCTCCAGGGTGACGCCGATGCGCGCATACATCTCGGCAAGTCGCCTTTCGTAATGCGCGCCGTCAAACAGCGCAGCCTGAGCTGGTCCCTTGGCGGCCAGCGCCAAGCGCAGAGCTTCGTCGCCGTCCAGTGCTTGGATCGCCTCCGCCATCGCACGCGTGTCGTAGGGGTCAACGGTGAGAGCAGCGTCGCCCACCACCTCGGGCAGGGAGGAGGTGTTGCTGGTCATCACCGGGGTGCCGAGCAGCATCGCTTCCAGAGCCGGCAGGCCGAAGCCCTCATAGAGTGACGGGAACAGCAAGGCGCGGGCGCCGCGCACCAGGCTGACCAGCAGGCGGAAGGGCGCATAGTCCAGCAGGATGACACGGTCGCGCAGCTTGCGGGTCAGCGCCTGAACACCGTCGAAGGGCCCGGGGTCGGCCATGATGCGCTGGTCGTCGTCATAGATCAGGCCAAGTTCCTGGCGCATCTGCCAGGCCTGCTTGCCGCAGATCACCAGCGGCTTGGTGCTGCCGGAGGCGAGGTAGGCCTCGATTAGCCGCCCGACATTCTTCTTCGGCTCGATTGCGCCGAAAAACAGCCAGTATTCCCCCCAATCCAGCCCGAAGGCGCCCTTCACCTCGGCGCGGGCCAGGTTCTCCGGCTTGCGTGCCAGGCGGTCGGGGATTTCGACCGACTGGTAGGTATTGGAGATTTTCTCCGCCGGCACGCCAAGCAGGTTGATGATGTCTCGCTTCGAGGCATCGCTGACCGTCACGATATGGTCGGCATGCATCGCGATGGCCCGACAGGTGCCGAGGTAGCGGCGCTTCACGTCCAGCGTTGCGTAGGGCATGCGCAGCGGCACCAGGTCGTGGATGGTGTAGATGTTCTTGGTGCCCTCCACTAGCAGCGGCAGCGGGTAGGTCCAGTGCATCACATCCTGCTGGTCCGGCAGCCGCACGCGGCCCATCCTGTTCTTCAGGCCGAAACTTTGCACGGCGGCGCGGAACAGCTCCGGCGCATTCCACAGCGTATCCGCATGCGGCAGCCGCGCCTCCAGTCCCCTACGGATGACGCTGTCCGTCAACGGGACGCGCTTCGCCTCCTCGCCATAGGACAGCTTCATAGCGTGGACTGCGTCGTCGATGGCGCGCTTCAGCCAGTGCGGCGGCCGCGGCCGGGCATCGTACAGCATGACCTCGCGCAGCAGCCCGTCCTCGCCGGTGGAGCCGCGCTGGCCATACAGAACGCCGACCTCCGCCCCCAGCGCGCCGAGCCGGTGGGACAGGTTTCGGGCGTAGGTGGCGACCCCCGTGCCCTGGTCCAGCGCCAGATTGTAGCCGTCGATCGCGATCCGTGGCTTCGGCACCGGTCACCCTTTCCTGTAGCCGCGCGGCGTCCTGCCGGGCCCGGGCGGGCCTGCGACGGTTAAGCGACCTACTGCGGCGGTCGTCAACCTTGGCGCGGCATGCCAGCGCCCCGGTGACACGCAATGACACGGAGACTCCGCATCGCCGCCTTTCTTTTTGCCGACCCCTGCGACATACCCGGCCCATGTCCGACAGTGAGCGAAACATGCCCGACAGCTCCGCGCCGCCTGGTCCGCAGGAAACAATTGTACCCGTCATTCTGTGCGGCGGGACGGGCAGCCGGCTTTGGCCGCTTTCCCGCGAGGGCTATCCGAAGCAGTTCTGGCCGCTGGTTTCCGCCGGGACCATGCTGCAGGAAACCGCCGAGCGAGCCCGCGGCCCTGGCTTTGCCCCGCCCGTGGTGGTGTGCGGGGAGGCGCATCGCTTCCTGGTAGCCGAGCAGCTGCGCGAGGCCGGGATCGAGGGGTCGCGCATCATCCTGGAGCCGGAGGCGCGCAACAGCGCCGCCGCCATCGCCGCTGCCGCCGTCCTGATCGGCGAGGAAAGCCCCGGCGTCACCCTGTGGATCATGGCGGCCGATGCCGCAGTGCAGGATGTGCCGGCGCTGCGCCAGGCGCTGGACTCTGCCGCCGCCGCCGCCGCCACCGGCCGCATCGCCACGTTTGGCATCCGGCCGACGGTCCCGGAGACCGGCTATGGCTATATCGAGGCGGGTGCCCCGCTTCCGGGTGTGGACGGCGCGCTGGAGATCGCCCGCTTCGTCGAGAAGCCGGATGCCGCAACCGCTGCGCGGTTTCTGGCCGGTGGCAAGCATCTTTGGAACAGCGGCATGTTCGTCGCAACCGCCGCCACGCTGTTGGCGGAGCTCGACGCCCATGCGCCGGATGTGCTGCGGGCGGCCCGCGGCGCGGTGGCAGATGGCACCCGGGACCTGGGCTTTGTGCGGCTTGGCGCCGGCTTCGCGCAGGCACCATCTGTATCGATCGACACCGCGGTGATGGAGCGCACGGCGCTCGCCGCCGTGGTGCCCTGCGATCCGGGCTGGTCCGATGTCGGCAACTGGTCCTCGCTGTGGGATATTGCGGCCAAGGACGCCGAGGGTAATGCAACCATGGGTCCAGTCGCCCTGCTGGGCGCACGGCGCTGCTTCGTGCGCTCGGAAGGCATTCTCAGCGCCGTCGTCGGGCTCGACGATGTGGTGCTGGTGGTGACGGATGATGCGGTGCTGGCCTGCCACCGCGACCGCGCCCAGGACGTGAAGAAGATTGTCGAGCAACTGAAGGCAGCCGGGCGCAAGGAGGCGACCGAACACCGTCGCGTCTATCGCCCCTGGGGTGCCTATGAGGGCGTCGCGATCGGCACCCGCTTCCAGGTTAAGAAGATCAGCGTGCGGCCGGGCCGCAAGCTGTCCCTGCAGAAGCACTACCATCGCGCCGAGCATTGGGTGGTGGTCGCCGGCACCGCCATGGTGGAGCGGGACGGGGAGCGGATTCTGCTGCGGGAGAATGAGAGCGTCTACCTGCCGCTGGGCTGCGTTCACCGGCTGGAGAATCCGGGGATGATCCCTCTGACGCTGATCGAGGTGCAGTCCGGCTCCTATCTCGGTGAGGATGACATCGTGCGGCTGGAAGACAATTACGGCCGGGCCTGATGTGATGTAGACCGGGCGGCCACGAGGTGGGGTCATCCGGCATGGACGGGGTGCGGCGGAGCGAGGGTGCGGGCGTGCTGGGGGAGGCGGATCGCCGACGCGATGCGCGCGACTGGAGCGGCGCCGCTGAAAGCTACGCCGCCTGGCTTGCGCAGCACCCTGATGATTGGGGCATCTGGGTCCAGCACGGTCACTGCTTGAAGGAGCAGGGCGACCCGCTCGCGGCCGTCGCCTCCTACCGCCAAGCGGAACGTGGCATGTCGGAGGATGCCGACCTGCAGATCCAGATCGGACACGCCCTGAAGCGCGCCGGCGACCGCGCTGCGGCGCGCGCCGCCTATGCCCGCGCACTGGACCTGACGCCCGACAGCGATCTGGCCTGGCGCGAGGTGGCGACGCTGCTGGCCGAGGGCGGGCTGGCGGAAGCGGCGGCGGAAGAAGGCGCGGGGCTGACCCTGCTCGGCGACCTTTCCGTGGTGTTCGACCTGTCCGACCTGGTGTCCTGGTTCGGCGGCAACCGCGCGCCCTCCGGCATCCAGCGCGTGCAGATGGAGATCGTGGGCCCCGCGCTGCGACCCGGCAGCGCGGCGGCGACCGTTCTGCTGGTGGTCTTCGATGCGGCGGCCGGAACCTGGCGCGCCCTGCCGCGTGAGATATTCCTGCGGCTGGCGACCCTGGCGCGGGCCGGCGCCGACCTGCTGGACGCTCCCTGGCGGGAAGCGGTGGGCCTGGCGCGGGAGGCGGTGGCGACGGCGCCTGAATTCGTCTTCCCCCAGGGCGCCTGGCTGGTGAATCTCGGCTCATCCTGGTGGCTGCGGGACTACAATCTGGCGCTGCGCGCGGCCAAGGCGCGGCATGGGCTGCGCTACGCCGCCCTGGTGCATGATTGCGGCCCGCTGGTGGTGCCGGAACACAATGCCCCGGCGATGGTCGCGGAATTCGCCCGCTGGTTCGCCGGCCTCGGCGCCCATGCCGACTTGCTGCTATCCGTTTCGGAGGCGACGCGGAAGGATATCGAGGCGCTGCGCGCGAGGCTGCTGCCGGGCCTGCCGGCGCCGCCAGTTTCCGTGCTGCGGCTGGATGCGCAGCCGGTGCGGGTGCCGCCGGCGGCGCGCCCGCATCCCGGCGCCGCGGCGCTGGCCGGGCGACCCTATGTGCTGTTCGTCGGCACGCTCGAATCGCGCAAGAACCATTTGTTCGTGCTGAATGCCTGGCTGGCGCTGATCCGCAAGCACGGCGCCGCGGCGCTGCCGCTGCTGGTGCTGGTGGGGCGGCCTGGCTACCTCTCCGATTCTGCCATAGCCCTCCTGCGCAATGCGCCGGCGCTTCGGGATGGGGTGCGGCTGCTGGCGGATGTCCCGGATTCGGCGCTCGCCGGGCTCTATGAGGACGCGCTGTTCACCCTGTACAATTCCTTCCATGAGGGCTGGGGCCTGCCGGTGACGGAGGCGCTGTCCCACGGCAAGGCGGTGCTGGCGCCCGACCACAGCGGGTTGCTGGAGGCAGGCCTCGGCCTCGCCCAGCATTTCCGCCACCAGAGCGAGCCGGATTTCCTCGACGCCATCGAACGCCTCGCCTTCGACCCGGCCTATCGACAGGCGCAGGAGGCCAAGGTGCGGGCCGGGCTTAAGCTGCGCGCCTGGGACCAGGTGACGGAGGATCTGCTGGCCCGTCTGGCCTCGGTACCCCCCGCCGAGGCAGCGCCCCCGCTTGATGCTTCCTTCGGCGCGGTCCATCGCCTGGCCGAGATCGCAGCCCCGCTGCCCAGCCCGGAGATGGCCTTGGCCGATCTGCTGCGCGCCGGGGAGGGCTGGCACGCCGCGGAGGATTGGGGCTGCTGGACACGCCCGGGCCGCGCTCTGCTGCGCCTGCCGCTGCCCGAAGTCGCCCAAGGCACGCTACGCCTGCACCTGATGTTGCGCGCGCCCGCGCGGGCGCAGCGGGTGACGCTGGCGACCATTGGGGCGGAGCCGCTGGTGCTGGAACTTGCCGCCGAGGCCCGCGCCGTGGCGGCGCTGGAGGTACCGGTGGGCGCGCGCTTGATGGAACTCGTCATCGAGGCCGATGCGGCGCCGGAGACCGCTGAAGCGGGTGCGCGCGAGGTAGGCGTGGGCGTGGTGTCCGTGATGGCCTGCGCGGCGGAGGATCTCGCCGCGCGACTGGCCTATCTGGAGCGCCAGCGCTTCATCTGGCCGGAGCCGGTCTGACCCAGGCGGGCGTTCAGCCGAGGGCGCGCCAGCCGATATCCCGCCGCGCGAAACCCTCCGGCCAGTCGATCGCCTCCACCGCCGCATAGGCGGCATCGCGCGCCGCTTCCAGGCTAGCGCCCTTCGCTTGCACCGCCAGCACACGTCCGCCGGCGGCACGAATCGTGCCGTCCGCGTCGCGTGTGGTGCCCGCATGAAAGACCAGCACGCCTGGGTGGTCGGCGGCCGTCTCCAGCCCCCGTATGGCCGTGCCGCGGCGCGGCGTGCCGGGGTAGCCCTCGGCGGCCAGGATCACCACCAGGCTGTGCGCCGAGTTCCAGTCCAGCGTCACGCCCTCCAGGCTGCCGGTGGCCGCCGCGTGCAGCACTGGCAGCAGGTCGGATCGCAGCAGGGGCAGCAGCGTCTCGCATTCCGGGTCGCCGAAGCGGACGTTGTATTCGATGAGCTTGGGGCCGCTGGCCGTCAGCATCAGCCCGGCGAACAGCACGCCGCGGAAGGGCGTGCTGCGGCGAGCCATCTCGGCCAAGGTGGGGCGGATGAAGCGGGCCATCACCTCGTCGCGCAGCGCGTCCGTGAAGGCCGGCGCGGGGCAGTACGCGCCCATGCCGCCGGTATTCGGACCAGTATCGCCGTCACCGACCCGCTTGTGGTCCTGCGCCGCGCCGAAGGCCAGCGCCTCAGTCCCGTCGCAGATCGCGAAGAAGGAGACTTCCTCGCCGTCCAGGAATTCCTCGATCACCACGGCGGCGCCGGCGCTGCCATGGATGCGGTCCTCCATGATGGTGGCGATGGCCGACTCGGCCTCCGCCAGCGTCATCGCCACCACCACGCCCTTGCCGGCAGCCAGGCCATCCGCCTTCACCACAATGGGTGCGCCCTGCTGCGCCAGATAGGCTCGCGCAGCGGCGGCATCCTCGAACCGCGCCCAGGCGGCGGTCGGCACGCCGGCGGCATCGGCCACCTGCTTGCAGAAGGCCTTGCTACCCTCGAGCCGCGCGGCGGCGGCAGAGGGGCCGAAGCAGGGGATGCCGGCGGCGGCGCAGGCATCGGCCAAGCCAAGCGTCAGCGGCGCCTCCGGCCCGGCCACCACCAGGTCCACGGCATGGGCCTCGGCGAAGGCGGTGAGCGCAGCGATATCCTCCGCCCCGATCGCCACGCACTCGGCCACCGCGGCGATGCCCGGATTGCCAGGGGCGCACCACAGCTTCGCCAGCTTCGGCGATTTGGCGATCGCCCAGCACAGCGCATGTTCCCGGCCGCCGCCACCCACCACCAGCACCCGCATCACGATATCCCCGACCCGCTTCGCGCAGGGCGCCTCCTAGCATAGGGTCCGCGCATGGACACGACGCTCACCCCCACCACCAGCAACCTTCCCGAATACGCGGTTTCCGAGATAGCCGGTGCCGTCCGCCGCACGCTGGAAGGCGCCTTCGCCCGCGTCCGCGTGCGCGGCGAAGTGTGTGAGGCGAAGCGCTACCCCTCCGGCCACTGGTACCTGTCGCTGAAGGATGAGAATGCGAAGCTCGAATCGGTGATCTGGAAGACCACCGTGCCGCGGCTGGCGATCCAGCCCGAGAATGGCGTGGAGGTCATCGCCACCGGCCGCATCACCACCTATGCGGACCGGTCCAAATACCAGCTTGTCATCGACCGCCTGGAATTCGCGGGCGAGGGTGCACTGCTCGCCCGCATCGAGATGCTGCGGAAGAAGCTGCTGGCCGAGGGTCTGTTCGAGGAGGACCGGAAACGTCCGCTGCCGCGGCTGCCGGTGGTGATCGGCGTGGTTAGCAGCGAGGCCGGCGCGGTGATCCAGGATATCCGCACGACCATCGCGCGTCGCTTCCCGCGCCACGTGATCCTGTGGCCGGTGCCGGTGCAGGGCCAGGGGGCTGCGGAACGCATTGCCGCCGCCATTGCCGGCTTCAACGCGCTGCCCGCGGGCGGGGCCATTTCGCGCCCGGACGTCATCATCGTGGCGCGCGGCGGCGGCAGCCTGGAGGACCTCATGGCCTTCAACGAGGAGGTGGTGGTGCGCGCCGCCGCTGCCTCTGCGATTCCGCTGATCTCGGCCGTGGGGCATGAAACGGATACCACGCTGATCGATTTTGCATCCGCCCGCCGTGCGCCGACGCCCACCGCGGCGGCGGAGATGGCCGTGCCGGCGCGGGCCGATCTGTTGGCTGACCTGTCACAGCGGGAGGCACGGCTGCGCGGCGCCATGGTGCGGCAGTTGCGGGCGGCGGAGACGGTGCTGCTGCGGCTGGAACGCCGCTTGCCGGATGTGCCCGCTCGCGTGACAGACCTGCGCCGCAGGCTGGACGAGGCGGAGGAATGCTTGGCCCCCGCCCTCGTCGCCTTCGTCTGGCGGCGGCATGAGGCGCTGGCACGGCTGCCGATGCCGAACCCCCGCGCCGGCATCGCCGCCCGTCGCGCGACACTCGCCTTGCTGGAGGGCCGCAATGGCGCGGCTTTCGCGCGGCTGGCGCAGCGCGCCCAGGGCGCGCGTGCGCTGCAGGCCTTCTCTGTCGCGCCGCTTTCCGCGCTGATGCGGGAAAAGGCGGCGAAGCTGGCCGGGCTTTCGGCGCGGCTGGAGGCCGGGTCCTACCAATCCGTGCTGTCGCGCGGCTTCTCATTGGTCCGCGACGCGCAGGGCCAGGCACTGACCCGCGCTGCGCAGGTGGCGCCCGGGGCGAAACTTTCGATCGCCTTCGCCGATGGGGATGTTTTTGCCACCGCAGACGGCGAGGCGCCGAAGCGCAGCCGAACCCCCAAGGCGCCGCCGGCGCAGGAGAGCCTGCTTTGATCGCTCGTCGTCTGATGCTCGCCGCCCCTGCTTTGCTGCTGGCCTGCGCCCGCCCCGTCGCGGCGCAATCGATCACCTGGAACGGCGTGGTCGCCCAGGGCGGGCTGCTGCGCGGCCAGGCGCCGCCCGGCACGCGGATGGAGCTGGATGGCAAGCCGGTCCGCGTGGCGCCGGGCGGGCAATTCGCCATGGGCTTCGGCCGCGACCATGATGATAGCGCCAGCCTCGCCATCACCCACCCGGATGGACGACGGGAGGAACGGCGCCTGCCGGTAGCGAAGCGGGACTGGGACATCCAACGCATCACTGGCCTGCCCGGCGGTATGGTCAGCCCGGATGCGGCGGCGCTTCGCCGCATCACTCGCGAGCGCGCGCAGCTTGCCGCGGCGCGGGCGCTGGACAGTGCCGGCACGGGCTTCATGGCTGATATGGCCTGGCCGGCGCGCGGCCGCATCAGCGGCATCTTCGGCAGCCAGCGCATCCTGAATGACCAGCCGCGCCAGCCGCATTACGGGCTGGACGTCGCCGCGCCAACCGGCACGCCCATCACCGCGGCGCTGCCGGGGCGGGTGACGCTGTCCGGCGATTTCTTCTTCTTCGGCCAGATCCTGGTGGTGGATCATGGGCAGGGCGTGAACACGCTGTATGCGCATCTGTCGGAGCGCATCGCCCGTGACGGCCAGGTGGTGGAGCAGGGGGAGCGCATCGCGCTGATGGGCGCGACCGGCCGCGTCACCGGCCCGCATCTGCATTTCTCGCTGTCCTGGTACCAGCTTTTCCTCGACCCGCAGCCGCTGCTGCCACCGCAACGGGGATGACGATGATGGGCTTCGCGCGCTACCCGTCTCTGGTGGGGAAGGTGGTTCTGGTGACCGGCGGGGCGTCGGGCATCGGAGCGGAGGTCGTGGCGGATTTCGCCCGCCAGGACTCGCGCGTGGCCTTCCTGGATTTCGATGAGGCCGGCGGCCAGCGCGTGGCGCGGGAGACAGGGGCGCTGTTCCTACGCTGCGACCTGCGCGACATCGCCGCCCTGCGCGCCGCCATCGCCGAGGTCGCGGCACAGCTGGGCGCGGTGCAGGTGTTGGTGAACAACGCCGCCCGCGACGACCGCCACGGCATGGAGGATGTCGAGCCCGATTACTGGGACGAGCGCATGGCCACCAACCTGCGCCATATGTTCTTCTGCGCCCAGGCCGTGGCGCCGGCGATGCGCGAGGCCGGCGCCGGGTCCATCATCAACATGGGCAGCGTGAGCTGGATGAACGCGCAGGGCGGTATGCCCGCCTATACAACCGCGAAATCCGCCGTGCGCGGCCTGACCCGCGGCCTTGCGCGCGACCTCGGCGTGGATGGCATCCGGGTGAATGAGGTGGTGCCCGGCTGGGTCTTCACCGAGCGGCAGGAGGCGCTGTGGGCGACGCCGGACGCGGTGGCGCGGACCATGGAGAAACAATGCCTGAAGCGAAAGGTGATGCCCCCCGACCTGGCGCGCATGGTGCTGTGGCTCGCCGCCGATGACAGCGCGGTGGTCACCGCGCAGAGCTTCGTGGTGGATGGCGGCGGGGTCTGACTCCGCCGCGTCCCGCCCAAAGAAAAACCCCGGCGGATCGCTCCGCCGGGGCCTTTGCATGGATCCTGTGGCGTTACCGCCTGGGACTAGTGACTCGCCGCCGCGCTGGCGGTGGCGATGATCCAGGCCGCGGAACGGTCGCCCGCATTGATACCATGAGACACTGGATCACCTCCTTTCGGTTGTTGATGGATGAGCAGGATGATGGGGAAGCCCTGCCGGATGTGCAAGCAAAGTTTCGCGGTCAGACAGTACCCTCTCGCGCCTGGGCCCGTAGCACGTGCTTCTGGATCTTCCCGGTGCTGGTCTTCGGAAGTTCGGCAAAAATCACATGGCGCGGCACCTTGAAACTGGCGAGCCGGCCCTTGCACCAGGCCACCAGTTCCTCCGCCGTCGCTGTCGCGCCCGGCTTCAGTTCGATGAAGGCGCATGGGGTCTCGCCCCATTTCTCATCGGGCCTTGCCACCACGGCGGCGACCGCGACGGCGGGATGCTTGTACAGCGCATCCTCGACCTCGATTGAGGAGATGTTCTCGCCGCCTGAGATGATGATGTCCTTGGAGCGGTCCTTGAGCTGGATGTAGCCATCGGGGAAGGTCACGGCGAGGTCGCCGGTGTGGAACCAGCCGCCGGCGAAGGCCTTCTCGGTCGCCGCAGCGTCCTTCAGGTAGCCTTTCATCACGACGTTGCCGCGCATCATCACCTCGCCCATGGAGGCCCCATCGGCCGGGATCGGCGCCATGCTGTCGGGGTCCATCACCATGAGGCCTTCAAGCGCGATGTAGCGCACGCCCTGACGCGCCATCAGCGCCGCCTGTTCCGGCGCGGGCTTTGCATCCCAGGCGTGGTTCCATTCATTCACCACGGAGGGGCCGTAGCATTCAGTCAGGCCATAGACATGGCAGACCGCGAAGCCGGATTCCTTCATCGCGCCCAGCACGGCCTCCGGCGGTGGTGCACCGGCGGTGACGAACTGCACCTGATGCGGCAGGGGTTTCTTCTCGGCCTCGGCGGTGGCCAGCAGCGTCGCCATGACGATCGGCGCGCCGCACATATGGGTCACGCCCTCACTGGCCATCAGCGCCCACATCGCATTGCCGCGCACGGCGCGCAGGCAGACATGGGTGCCGGCCTGCGCGGTGATCGACCAGGGGAAGCACCATCCATTGCAGTGGAACATCGGCAGCGTCCAGAGATAGACCGGATGCTTGCCAATGCCGGCGGACAGCATGTTGCCGATCGCGAGCAGTTGGGCGCCGCGGTGATGGTAGACCACGCCTTTCGGGCGCCCCGTCGTGCCGGATGTATAGTTCAGGGAGATTGCGTCCCACTCATCGGCTGGCAGCGCCCAGGCGTAGTCGGGGCTGCCCTCGGCGACCAGCGCCTCGTAATCCAGCGCGCCGTCCAACCGGTTGGCGCGCGCGGCCTCGCTCGCCTCTGGATCATCCACCTCCACGAGCAGCGGCCGCACCTTGCACTGGGTCAGCGCCATGCGGGCAAGGGGCGCAAATTCGCGATCCACCACCAGGACCTTCGCTTCACCGTGGTCGAGGCAGTAGGCGATGGTCCCGGCATCCAGCCGCGTGTTCAGCGTGTTCAGCACGGCGCCCGACATCGGCACGCCGTAGTGACATTCCAGCATCTCGGGGATGTTGGGCAGCAGCACCGCCACCGTATCCCCGCGCACCACGCCGCGCTTCACCAGTGCATCGGCGAGCGCGACGCAGCGCGCGCGCAGTTCGCGGTAGTTGCGGCGTACCGCGCCATGAACCACGGCGGTGTGCTCGGGGAAGGTGATGGCCGCGCGTCCCAGGAACAGCAGCGGTGTCAGCGGCTGGTGGTTGGCGGGTGTGCGGGGCAGGGCATCGTAGTCGGTCGCAGCCATTCCTGGAATCCTTGTGGCCTTCTGGGTGGGCCTACTCGGTGGTCTCAGCGGTCTTGCCAGACGGGGCTGCGCTTGGCGAGGAAGGCGCCAATACCTTCCGCCGCGTCGGCCGCCAGCAGATTGTCGGTCATCACCGCCGCGCAATGGGCGTAGGCCTGATCGAGCGGCAGGCTACGCTGGCGGTGGAAGGCAGCCTTGCCGAGCCGCACGGTATGCGCCGACCGTGCGGCGATCTGCGCCGCCATCGCCATCGTCGCCTCCGTCAGTTCTGCCGCCGGCACCACGCGATTGATCAGGCCAATCCGCTGCGCCTCCGCTGCCGGCACCATGGCGCCGGTCAGCAGCATCTCCAGCGCCGGCTTGGCCGCCACTGCGCGAGACAGGGCTACGGCCGGGGTCGAGCAGAACAGACCGATATCGACGCCGGGCGTACAGAACCTGGCGGACTCGCTGGCCAGCGCCAGATCACAGCTCGCCACAAGCTGGCAGCCGGCGGCGGTGGCGATCCCCTGCACCTCTGCGATCACCGGCTGGGGCAGGGCGACGATCGCCTGCATCACCGCAGCGCAGCGCTGCATGGCGGCGGCGTAGAAGCCGCGGCCTTCATCTTCGTCATTGCGATGCGCGGTGATCTCCCGCAGATCATGGCCGGCGCAGAACACAGGACCGGCGGCGGCGAGCACCACGACGCGCACGGCTGGGTCCTGTGCGATTTCCTCCAGCGCATGCAGCAGCGCGCCGAGCATGGCGAAGGACAGGCTGTTCCGGCTGTCTGGCCGGTTGAGGGTCAGCCGCGTGACGCCGGATTCGCTGTCCTGCCGAAGCAGCAGGGGGGTGGTGCCATCCGGCATGGTCAAGGTTCCTTCCTGGCCGATCCGGCGCGTAGCCTGCGCCGGGGGCGGGCCGCCGCGCAACTACCGGGCGTGGGAGGGCTGCGCATCGTAATGGCCGCCGCGGGCCGGCGCTTGGGTCCGGGGCTCGGGGTCCGATGCTTTCTCAATCATCCGTTGCGCGGCCCCCAGCTGCGGGCGCGCAACCAGATGATCGACCCGTCGGCAACATCAGGTGGAGCCACCAGTGCCGAAGCGGGTCGGGCGCCGCGGGCGCGCCCTGCAAGAGCTGCCTTCGGCTGCCGCCTGGCCCCGCCCGTCGGACCGTCAGGAGGATAGGAGGCTGCCGACACCGCCTCGGAAGGTCCGCCCTACTCGTGACTTCGCCCCGCCTGGTCCCTCACCGCCAGACGAAGCTGTTCAGGTTGCAGGTTTGCTGCCGCCGCCGTTCGAAGGACCGGCCATCCATGTAGACTAGCCGCATATCCACAGCGCAGGTCACGCCGGCAGGCAGGGATACGGGGATGCGCTGGCCCGGCCGCATCACCTGCGTGCCCAGCCGGTCCTGCCCCCAGCCGCCATCGGTGGCCAATGAGACATAAAGCTCCCTGATAGTGGTGTTCGTGCCGTTCACGAAATTGAAGGACGGATTCATGACAGCGGGCCGAGATGGCGCAACCTGTGCGCCAGCTCCCGCCCCAGCGCCGCGGCCGCCGAAGACGATCTGGCTGACTCGGCATGCATTCACCTGCATGCGCGTGGATTCCCCGCCGCCCTGGAACGTCACGCGCAAATCCAGCACGCAGTCGCCAAAGGAGGGAACCACCCAGACCCGTTCCCCATACGGAAGCACCGAGGTGCCGAGGATGTCCGGGCCCCAGTTGGAAACGCGCGAGGACGAGACATAGGCACGCTCGATGGTCTGCCCGGTCTCATTGACCAGCCAAAACCGATTCTGTGCCTGCGCTGAGCCGGCGGCCACGAGGCCGGCGAGCAACGCGAACAGGGCAAGGACGTGGCGATGCATCAATATACTCCCGTTTCTCGGTCGAGGAACGAAACGTAACCGCGGCGAGGCGCAGGTCGGATGAACAAACGTCCATTTCATGTCGCCGTGTTTCGCGCTCCACGCCGGTTTGCCCGGGGCTGTGGCATGGGGGCCACGCTGGCGGCGGGGGACCGCCCCGCTGCTGCGATGCATCAATGCCGTTCTGGCGAAGCGCCGCGCAGGGCTGCTAGGGTAACCGGCATGATATGGTCCGTCCCGCCCCGTCGCGCCCTTCTGCTCGTGGCCGCGCTGCTGTCCGGCTGTGCCGCCGCCGGCACGCCCAGCCCCGCCACCACTGCGGCGGCGGAAGCCGCAGAACCCGAAGGCGTCTTCGGCAACTACCTTTCTGGCCGCTTCGCGCAGTCGGAAACCGACACGCGCGTGGCCGCCGATCGGCTGCTGGCGGCCCTGCGGCGAGACCCGAACCAGGGCGAATTGCTGAGCCGTGCCTTTGCCGCCGCCCTGCTCGACGGAAGGCCGGAGGCGCTGCGCCTTGCCCGCCGTCTTCCGCAGAACCAAGCCGCCGCGCTGCTACTTGTCGGTTCCGAGTCGCTGGCTGGGCGATGGGACCGGGCGGAGCAGCGGATCCGCGCGCTGCCGCGGCAGGGCCCGGCGCAGTTGCTCCAACCGCTGCTGCTCGCCTGGGTGCAGCAGGGCCGCGGCCAGACCGATGCCGCGCTGGCCACGCTGCGCCCGCTGGCTGAGACCGGCCGTCTACGGGGCATCCATTCGCTGCACATGGCGCTGATCGCCGACCTTGCCGGCCGGCCGCGGGAGGCGGAGCGTGCGATCCGCGTGGCGCTGGCGGAAACGCCCGATCCCTCGCTCCGCCTGTTGCAGGTGGCCGCCGCCATCTTCGCCCGCAGCGGGCGGGAGGGGGAGGCGATGGCGCTGGTCGATGGGCTGGGCCGGGCGCTGGGTGATTATGCGCTCGCGGCCAGCAGTCCGGCGCAGCGCCGCGCCCTGCTTGAGACCCGACCTGTTTCCTCCGCCGTGGAAGGCATTTCCGAATCCTACCTGACGCTCGCGGTGGCGCTGCGCCAGCAGGGGGGCGGCGATGCGGCGCTGATCCTGGCCCGGCTGTCGCTAAGGCTGCGCCCGGATTTCTCGCCGACCCTTCTGCTGATCGCGGAGAACTACGCCGAGGAGCGCCACCCGGACACTGCGCTTCAGGTCTTGGAGGCGGTGCCGGGCGCCGATCCTCTCGCCCCCGTCACCGCATTGCGCCGCGCCACGCTGTTCGACCGCATGGATCGGGTGGAGGAGGCGGAGGCCGCGCTGCGTGGCCTGGCGGCAGACCTGCCGGAGCAGCCACAACCCCTGGTTCGGCTCGGCGATATGTTGCGGGTACGCAGCCGGTTCCCGGATGCGGTGCAGGCTTATGACGCCGCACTCGCACGCATCCCGACGCCCGGGGCGACGGACTGGCCGCTATACTATGCCCGCGGCATAGCCCATGAGCGCTCCGGCAACTGGCCGCGGGCAGAGGCGGATTTCAAGCGGGCGCTAGAGCTGGCTCCAGAGCAGCCCTACGTCCTGAACTATCTTGCTTATACCTGGGTGGAGCAGGGCCGGGATCTGCCGGAGGCGCGCCGCATGCTGGAACGCGCGGTGGCGCTGCGGCCCAATGACGGAAATATCGTCGATAGCCTCGGCTGGGCGCTGTTCCGCATGGGCGACATTCCCGGCGCCATCGCCGCCCTGGAACGCGCGGTCGAGCTGGAGCCGCGAAACTCCGTCATCAACGACCATCTGGGTGATGCCTACTGGGCCGCTGGCCGGCGTCAGGAAGCCCGTTTTCAATGGCGCCGCGCGATGGGACTGGAGCCGGAGGCGGCGGAGTTGGAGAAGATCACCGTCAAATTGCGCGACGGCCTGCCCGATCCGCCGGCCACGACGGCACAGAGCCGCGATTGAGCGCGCAGGATCCGGGCTTCGCCCCGGCGAAGGTGAACCTGTATCTGCGCGTCACCGGCCGTCGTTCGGATGGCTTTCACCTGTTGGACAGCCTCGCGGTATTTGCGGGCGCGGGCGACCACGTTTCCGCCATGGCGTCCGATCGGCTGACCCTGGCGCTGGATGGGCCGGAGGCGGGGGCGCTGACGGCGGAACCGCATAATCTGGTGCTCCGCGCCGCGCACGCCCTGGCGGCCGTTGCTGGATGCCCGCCCCATGCCGCGCTGCGGCTGGAGAAGCATTTGCCGGTGGCCTCCGGCATCGGTGGTGGCTCGGCGGATGCCGCGGCAGGGCTGCGTGTGCTGGCCGGGTTGTGGGGCGTTCAGGCGGATCTGGACGCCATCGCGGCAACGCTGGGTGCCGATGTCCCGGTCTGCGTCGCTGGCCGCCCGGCGCGGATGCGCGGGGTAGGGGGGCTGTTGTCCCCGGTCCCGCCGCTGCCGCCCTGTGGCCTGCTGCTCGCCAATCCGCGCCTGCCCCTGGCCACGCCCGCCGTCTTCGGTGCCCGCCGAGCCGGCTTTTCCGCCCCCGCCACCTTCCCGGAATGCTGGGCGAATGCCGCCGAGCTGGCCGCGTGGCTGCGCCCGCTGGGCAATGACCTGCAGGACGCCGCGATCGGCCTGTGCCCTCAGGTGGCTGAGGTGCTGGCCGCCCTGGCAGCGCAGCCCGGCTGCCTGGTGGCGCGGATGAGCGGGTCGGGCGCAACCTGCTTCGCACTGTTTCCCTCGCCCACTCACGCCGCCACGGCCGCTTCGGCGCTGCCGGCTGGTTGGTGGCGTTGGGGTGGGCCGCTTAGCGCCTGAGCCAGGCCTTCAGCCGCGCCGGCGCCTGCACCACCTCCGCCTCCGCCCCGCAATAGCTAAAGCGCAGGAAGCGGTGGCCGCGCTCGCGGTCGAAATCGACGCCGGCGGAGGCGGCGATGTCCGCGCCCTCCAGCATGCGGGCGCAGAAATCTAGGCTGTCATTGCTGAGATGCCCGATGTCGCACCACAGGTAGAAGGCGCCGTCGGCGGCGGCGATGCGGTCGAAGCCCGCCTGTGGCAGGCCCAGCAGCAGCGCGGCGCGGGCGCGGCGGTAGCCGTCCTTGTTGGCCTCCAGCTCGGCGGTGCAGTCGAAGGCGGCTTCAGCGGCGACCTGCGCGATGTGCGGGGCGCTGATGAACAGGTTCTGCGCCAGCCGCTCCACCGGCCTGCACAGATCCTCCGGCAGCAGCAGCCACCCGATCCGCCAGCCAGTCATGCAGAAATACTTCGAGAAACTGTTCACCACGATGGCGCTGTCGCTGAAGGCCGCGGCGGTGCTCTCTGCCACGCTGCCCCAGGACAAGCCGTGATAGATCTCATCCGAGACCAGGCGCACGCCCCTGTCATGACACCAGCGGGCAATCGCGGAAAAGTCGTCGGGGGCGAGCATGGTGCCGGCCGGGTTGCACGGACTGGCAACGATCAGCCCGGCGGGCAGCGGGTCCAGTCTCTCCAGCATCGCCAGCGTTGGCTGGAAACGGGTCGAGGCGTCACAGGGCAGCAGCTGCGGCACCATGCCGAGCGCGGTCAGGATATTGGCGTAGGGCGGGTAGAAGGGCGCCGCCATGGCGATTCGGTCGCCCGCGTCGAAGGCCGCCAGGAAGGCCAGCGGGAAGGCGCCGGAGGCCCCCACCGTCACCGCGATGCGCGACGCCGCCACCGCTACGCCGTAGTGGTCCAGGTAGTGCCGCGCGATGCGGGCGCGCAGGGAAGCGAGGCCGAAGGCCTCCGTGTACCCCATCGGCCGGCGCGATTGCAGCGCGCGGATGGCGGCTTCCTCCGCCCCGCGGGGCGCGCCGTTGCCGGGCTGGCCGACCTCCATGCGCAGCACGCCGGGGGCGCCGGCAGGCAGGCTTGCGGCACGCGCATTGGCCGCCGCGATCACATCCATCACCAGGAAGGGCGGCGCTTCCGCCCCCCTTCCGACCTTCAGCGCCACGCCCTCAGCGGTCCACGGCACCCGCGGCGAGGCCGGCGCCGCGCGGATCCGTCACCGCCTGGCAGGCGTTTGCGTCGCCAGGCAGATAGCGCGGGCAGGACAGCAACTGGGTGCGGCCCGGCTGCGGCGCCGAACCCGCGGCCTGCGCCGGCGCCACCCCGCCCATGACCTGGGACAGCGGCAGCGCCACGGCCATCGGCGCCGCCTGCTGGCCGCTGCCGGCAGCGGCGGCGCGGAAGGCGCGCAGATTGGGGCTGTGCACCAGCCCGGCCGAGAGCAATGGCGGCTGAACCTCGCCGATGCCAGGCGCCGCGGCCAGCAGCACGCCGGTGCCCGGCGCGACGCGGCCGGTGCCGAACAGGTTGTTCATGGTGAAGGCGCAGGTCACCGCCATGCCGTCACGGTCGACCACGACGAGCCCAGTCGAGGCCGGCAGCAGGCCCAACCCGCCGCCCGGCAAATCGGCTGAGGCCAGTAGCGTCATGGGCTCCCCGCCACGCGCCCGCCAGGCCGCAGCGACAGCCTCGCCTCGCGCGGCTGCGCCGGGCGCGGCGGTGCCGGCCTGCAGCGCGGCGAAGGCGGCCGCAGCGGCCAGGCCGCCATCGGCCGGCGGCGGCAGGAAGGACACCACATCATTCCCAAGCCGCGCCTGCAGCGGCGGCACCACCCGGGGTACCGCTTCCCGCATTTCAGGCACCGTCAGCATGCCGCCAGCGGCGCGGGAGGTTTCCTCCATCCGCCGCGCCAGCGCGCCCTGGTGCAGATCACCCACGCCGGCGGTCCGTAGCGTGGCGAGTGTGCTGCCAAGGTCGACCTGCGTCATCCGTGCACCGGCGGCCAGCGGCTGGCCGCCCGGGGCCGCGAAAGCTGCGGCGGCGCCCGGATCGGCAAACAGCGGCCCGGCGACGGCGGCGAGGTCGGCGGCAAAGGCGCGGCTGACCTCGGTGCCGAATCGCGCTGCCTGTTCCGCCGGGACGATCAATTCCTCGAAAGGCCGGCGGCCGGCGCGGGCATGCAGGGCGAACAGGCCGCGCGCCATCAATGGCAGGGCAGCCGGCCGGTCGGCGCCTGGCGGTACCGAGGCGCGCGGGCCGGGCGGAAAGACGATGGCCTCCACCTCGTTCCTACTCGGCACGTACAGCAGGCAGGCGCCGCCGCCGCCAAGTCCGGCACGTGAGGGAAGGGTGACGGAGAGTGCGAAGCCCGCCGCCACCGCCGCGTCCGCCGCAGACCCACCAGCCGAGAGCACGTCGCGCGCGATCAGCGCAGCACGTGGTTCCTCCGCGGCAACGCCGCCGAGGAAGCCGCGCACGAAGCCTTCCTGCCCGGCCTGCAAGCCGCTGGTTGTGCTGTCCGTGGCGCCACAGGCCGCTAGCAACGGCAGCAGGGCCAGCGCGGCGAACCGGCGGCCCTGGCGGGGCGTGTTACAAGCCTCGGGGTGGGCCGAGGGCGTCGATCGCGCTAGGCTGGTCGCCATGTCGCGCCCCCTGGCCTTTTCGATCGCCGGCACCAAGCTGGTGGTCATCCTGGTCGTCCTCGCCCTTCTCGTCGCGCTGGTCGCCCCCGGATCGGCCGCGGCGCAGCAGGCCTCGCAGCGGATCGTGACCATCCGGGATGCGGAGACCGAAAATCTGGTCCGCCGCCTGTCCCACCCGCTGTTCCGCACGGCAGGCGTTGATCCCGGACTGGTTCGGATCACGCTGATCCAGAACCGCGCCATAAACGCCTTCGTCAGCACCGGCAACCGGCTGTTCATCCACACCGGACTTATCCAGCAGGCGGGGTCGGTGAAGGAACTGATCGGCGTGCTCGCGCATGAGACTGGCCACATCGCCGGCGGGCACCTGGCGCGGATGCCGGATGAGATGCGCGCGGCCATGCTGCGCTCCGTCGCTGCCATGCTGCTGGGCGGCGCGGCAGCTGCGGCGACCGGGCAATCCGGCGCGTTGGCGGCCGGAATGCTGGGTGGCCAAGCCAGCGCAATGGGGGAGTTCTACGCCTTCACTCGCGCCCAGGAACAATCGGCTGACCAGGCGGCGGTGACCTATCTGGACAGGCTCGGCTGGTCCTCCCGCGGCATGGAGTCGCTGCTGGAAAAGCTGCTGGAGCAGGAACTGCTGGCCGTCGGACGTCAGGACCCGTATTTCCGCACCCACCCGCTATCCCGTGACCGGCTGGAGTTTGCCCGCGAGCACATCGCCCGGTCTCGCCATGCGAATGCGCCGGTGCCGCCGGGCTTCGAGGAGGGCTTCGCCATGGTGCGGGCGAAGCTGGATGGCTTCATCGACCCGCCGGCGATGACCTGGCGCCGTTACCCACCGAGCGACACCTCCGGCCCCGCCCGCTATGCCCGTGCCATCGCGCAATTCCGCTCCGGCCGCATTCCGGAAGCTGTTGCGATGATCGATGCCTTGATCGCGGAGGCGCCGCGCAGCCCCTGGCTACATGAACTCAAGGGCCAGATCCTGTTCGAGGGCCACCGGCCCGCGGAGGCGCTGGTCCCCTATGCCCAGGCCAGCCGCCTGGCGCCGGATGAGCCGATGATCCGGCTGAGCCATGCCCGAGTGTTGATCGAGCTCGGCCAGCCCGCCCAGCTGCACCGGGCGGTGGCTGAACTGGAATCGACGCTGCGCACAGAACGTGACAGCCCTTTCGTCTGGCGCCAGATGGCGGTGGCGCAGGGCAGGCTGGGCAATATGCCGCAGGCCGACCTGGCGCTGGCCGAGGAAGCACTGCTGCTGGGCGACCCGCGCAGCGCCCGGACGCTCGCCACCCGGGCCGCGACCGCGCTGCCGACCGGTCCGCAGCGGCTGCGGGCGCAGGATCTTCGCAATGCCGCCGCGCCCGAGAACCAACCGCCGCAACGCGGCCGATGAGGATTCACATGCGTCAGATGATCCGGGCCGCCGCCCTGCTGCTGGCCTTGGCCCTGCCCATAACCGGCTGGACCCAAGGCTTCACCCCCGCTCAGCGTGCTGAGATTGTCGAAATCCTCCGCCAGGCGCTGCGCGATGACCCAACCATCCTGCGCGACGCCATAGGCGGGCTGGAGGCGGCCGAGCGGGCCGCGCGTGCGACCGCGCAGCGGGAGGCGATCGGTGCGCAGGAGGCGGCGCTGTTCCGCGATGCGGCGGACCCGGTGAAGGGCAACCCGCAGGGCGACGTGACGCTGGTCGAGTTCTTTGATGCGCGCTGCGGCTACTGCAAGCAGCTGCACCCCACCATGGAGGCGTTGATCCGCCGCGACCCCAATCTGCGCGTGGTGATGAAGGACCTGCCGATCCTCGGCCCGAACAGCGTGCTGGCCTCTCGCGCCTTGCTCGCGGCGCAGCGCCAGGGTGGCTACAGCCGGCTGTATGATGCGCTGATGGTGCTACGGAGCGAGCCGACGGAGCCGGTGCTGCGCCAGCAGGCGGAACGCGCGGGGCTGGATTGGGCTAGGCTGCGCCGGGACATGGACGATCCGGCGGTGGCCGCGCGCATTCAGGCCAATCTCAACCTGGCCCAGTCGCTTGGCATCGAGGGCACGCCGGCCCTGGTGATCGGCCGCACCCTGGTGCCTGGCGCGGTGGATCTGCCAACACTTGAGCGGTTGGTGGCGGAGGCGCGCGCGGCGCGCTGACACCTCCCCGGAACCCCGCCGCCGCTCGGCGGCCTTGACCGCCTCGACCCTGCGCGCAAGCGTCCCCTGACAAGAAAACCGTTGGGGGAAATACGATGAAGACGCAAATTGCGTTCGCCTTCGGGCTGCTGCTGGCCGCCGGCACCGCCTGGGCGCAGGACGGCTACCCATCCCGCGCCCTGCAGATGGTCGTGCCCTATCCGCCCGGCGGCAATACGGACCTCATGGCCCGCGCATTACAGCCTGAGCTCAGCCGGGCGCTGGGACAGGCGGTGGTCATCGTCAACCGCGGCGGCGCGGCGGGCACCATCGGCGATGCGCAAATCGCCCGCGCGGCGGCTGATGGCTACACCATCGGCATGTCGCCGAACAATCCGCTGACGGCGCAGCCGCATCTGCAATCCTTGTCCTATTCCATGGACAGCTTTCGCTTCCTCTGTCTGGTCTATGACAACCCGCAAGTGCTGGTGGCCGGCCGCGGCGCGCCGTTCCAGGATTTCGCGGGCATGATCGCTCATGCGCGGTCGGGGAAGGAGGCGCTGGTCTATGGCTCCCCCGGCCAGGGCAGCACACAGCACATCCTGATGGCCGCGCTGCTGAAGTCGGCGGGGGTGGATGGGTTGCATGTGCCCTTCACAGGCGCCGGGCCGATGGCGACCGCGGCGCTCGGCGGGCAGATCCAGGTCTTCGTCGAAAGCCCCTCCATCCCCACCAATGCCGGCCTGCCCATCCTGGGGGTCTTCGGGTTGGAACGGATGCCTGCCCTGCCGCAGGTGCCGACAGTGGCGGAACTTGGCCACCCGATCGAGGGCAGCTCCGCCGGAGGGCTGATCGGCCCCGTCGGCATGCCCGACGCCGCCGCGGCGGCACTGGGGCGAGCCTGCGCCACCGCAGTGGCCAGCACCAGCTTCCGGGAGGCGGCGGAACGGATGAACGCGGTGCCGCGCTACCTGCCCGGCACAGCCTTTCAGGAGCGCTTCGCCGCTGAGAGCGCGATGAACCGGACGGTGCTGCGCGACCTTGGCCTCGCGCAATAGGACGACATCGAATTGCGCCCATTCCCGGGCCGTATAGAGTGACGGCAAGGGAGATACTCGCGGATGGGGGCGGAGTCCGATTCGGTCGGGATTCTGGCGCGGCTGGTGGCGTTCGATACGACCAGCGCGCGCAGCAATCTGGATCTTGTCCAGTTCGTGCAGGATGAACTCGCCCGGCATGGCGTGGCATCCCGGCGCGTTCTGGATGCCACCGGCCAGAAGGCGGCGCTGCATGCCATGATCGGCCCGGCGGTGGCCGGCGGGGTGGCGCTTTCGGCACATGGCGACTGCGTGCCGGTGGAAGGCCAGGCCTGGGCAGCGGACCCCTTCGCCCTGCGCGAGGCCAATGGCCGGCTGACTGGGCGCGGCACCGTGGATATGAAGGGCTTCTGGGCCTGCGTCATGGCGGCGGTGCCTGCCTTCACCGCGCGCCCATTGGCGCGGCCGATCCATCTCTGCCTATCCTTCGATGAGGAGACCACCTTCGCCGGCGCGCCATTGCTGGTGAACAGCCTGGCCCGGCACGGCCCCCTGCCGGCGCTATGCCTCGTGGGTGAGCCGAGCCTCATGGCACCCGTGGTGGCGCATAAGGGCTATGCGTCCTGGGAGGTCGAGGTTACCGGCCGCACCGGCCATTCGAGCCAGGCGCACCGCACCGCCAACGCGCTGGAGGCGGCGGCGGAGGCGGTGGCGTTCCTTAAGGCCCAAGCACGCCGCTTCGCGGCGGAAGGCCATCGGGCGGAGGGGTTTGAGCCGCCCTATACCACCGTCCACACCGGCACCTTCCGCGCCGGCAGCATCCTCAACATCGTGCCGGACTTGGCCGAATTCGTCTTCGAGGTGCGCTCCGTGCCCGGCGACCAGGCGGCGGCGGTGCGTGACGCGCTGGACGATTACGCCCGCGACGTGCTGCTGCCGGACCTGCAGGCGCGCGCGCCGGAGGCTAAATTCCGCATCCGCCCACGCTGCCTGGCCCCGCCGCTCAACCTCGACCCGGCGCATCCGCTGGTCGGCCTGGCGCGGGATTGCGGGGCGGTCGGGCCGGTGGGGCGAATGCCCTTCGCGACAGAGGCCGGGGTGTTCCAAAATGCCGGAATCGCCACCCTGGTCTGCGGCCCCGGTGACGTGGCGCAGGCCCACCAGCCGGAGGAATGGATCGCGCGATCCGAAATCGCGACTTGCTGCGCCTTCCTCGAAAGGCTTCGCGACAGGATGGCAGCGTGAGGCCATCCTCCAGCGTCCTGGCCGGCTTGCCGCCACTGACCGTGCATCTGCCGCGGCCGGAGATCGGCCCCTGGCGGGCCGGCAATGCCGGGCTGCCCGGGGTCTGGCGCTTCAAGGCGGTGGAGGCCGGGCCGCATCTCGTTGTCTCCGCTGCGGTGCATGGCAATGAGATTGCCGGTGCGCTGCTGCTGGCACGCTGGCTGCGGGACGGGCTGCGGCCGCGTCGCGGTACGTTGACGCTGGTCTTCGGCAATCTGGCGGCGCTGGAACGCTTCGACCCGGCCGATCCCACCGCTAGCCGATTCGTTGATGAGGATCTGAACCGCATCTGGGCGCCGGCCCTGCTCGGCGGTGGGCGGCGATCCGTGGAACTGGACCGGGCCCGGGCGCTGCTGCCGGTGATGGCGCAGGCGGATGTGCTACTGGATTTGCATTCCATGCTCTGGCCATCGGACCCGCTGTTCCTGGCCGGGCCGGGGGCGGCGGCGCGGGCGCTGGGCCAGGCACTGGGCACGCCGCCGCTTGTGGTGGCGGATGATGGGCACGCGTCTGGGCGGCGGCTGATCGACCATGTCCGCTTCCAGGACGGTGCCACCGCCCTGCTGCTCGAAGCCGGCCCGCATTGGCAGGCGGAGACGCTGGCGCAGATGGAGCAGAGCGCCGCCAGGCTGCTGCGCCATCTGGGCATGGCGACGCCCGATGCGCCGCTGCCGCCGGATGCCGCGCCCTCGGCCGGACGCCTGGCGCGGGTCACGCGCACCGTGACAGCCAGCACCAGTGGCTTCACCTTCCTGCGCGATTTCCGCGGCGGGGAGGTGGTACCGCGCCGCAACACGCTGATCGCGCTCGATGGGGAGGCGGAGGTCCGCACCCCGCATGACGACTGTCTGCTGGTGATGCCGAGCCCGCACGCGATGCGCGGCCATACGGCGGTGCGGCTGGCACGCTTCGAGGGC
>NZ_JBHMFS010000005.1:0-265239 GCF_051433165.1 Falsiroseomonas sp. E2-1-a4 | reverse complement strand
GTGCGGCGGAAGGTGGGGATTGGGGGGTGCGGGACGCTGCATCCCGTGACAATACGAATCGCCAGCGGTTTGGGGAGTGCGATTGTGTAGCGCTACACTCTTTTGCGCATGATCGGTTCTATGCCCCGACCTGCCGCCCCAGCCAGATCACCCGCCCGATGACATGAATGTCGTCTGGGTTGAGATTCGGCTGCGGGAAATAGGCGGGATTATCCGAGAGCACCGTGATCAACTGCTTGCCAAGCTCGACCTGCACCCGCTTCACCTGCAGCCCGTTGCCGGTGCGGATCACGTAGATGCCGTCCTTGTCCCCGGGCTGGTTCTGCCGGAAGTCGATCGGCACCGTATCCCCGGTTCGCAGGGTGGGTTCCATCGAGTCGCCGTCCACCGCCAACGACCCGATCCCGGCTACCCAAGCGCGCGCCGCGCGAGGCTCCGGATAAGCGCGAAGGGGGGCGTGCGCGTCACCGGTGCGATATAGGCGCCCGAGAAAATCTTGCGGATGATTGCCTCCCGCTCGAAAGATGAGGGCTCGAAAGCCAGGTTCACCACGCCGGGGCCCGAACGCCGCACCGTCACCGGTATGTCCGGCAAACCTGCCCCTCGGAGCAACAGGAGCGGCTCTGCCAGCGGCGGTGCCGCCGCCATCTCAAGCTGTGCGCCAACGATCGAGATGTCCCGCATCCGCGCAGGCCAGCAGGTGCCGCCGGAGTCGATCAGCGTCACCTCCTCATCCGCGATGAAGCGTTCCTCCGACCGGAAGCGCGGCTGCTCGACGCAGATCATGCAGGCAATGAACAGCACCAGGCAGTTGTAGAGGCTCCAGAACAGGTTCATCGCCTCGATGTCCGGCGGTGTGCCGGGCAGAGGGCCCATCAGCACGCGCCAGCCGAGCCCGCCCAGCGTGGCCATGACCAGCAGGAGGTACGGCGTGATCAACCGCCACTGGACAACCACCTGGTCGCGGTTCGTGCCCTTGGCCGTCACCTGGAATTTCTGGTTCTTCGAGCCGAAAAGCCCGATCCAGCTGGCCTTCAACGCTTCCTTGGCGACAAGCAGGCCGACCGCCTCTGCCATCACCGGCAGGTTGGTGCCGCGGCTGACCCAGCCGAGGAAAACGACACAGCCAACCCAGTAGGGCGCGAGATGGGAGATGATGCTGGGCAGGTCGGTCTGGATGACCGTCAGCCCGAACCACCAGTACAGTATGGGCACCAGCAGCCCGAGGATCTTCACCAGCGACCCGACGGTCCAGAACAGGACCGTGTCCATGGTGTGGAAGCGCATCAGCCAGGGCGTCGGACCTTTCGAGAAGGGACCCCAGGGCGTACGCACGATCTGCATCGTGCCCAGGCACCAGCGACCGCGCTGCGTCAGGTATTCACCCATCCCCTCCGGCGCCAGGCCGGCCGAGAGCGGTTCGTTCAGGTAGACGGTCCGGAAGCCCTGCCCGCTGAACTTGATGGAGAGCAGCAGGTCCTCCGTCACGCTCTCGGTCGGGAACAGCCCGATGCCCTCCAGCGCCGTCCGGCGCACCAGAGCCGAAGTGCCGCAGGAGAAGGCGGTGCCATGTGCATCCTTGGAAGCGAGGATGACATCGAAGAAGAAGCGCTGCTCGTCCGCGATCACGCCGGTTGCGCGCAGGTTCAACTGGATCGGGTCGGGATTGAAGAAATACTGCGGCGTCTGGACGCAGGCCACGGCCGGGTCGTGCATCAGGGCGACCGTTCGGCGCAGGAAGACGGGTGTCGGCACGAAATCCGCGTCCAGCACCGCGAAGAAGTCTGGTCGATCGGGCCGCTGCAGCAGCTTCCGGATGGCGGCGTTCATGTTGCCGGCCTTGCCGTGGCTGTTTTCATCGCGCGTCAGGTAATGGGCGCCCAGATCCTCGGTCATTTCCTTGAGCCAGGGGCGCCTGCCGTCATCCAGGATCCAGACCCGGAAATTCGGGTAGTCCTGTGACAACGCGCCGACCAGCGTGCGCAGAAGGATCTCGCGCTTTTCGTTGTAGGTCGGGATGAGAACGTCGACCAGAGGTGCTCCACCTGGGAATCCCTCGGGTGGGTGGGCCTCCACTTCCGCGCTTCGGTTGGTGGTTCGCGACAAGGCATGCAGCATCAGCATCCCGGCGAGGCAGGACGACATCTCGACGACCAGGAAGACAATCGCGGCGAAGAAGTTGAAGTCCATCCCCGCCGAGGGCAGCGTATCCGTCACGCGCCAAGCCATGTAGCGCAGCAGCATCGCCGTCACGAACATGGCGCCGAGCAGCCGCGGCCAGCGCCCGTCGGGGTTGAGATGTGGCAGGGCCAGCAGCGCGAAGCCAGCCAGGATCAGCGTGGGTGCCGCTGCGGTGGCCAGTTCTCCCATTTCGCGTCAGTCAAAAACCAGCCGGCCGAGCCGGCCTGTGTCGCAGGTCAACTGGCCGTCAGGCCGCGGCGCAAGGCGCGCCACCACCTGGTAGCGCCCGCCGGAGCCGTCCGCGGCAGGCGCTTCAGCATGCAGGGCCGTCACATGCCCCGCCCGCCACTCGCTCTCGCCTTCCGCGCGGAAGCGGACGGGGTCGCCAGGGGTGAGGCGAGCCAGGACGCGTGGCTCGACGCCGCCCGTCACCTCGGGCTGGCCACAATCGGCCAGCAGCACGATGTCCTGTCCGGCACGTATCTGCTCGCCGGGCTGCGCAAGCCACCGCACCACGCGCGCCCGCACCGGTACGGTCAGCTGGGCCTCTCGAAGCAGGGCCATGCGGGCCTCCTCCGCCTCCTCCTGCATACGCAGGGCCGCAACGCGGGCAGCAAATTCGTCACGCTGCGCAGCGAGATCGGCCACGAGCAGGCGAAGCCTGTCCTCGGTCTGGGCGGATGTGGAGCGGTCATTGGCGGGATCACTGGCGAACACACCGGACAGCGCCGCGTCGCGCTCTGCCAGTGCGCTGCGGCGCCGGTCTCTGGCGGCGCGTAGCTCAGCCTCCGCCACCGCCGCGCTGCGACGGGCTGTCTCCAGGGTGGCGCGCGCTTGAACGCCGCTCGCGGTGAGCGTTGTGGTTCGGCGCAGTGTCGCGCCCGCCTCCTGCGCGCGGCTTGCCGCGGCGGCTTCGTTGGCTTCCATTTCCAGCACGCGCGCGGTCAGCATCTGGCGCCGCGCATCGCTGAAGGCCTCCGCACGCCGGGTGGCAATCATGACCGCCTGGGCCGTTTCGGCTGCGCGGCGGGTCAGGGTGTCGCGTTCGGCTTCGGCAAGTTGGCGCTGCCGGGTGAGATCACTAAGGCGCGTGGTGTCAACTCGGGGGTTTCGCACCTGCGCCAGGCCGGTACCCGTTGGAAGGATCAGACCAGCCGCTGAATCAGGGTTGATGGCCAGCACGCCCTCGATCGGGGTGCGCAATGTGACCAGGGCTCCGGAGAGTACGGCCTGGCGCACTTCCGTGGCCAAAAATCGGTCCTGCAGGAAGACGCCACCGATGCCGATGAACAAAATACCAAGAGCGATACGGAACGTTCTGCCGGGCGAAGGTAGACGCTGCTGTACGGTCCTTAGACGATGCCGGACGGACTGGCTTGAACCAATCGACGCCATGTCAGGGGGTCGCACTTCGTCGGGCAAGAGACAAACGCCTTGTACTCAGTTGCCCTGAGTATGATGACGTGTTCGTCAAATCAACCTAAACTCGCAGCGAATACCTTTAGGTTTGTGGAGTGCATCGCGCAGGCAACAGACCCCGGGCGTTTCCGGCGTCGCGGCAGGGAACTACGCGTCCGCGGCGCTGGTGCCGTCGACCCGATTCGTGGAACTCGACGCCGTGGCCTGGACCAAAAAACACCGTGCCCGTCATGGCCAGGAACATCTGGCGCCGCTGACGGCTGACGAACCTCATCAGCCAAAGACCCATGGCCGTGGCAACTGCGTCGCGTTCAGCCTGACGCCACATGGCCCTCGGAAGGCGGCCCCGCCTCGACGTAGAGCTTCTCCACCAGGATCATCAGGACCACCATCATCGGCGTGGCGAGCAGCACACCCATGATGCCGAACAGCAACCCAAAAATAATCACAGCCAGCAGGCCAAGCACTGGCGGCAGCGCCACCGCCCATCGCTGGATGAACGGTGTGATGACGTAACCCTCGAGCTGTTGGACACCAAGGCACAGCAGGCCCACGTAAAGCGCGAGCGTCGGGCTGTCCGTGAAAGCGATCAACACGGCGAGGCCGCCGAAGGCCAGCGGCCCAAAGAACGGCACGAACGCCAGAATGCCCGCCAGCACCCCGAGCGCCACGGCCAGAGGCGCACCCAGTACAAGCAGGCCGATCATGGTCAAAGCGCCGATGGCGGCCATGGAGAGCAATTGGCCCAGCAGCCACTTCTCCAGCCCCCGCCCCGCCGCGCGGAAAGCTGTGGCCACTCGCGGGCGCAAATCGTTTGGCACCAGTTTAAGCGCGCCACCGAAATAAGACCCGGGCGAGACGGCCAGATAGAGCCCAATGAAGGCGATCAATGCGACGTTCAGCAGACCGCCAGTTGCGATGGAGGCGTAGGAGGCCACCCTCGCCCAGGGCACCCCGCCCTCCTTGGCGAGAGTCCAGACTTCCGACAGGGACAGCCCGACGGGCGACTCCATCTTCAACCACTGGCTTGCGGCCTCGATGGCCTGGGGCAGCGTGCTGCGCAGCTCCCCGATTTGTTGCGCAACCTGCTGGCCCAGCAGCCAGACCAGCAGCAGGAGCAGGGCTACCAGGCCAATGACGACGCCGGCCAATGCAATCGTGTCGGGTAACCCGATCAGCCGCGAGACACGGCGTGCCATGGCGTTCAGCGCCGTTGCGAGGACGATCCCACCAAAAACTATGACGGCGATTTCAGTGAGGTACCAGGCAAGCACAAAGAGGGCGGCCAGGAACCAGAACACCAAGGCACGGCGCGCAAAAGGGCCGAGGAGTCCCAACGTCGTTTCCTTCAAAGATAGCGCGAAGCTGCCAGCATACCGGACGATGCACACATCAACGCTCTGGGTGGCAGGGCTGCCGGACTGTTGGCGATGCTGCCGGAAGCACCATAAAAAAAGGCGGGCTACTTATACATCCGGCGCGCCGTCAGACAGCCAGGCTCAGCCCTAACCCGTCGGAGCTGGTCGAAGTGCTGAAGCGTGAGCCAGGGCGGCCAATGATGCCTCGGCCGGCGTCGGCTACATGCCGCATCTGGCCGGCGGGTGGTTCAAGTCAAAGATCGGCGCGCAGGTGGAACATGTGGCCGATCGCGGCGGCGGCCCTGCCCTGCAGGCGCTGCTGACCGGCGAGGTCGGCTACACCATCGAATCCATCCCGACGCTCGCCGGTGCCCTGGCCGATGGCCGGGTGCGCGCCCATGCGCGGGCCACCAGGCGCCCGGGCGGCCGCTGTGGCAACATCCCGTCCCTGGCCGAACTCGGCGTCGCCGACCTCGATGCCGAGACCTGGATCATGGCCACCGCCCCGGCTGGCACGCCGCCCGCCGTGCTGACCCGGCTGAATGCCGGCTTCAACGCGGCGGTGGCGGAGCCGGAGCTGGGCCGCCGCCTGTCCGAGATCGGCACGGAGCCGATTTCGGACAGCACGCCGGAGAACGCCGCGGCGCATGTCCGGGCCGAAATCGCGCGCTGGCGTGGCGTGGTTCAGCGCGCCGGCTTCGCATCCAGAGGAGCTGACAGCCTGCCGGTTCCCTCCGGACGCGCCCAGGTCTATGCCTGGGCGCAAATCCACGGAGGTGTCCGATATGCCCGCACACGCCCACCCGACGCCCGAGGCGCCGAGCGCCGATCCCTTCGCGCTGGCGAAAGCCATGTCCGGCCTGCATTTCATCGGCGGGCGCTACGTGCCGGCCGGCTCCGGCAAGACTTTTGCCGTCGTGAATCCGGCAACCGGCATGCAGGTGGCGACGGCGGCGGAGGGCGATGCGGCGGATGTGGACGCCGCCGTGCAGGATGCGGCGAAGGCCCAGAAGGCCTGGGCCAAGGTCCCGGCCCGCAAGCGCGGCGCCATGGTGCATGCCTGCGCCGCCGCCATCCGCGCCCATGTGGATGAACTCGGCCTGCTGATCGCGCTGGAGACCGGCAAGGCGCTGCGCACCGAATCCCGCGTCGAGGCCAATGTGGTGGCCGATGTCTTCGAGTTCTTCGGCGGCCTGGGCGGTGAGCTGAAGGGCGAGAGCGTGCCCTTCGCCCCCGATGTGCTGTCCGTCACGGTGCGGGAACCGCTGGGCGTGGTCGGCGCCATCATCCCGTGGAACGTGCCGATGCTGCTGATGGCGCTGAAGGTGGCGCCCGCCTTGGTGGCCGGCAACGCCGTGGTGGTGAAGTCGGCCGAGGAAGCGCCGCTCGCCGTGCTGCGGATCTGCGAGATCATGAACCGCATCCTGCCGCCGGGCGTGTTCAACATGGTCTCGGGCCAGGGCCCGGAATGCGGCGCGCCGCTGGTGGCGCACCCGCTGGTGAAGAAGGTGACCTTCACCGGCTCCGTCGAGACCGGCAAGATTGTCGCCAAGGCGGCCGCCGAGAAGCTGATTCCGGTGACGTTGGAGCTTGGCGGCAAGTCGCCGATGATCGTCTTCGCCGATTGCAACTTCGACAAGACCGTGGCCGGCGCCATCACCTCCATGCGTTTCACCCGCCAGGGCCAGTCCTGCACGGCGGCCAGCCGCATCTATGTGGAACGCCCGATCTTCGACCGCTTCGTTGCTGCCATGAAGGTGGCGGTCGATGCGATGGTGATGGGCGACCCGCTGGATGAAAAGACGGATATCGGCACCATCATCAGCCAGGGCCAGTTCGAGAAGGTGCAGGCCTTCATCGAGGAAGGCACCAAGACCCCAGGCGCCACCGCCCATGTCTGCTCCGCCATGCCATCCGACCCCGCCTTGAAGAAGGGCCTGTTCATCCGCCCGGTGATCTTCACCGGCCTCGATGCCAATAGCCGCCTGGTACGGGAGGAAATCTTCGGCCCCGTCACCGTGATGCAGCCCTTCGACGATGCGGAGGCTGTGCTGGCCGAGGCCAATGACAGCGAATACGGCCTGGCGGCGAGCCTCTGGACCAACAACCTCAAGGTCGGCCTGGACCTGGCGCACCGGTTGGAGGCGGGGCTGGTGCAGATCAACCAGAACCTCGTGGTGCAGGCCAACCTGTCCTATGGCGGCGTGAAATCCTCCGGCCTCGGCAAGGAAGCCTCGCTGGAATCCATGCTGGAGCACTTCACCCACAAGAAGACCATCATGGTGAACATGGGATGACCTCCTCCATCGATCTGACCAGCAAGACCAAGGCCGAGCTGGCCACGCTGCGCGCCAATGCCGAACGCGTGTTGGCCGACCCGAAGCGGAGTGCGCGCCATGCCGAGGCGCAGCGCATGCTGGACTCGCTGCCCGTCGCCCCGCCACCGATCAGTCGGGGCAACGGCAGCCGAAGCAGCGGCGGCGGCAACGGCGCGACGCAGCAGGCGGTGGCGCAGCTGAAGCAATTCACGGCACGCCTGGCGGCGGAATACGACCTGTCGCCCCCGGCGGACACGAAGCATCCGCATCAGCTTGTCGCCAAGGACGGGACGCCCAAGGTCGGCGGCCGGCAGCGCAAGCGCGAGGTGGCCGCGGACCGCTACATCTCGCACCGCCGCGGCGACGAGGTCGCGGCCCTCGGCTGGCTGCGGCGGCTGGACGAGGACGGCGAGACCGGCGGCGCCTGGTATCTGGGCGATACGGGCGAGCCGGCCGCGGATCCATCGGCCGCGGACTTTGCCACCGCATCCGCCGCCTTCCTGAAGAAGCTGGACGCCATGGGCACGCCCCGGCGGTAGGCGGCCGCTCCCTTCCCTTCCCCGCCCATCCGGTCCATCTGGCGGCCATGCGCTTTTTCCTTCGCCTCTCGGGCCGCCTCATCCTGCTGTTCCTCGTGCTGGGCGTGCTGGCCACCGCCTTTGCCGCGGCGCTGGTCTTCACCACCCTGCCGAATGCGCGGGAGGAGCTGGCGGTCCCCGGCCTTTCCGCACCCGTCGAGGTCAGCCTTGACCAGCACGGCATCCCCCGCATCCAGGCAGCTACGGAACGGGATGCGGCGGTGGCGCTGGGCTGGCTGCATGCGCGGGACCGAATGTTCCAGATGGAGGCGATGCGCCGCAGCGCCGCCGGGCGGCTGGCGGAGCTCGCCGGCCCCTCCGCGCTGCGCCTGGACCGTTTCTCCCGCACCCTCGGCCTGCTGCCGCGGGCGGAGGCTGATCTGGCGGCGCTGGACGCGGACACGCGAGACATGCTGGCCGCCTATGCGGAAGGGGTGAACGCGCAACTCGCCGTGCGCGGCCGCCTGGCCGCGCCCGAATTCATGGTGATCGGGGAGCCTGAGCCCTGGCGGCCCGAACACTCCCTGCTCTGGGGCAAGGTGATGGGGCTGTGGCTGTCCGGCAATTGGCGGCGGGAGCTGGAGCGCGCCGCGCTGGCCGAGGCGCTGCCGCCCGCGAAGGTGGAGGACCTCTGGCCCCCGCCTGAAAGCTCCGGCCGCCCGGACCTCGCCTACCTGCCGAGCGCGCCGCATCTGGCCCGCGTGCTGGCGGCGATCCCGGTCTTCGGGGAGGACGCCCCCCTGCCCGGCTCCGCCTCCAACGCCTGGGTGGTGGCCGGCCGCCGCAGCGCCAGCGGCGCGCCGATCCTGGCGAACGACCCGCATCTCGGCTTCAACGCGCCGGTGTTGTGGTACCTGGCGCGGATCGAGCTGCCGGGCGGCCAGTTCCGCGCCGGGGCCACGGCCCCCGGCGTGCCCGGCATCGTCATCGGCCGCAACCAATCCATCGCCTGGGGCTTCACCACCACCCATTCAGACACCCAGGATGTGTTCGTGGAACGCCTGGCCGGCCCCGATGCCTACCTGACGCCGGACGGCCCCCGCCCCTTCACGGTTCGCGAGGAACGCATCGCCATCCGCGGGCGGGATGAGCCTGAGATCCTGCAGGTGCGTGAGACGCGGCACGGACCGGTGATCTCGGGGCTCGATGGGTTGGCGGCCGCGGAAGGCTATGTGCTGGCCGTCGCCATGGCCAACCTCCAGCCGAACGACACGGCCGCCGCGGCGATGGTGGCGCTGAACCGTGCGACGAATGTGGCGGAAGCCCGCGCCGCCGGCGCATTGTTCAGCAGCCCGCCGCAGACCCTGCTGGTGGCGGACAGCGCCGGGCGCATCGCGCAATACCTGCTCGGCCGCACGCCGATCCGCGCCAGCGGCGATGGCAGCCTGCCGGCGCGGGGCTGGGATGGCAGCATGGACTGGACCGGCTTCGTGCCCTTCGATGCCATGGCGCATGTCGAGGATCCGGAGTCGGGCCTGATCGCAAACGCCAATTCCCGCCCGGCGCCGGCCGACCACCCGGTGTTCCTCGGCCGCGACTGGTATGGCGACTGGCGCCTGCGCCGCATCCGCGAATTGCTGGCCACCCGCCCGACCCACAATGCCGCCGGCTTCGCCGCCATGCAGAATGACGTGGTCTCCCTGCTGGCGCGGGAGATCCTGCCAGTGCTGCGCGCGGTGCCGCCGCCGCCGGGGCTGCCGGCCCGCGCCCATGCGCTGCTGGCGGATTGGAATGGGGACATGCGCGCCGACCTGCCGCAGCCGCTGATCCACCACGCCTGGCTGCGCCGGTTCCGCGAATTGGCTCTGCGCGAAGGCGGGGCGCCGGAGGGCACGGCGGCCGGGCCGGAATTCCTCGCCCGCCTGTTGCTGCAACCCGGCCGGGGCGAGGCCTGGTGCGGCGCCCAGGGCTGCACCCCGCTGCTGGCCCGCGCGCTGGGGCTGGCCGTGGCGGATCTCGAAGCCGGGCACGGCGGCGACCCGTCCGCCTGGCGTTGGGGCGCTGCGCATGTCGCCCGCTTCGAACACCCGCTGCTGCGCTTCGTGCCCGTGCTCGGGGCGCTGACGCGGCTTGAGGTCGGCACCGGCGGCGACAACGAGACCCTGTCGCGCGGCGGCATGCGCGGCGTCGGGGGGACCCCCTTCGCGCACCAGCATGGCGCCGGGCTGCGCATGGTCTCCGATCTGGCGGATACCGAGGGCGCCTGGGCGATCATCGCCACCGGCCAGTCCGGACACCCCCTCTCCGATAATTTCGCGAGCATGGTGGAACTGTGGCGTTCTGGTGACGTTGTGCGGCTGGGGCGTCGCGTGGAAAATGAGACAGGTTCCATCCGGCTAACTCCGTGAACAGATTCGGAGAAAACCTGTGCCCATCTCCAACCCCCGCGCGTTCGACGGTGTATTGCGCCGCCGGCTCGTGGCCTGGGCTATCGATGCGGCACTGGTGCTGATGCTGTCCTGGGTCGTCTGGGGCGAGGCGGCGCTGCTCGCGGTGTTCACCATTGGGCTGGCGGGCGGGCTGCTGCTGCTGCCTTATGCGATGATTCTCCCGATTCTGTACGGCACGCTCTCCATCGCCTCCCCACTCTCGGCGACGCCGGGCCAGGCGGTGATGGGGCTGGCGGTGAGGTCGGATGTGGATGGTTCGGCGCCAACGCTGGGGCAGGCCTTCACCTCCACCACCTTGTTTGCGCTGTCCTGGGCCGCTGGCGCCCTGCCGCTGCTGGCGGCGCTGTTCTCCTTCCGCAACCGCGCCCTGCACGACCTGTTTTCCGGCACGCTGGTGGTCCGCAGCGCCGTACTGGCGCAGCCGGAAAGAACACCGGGCTACGCTGCCGAGGATGGTTGATTTGCGGCTGGTGAAGGCCGAGACTATGTCTCAATCAGATGTTGCAACGCCCCGCACGCCGCCCCCAATTCTTTTACACCACCGCGCCTCTGCCCTGCCCCTACCTCGCCGGGCGGACGGAACGGAAGATCGTGACCGAGTTGTCGGGCGCGGAGGCCGAGCCGCTTCACGATAGGCTGTCGCGCGCAGGCTTCCGCCGCAGCCACAACATCGCCTATTCGCCGGTCTGTCCGGGCTGCCGCGCCTGCATCCCCATCCGCATCGTCGCAGGCGCCTTCCAGCCGGACCGCACCCAGCGCCGCATCTCCCGCCAGAACGCCGACCTGACCACGGCGGAACTGCCGGCGCGCGCGACAGCCGAGCAATTCGCCCTGTTCCAGCGCTACCAGGGCGCCCGCCACGGCGACGGCGACATGGCGGCGATGGGCTTCTACGATTACCGCGCCATGGTCGAGGACACGCCGATCACCACCGGCGTGGTGGAATTCCGCGACCCCACCGGGCGGCTGGTCGGCGCCTGCCTGACGGATTGGCTCTCGGATGGCCTGTCCGCCGTCTATTCCTTCTTCGAGGCCGATAGCGGCAAGCGCAGCCTGGGCACCTACACCATCCTGTGGCTGGTCGCCCGCGCCCGGGCGCTGGGCCTGCCCTTTGTCTATCTGGGCTACTGGGTGCCGCAGAGCGCCAAGATGTCCTACAAATCCCGCTTCCGGCCGAGCGAGACCCTGGCCGGCGGCGTCTGGCGGGTGCTGGCCGAGCACCAGGACCATGCCGAACCGCTGGCCCCGGACCACCAGGAAAAGCTGACCGTCACAGGCTGAGCTTCAGACCAGTATGGCGTGCCGGTTGCGCTGGCTATCCAGCTGCTGCGCCAGTTCCAGCGTCTTGAAGGGCGCCTTCTTGCCAGCCAGCAGCGCGGCGAGGGCCGCGCGGGCCTTCAGGTCGTTGCGGTACCATTGGTGCTGCACCACGTCCCATTCACTGCCGCCCTTGGCCAGGATGCGATCGCGCGAGCCCCAGTCGAGGCCGTTGAAGCAATCCACCACCTCCACCCCCGGCGGCAGGTCCGCCAGCGTCGTCGGCCCGTAGTGGCCGAGGCGGCGATTGCCGTTGGCGATCTGGCTGGCGACGGACAGGGTTGAGTCCGGGCTGATGCAGACCGTCACCTTCTCCGCCATCTGCGGCAGCAGGCGCAGTGGCTGGCCCGGCTCCAGCGCATCGCTGGCGACATCGGCGCTGACCAGCACGGCCTGGGCGAACAGCCCCTCCATTTCCCGCGTCAGCAGCCCGTTGTTCATCGCCTCCAACCCACAGGCCAGCGCGTGGTTGCCCATGCTGTGCGCCAGCAGCACCAGCCGCGGTGCCGCATCGCCCTGCCCGGCCCGGTTGCGGGCGCGCCAGACCTCCCGCAGCAGCCGGGCGAGCGCAGGGCCGGAGGCGGTGGCATCCCGCTGGTCGTCCAGATACTGCTCCCGCAATCCCGCATCGGCGGCGAACAGCCGCGGGTCCAGCAGGCGGCCGTCGGAAGGCCAGGAGAAGACCAGCGGCGCCAAGGCAAGTCCCTCGGCCTCATAGAACTCCTCAATCTGCGCGGCGCGTTGCAGCGCCTGGCTGAAGCTGTTGGAGAAGCCGTGGAGGTAGAACAGCGGCACGGCACCGCGCGCGGCGGCACTGGCCAGCCAGTCATCCAGCACGCGGGCGCAGGCACCGCCCACCGGATCGACGAAATCATCGTCGCCGGCAATCTCCGGCGCGCGCAGCAGGGTGCGCGGCGCCTCCGTGTCGATCGGGTCGCCGACCCAGCCCACCTCCGCCCGTCCGAGGAACAGCGGGTGGTGCGCGCCGGCCAGAAGGTCCGCATCCTGCGCGAACCCGTCCGACAGGCGCGGGCGGTTGGTTGCGAAGTGCAGGGTGGTACTGTCCCGCTTTGCAGACTTGGCGTGGGACTTCGGCGATTTCCGCTTCGGCATGTCCGCCCCCTGTTCTTCTGGGGGCGGATCGGATCATCCAGGCGGCCGGCTGTCCACCATCTTCTACACGCCGAACTTGCGCGACTTCGGGAAACGGTCCGGCGGCATGCGGCCGGCGCCGGCGCGCTGGCCGGTCCAGGTGCGGAGGTCCGTCTCCATCTTCACCCCGCCGCCATAGCGCCAAGCCAGGCCTTCCTTGGCGCTGAACACCTTGGCGTCGTTCAGCGTCGCGCCGTCCTTCAGCTGCATCAGCTGCACGCCGCGGCCGCGCGCCATTTCCGGCACCCGGGAGAGTGGGAAGACCAGCAGGCGGTTGTTGCTGCCGATGGTCGCCACGCTGTCGCCCTCGGCTGGCACACACAGCAGCGTCTCCACCGCCGCATCCACCACCAGCACCTGCTTGCCGGTGCGCTTTTCCGCCAGCAGCTCCTCCCCCTTCACCACGAAGCCCTTGCCGTCGGTCGCGGCGATCAGGAAGCGGCGGCCATCCTTGTGGACGAACAGCGTCACCACATCATCGCCATTGGACAGGTCCAGCAGCAGCCGCACCGGCTGGCCATCGCCGCGGCCGCGCGGGATGGTCTCGGCCTTCACGGTGTAGGCCTTGCCGTTGGTCGCCAGCACCACGATGCGATCCGTCGTCTCCGCATGCAGGGCGTATTTCAGGCTGTCGCCTTCCTTGAAGCGCAGCTCCGCATCGGCGCCCAGATGGCCCTTCTGCGCCCGAATCCAGCCCTTCTCGGACAGGATGACGGTAATCGGCTCGCGTTCGATGAAGGCGGTCTCGTCCACCACGGCGCCAGCCTCGATGGTGCCGGGGATGGTGCGGCGGCGGCCCAGCGTGGTGGCCTGGCCGAACTTGTCCCGCGTCGCGCGCACCTCATCGGCAATGGTGGCCCAGCGTTTTGCCTCGCTGGTCAGCAACCCGCGCAGCTTTGCCTGTTCGCGGCTGAGCTTCGTATGCTCCTTGCGGATTTCCATTTCCTCGAGCTTGCGCAACGCACGCAGCCGCATGTCGAGTATCGCGTTGGCCTGGGTTTCGTTCAGGCCGAAGGTGGCCATCAGCGCGTCCTTGGGCTTGTCCTCCTCCCGCACGATGCGGATCACTTCATCCAGGTTGAGATAGACAATCAGGTAGCCGTCGAGGATCTCCAGCCGCCGCGCGATCGCCGCCAGCCGGTGCTCCGACCGCCGCACCAGCACCACATGGCGGTGGTCCAGCCAGGAGCGCAGCACCTCCCGCAGCCCCATCACACGGGGCGTGCGGTTCGCGTCCAGCACGTTCATGTTGAGCGGAAAGCGGGTTTCGAGCTGGGTGTGACGGAACAGCGTCTCCATCAGCATCTTCGCATCGATGGCGCGGGTCTTCGGCTCCAGCACCAGCCGCACGACGTCCGTCGATTCATCCCGCACATCGCCGAGCAGCGGGAGCTTCTTCTCCTCCATCAGCGCCGCAATCTGCTCGATCAGGCGGGATTTCTGCACCTGGTAGGGAATTTCGGTGACGACGACCTGCCAGGTGCCGTTCTTCAGCGGCTCCACATTCCACTGCGCCCGCAACCGGAAGCCGCCACGGCCGGTGGCATAGGCCTCCCGCATCGATTCCGGGCTTTCCACCAGCAGCCCGCCGGTGGGGAAATCCGGCCCCTTCACATGCGCCAGAAGTTCATCGATGCCTGCCTCGGGGTTCTCGATCAGCACCAGCGCGGCGTCGCAGAGCTCCCCGGCATTGTGCGGCGGGATCGAGGTGGCCATGCCCACCGCGATGCCGGCCGCGCCATTGGCCAGCAGGTTCGGGAAGGCGGCGGCGAGCACCAGCGGTTCCTTTTCCTCGCCGTCATAGGTGGCGCGGAAATCGACCGCATTCTCCTCGATGCCCTCCAGCAGCGCCTGGGCGACCTCGGTGAGGCGGGCCTCCGTGTAGCGCATGGCCGCGGCGTTATCGCCGTCGATGTTACCGAAATTGCCCTGGCCCTCGACCAGCGGGTAGCGCGCCGCGAAATCCTGCGCCTGGCGGACCAGCGCCTCATAGATGCTGCTGTCGCCATGCGGATGATATTTGCCCATCACGTCGCCGACGATACGGGCGCATTTCTTGAAGCCGGCGGCGGGGTCGAGCTTCAACTGGTGCATGGCATAGAGCAGCCGCCGGTGCACCGGCTTCAGCCCGTCCCGCACATCGGGCAGGGAGCGGCTGACGATGGTGGACAGCGCATAGGCCAGGTAGCGCTCGGACAGGGCCGCCGCGAGCCCGGTCTCCCGCATGTCGCCACCCTCGGGCAGCGTCTTGATGTCATCCGGCATGGTTTGAGATTCGCGCTTCGTTCTTGTCCGAACCTCTTCTAGCGCAAGCCGGGCTTCCTGTTGAGGGGCAAGCTGCCGCGGCCAGCCTCACGCGGCAGCCGGCTGCGGTCCAAGCCGGGCCAGCAGGCCATCGATGCGCGCCAGGCTGGCCGGGTCGGGCTTGAAGATGAGCGCCAATTCACCGGGGCAACTGCGCACCACCCTCGCCGCAACCGGCTCCTCAGCCATTGGCCATTCGACCCGCACTTCGAGGCCAGGCTCAAGCACCGTCGGACAATCAAGGGCCATGCCGCCGCGGGACGCATCGCGGATCGTCAACGACTGCCTGGCCCCGCCCGCCAACAGCAGCGTCGCGCGGGCGCCGCCGCCAGGCAGTCGTTCATAGCCCCTGCGGTCGCTGGCGGCGCTGCCCATTGCCGCCAGAAAACCCCGCAATTCCTGCTCCAGCGCTGCGGAGGTCCGCGTCACCTCGTTCGCCGCCTGCTGCACAGCCTGTGCCGTGCCGTCGGCCTGCTGGACCGCGCCACGAACGTCCCGCATCGCCGCACTCGCCATGGCGTTGCGCTGCACCACCGCCTGCACGCTGGCGGCGATCTCGCGGGTTGCGCCCCCCTGCTGTTCCACCGCGGAGGCAATGCCGTCCGTAGCGCCGCTGACCTGCGCGATGGCCAGGCCGACCGCGCCGACCGCGCCGGCCGCATCGCTGGTGGCGGCCTGCATGGCGGCGATCTGGCTGCCGATCTGCTCTGTCGCCCGCGCGGTTTGGGCCGCAAGCTGCTTGACCTCGGAGGCGACGACGGCGAAGCCCTTGCCGGCATCGCCGGCCCGCGCCGCCTCGATCGTCGCGTTCAGCGCCAGCAGGTTGGTTTGCTGCGCGATGCCGGTAATCAGGCGCACAACCTCGCCGATCTCACCCGCCGCATGGGTCAGGCCGCGCACGGAGGCATCTGTGGCCGTTGCGCGGTCCTTTGCCTGACGCGCCTTGTCCGCCGCATCGCCGACCTGGCGGGCGATCTCGGCGATCGTCGCAGTCAGTTCTTCCGTCGCCGCGGCAACGGAGGCGAGGTCGTGCTGGCTGTCCTCGACGCCCTGCGCCGTGTTTGCCGCGCCCGCCTGGGTCAAGGACATGGCCTGCGCCATATCGCCAGCCGCCTGGCGCATGCCTTCGGATGATGCGGTGAGCGAGGCCATGACCCCCGCGACGGACCCGCCGAAATCCTGGGTATGGCGATCCATCGCCGCCTGCCGGCGCGCGGCCAGGGTTCGCATCTCGCCGGCCGCCTGCTCCACCCGCATCTTCTCCAGACCCTGAACACGAAACCCTTCCAGCGCACGGGCCAGGTCGCCAAACTCGTCCCGCCGACCAATCTCTGGCACCGGTGTCGCCAGGCCGCTTTCGCCCAAGCTGCGAGTGGCACCGATCAGCGTGGCGAGCGGCCGCGTGATGCTGCGCACCACCAACCCGACCAGCAGCGCCACGGCCAGGGCGACACCACCGGCCTGGGCGAGGCCGAACCAAAGGGCGTAGCGCTGCGCCGCGCGCAGGTCATCGACATAGAGACCCGTGCCAACGACCCAGTCCCAGGGCAGGAAACGCTGCACGTAGGAGAGCTTCTCGGTCGGCACGGCCGCCGCCTGGTTGGCGCCAGGGCGCGGCCAGAGATAGGGAACGACACCGGCACCGCGACTGCGCGCGGTCTCAGCGAAGGCGATGAACAGCGCAAGTCCGTTCGGATCCCGCACATTCGAGACGTCGCGCCCCTCCAGATCTGGCCGGAACGGGTGCATCACGACCCGGGGAAAAAGGTCGTTGATCCAGACATACTCGTTGTCGTGATAGCGAATGCCGCGCAGCGCCTCCGCCGCCAGGCGCTGCGCCTCGGCGCGCGGCATCCGGCCTTCCCGCTCCTCCGTATGGTAGTGGGCGAGAATACCGGTGGCCGATTCGCTGACGCTTTTGAGCACCGCGACACGCTCCGCCTCCAACCGTCCGATCTTGTCCGAGGTTTGCAGCGCCGCCAGCGCCATCAGCCCGACCATGGCGAACAGTGCGACAAGGTGAAGCCGGAAAGAGATGGTGGTCAGGCGTGGCTTGGTCATCATGGTGGTCGGTCCGTTCAGGAGACCGGTTCAGCATGCGACATGTGAGTAATGACTAGGTTAAGCCGACCCGGCCGGCCTCAGGCAGCCAGGCCAGCGACCCGATCCGTCAGCAGGTCCCGCGCCGCGGGCAAGCCGCGATTATGCACCCCGTACACGTCGCGGGCCAGGAAATGCCCGGTCAGCCGCAGTCCCGCCGCCCAATCCAGCGGCCCGGACGGCCCCTGGCCGAGCAGGAAGGCGGGCAGCGGCAGCAGCCGCTCGCGCCATTCCCCAGCGCCGGCGGAAGAGACGGCGCGGGCGGAACGCGGGGAGACGAAGGCCAGATCCTCCCGGCTGCCGGTGACCGCACAGGCCGAGAAATCCAGCCCATAGCCGAGATCCGCCAGCAATTCCGCCTCCCACCGCACCAGATCCGGCAGCGCCAGTTCGGTGCCGCGCGCCAGGGTGGCGATGAAGGCGACCAGGCCGTGGAAGATGCGCGGATGCGCCTCCCGCTCCGGCAGCGCCGATTCCGCCACAGCACAGGCGGAACGCAGTGCGGCGAGCGCCAGCGGGTCTTCCATCGCCAGTGCCGCGGCGGGGTGCACCAGTTCCGCGCTCAGCGCGCCGAGTTGTTCCGGCAGCCGCGCCACCCAGCGCGCCTCCACCAGATTGCCCGGCTGCCACAGCGCCGATTGGCCGCGGGAGGCACCGCCCTTGGCAAGCCCCGCATGGCGGCCGTGTTCCTCCGTCAGCAGCGTCGCGATGACGCCACCCTCGCCATGCGGGCGGATGTCGAGGATGATTGCCGGGGCGGTCCATTCGATGCTCACGCCAATAAGGTGGGCGCTTGGTGAGAGACTGAAAAGCGGCAGGCGCGGGAGAAACCATTGACGAAACCCCCCACGGCGGCGCGGGCCAATCCGAAGGGCGCCGCCGCGATGATCGGCGCGGTGACCGTGCCGCTGATGGCCTCCTCCGCCGCGCTGGTGCTGGCCAATCTGGTGCCGCTGGGCGGGGTGCTGCTGGGCTACTGGTCGGTCTATGAGATCGTGTTGCTGTTCTGGGCGGAAAACATCGTCATCGGCGTGATGGTGCTGCTGCGGATGGGCAGCCTGATGGTGCTGAAGCGCCTCTGGCCGATGGCCCTGGTGATGGGGTTCTTCACCCTGCACTACGGGCTGTTCACCTTCGTGCACGGCCAGTTCGTGGTCGGCATGCTGGGGCCGACGGGGCAGGAACTGGGTGGGGCGCTGGCCTTCCTGCTGGCGCCGGACGGGCTGCGCTGGGCGATGCTGGCCCTGCTGGCCAGCCACCTGTTCTCACTCGTGGTGAATTATCTGGGCCAGGGCGAATGGCGGCAGGCGGATGCCATCAGCCTGATGAAGCAGCCCTATCCGCGTATCATCGTGCTGCACCTGGTCATCATCCTGGGCGGCGCCGTGACCATGGCGTTGGGTTCGCCTTCGGCGCTGCTGGCCTTGCTGGTGGTGCTGAAGCTGGTGCTGGACCTTCGGGCGCACCGGGCGGAGCATAGTGCGGCCCAGGCACCGGCCGCCTGATCAGCCCGGGTCGTCGAGCCCCAGCGCGCGGATGCGGCCGCGTTCCTCGTCCCAGCCGGCGCGTTCCTTGACGTTGACGAACAGATGGATGCGCCGCTCCAGCAGCGCCTCCAGTTCGCGCCGCGCGGTCTGGCCGATGGATTTGATCTTGGCGCCGCCATCGCCGATCAGGATAGCTTTCTGGGTGGCGCGGGTGACGTAGATGGTCACGTCGATCCGGGCGCTGCCATCCTTGCGCTCTGCCCAGCTTTCCGTCTCCACCGTCGCGTGGTGGGGCACTTCCTCATGCGTCTGGCGCAGCACCTGTTCGCGCACGATCTCGGCGGCCAACATGCGCTGCGGCAGGTCGGAAAGATCGTCCTCCGGGAACAGCCACGGGCCTTCCGGCAGGCTGTTGGCCAGCACGGCCAGCACCTTGTCGAGACCCCGGCCCTTCAGGGCGGAGACCATGAAAGTCTCGGCAAAGGGCAGGATCTCGTTCAGGTCGCGCGACAGCGGCAGCAACCGGGTCGGATCCACCAGATCCGCCTTGTTGAGCAGCAGCATCGCCCGCCGGCCGCCCTTCTTCAGCTTCTCGGTGATCTGGCGCACCTCATCCGTCAGCCCGGCGCGGGCATCGACGATGAGCACGGCGAGGTCCGCATCCTGCGCGCCACCCCAGGCGGCGGCGACCATGGCACGGTCCAGCCGGCGGCGGGGGGCGAAGATGCCGGGCGTGTCCACCAGGATGATCTGCGCCTGGCCCTGCATGACCACGGCGCGGATGCGGAAGCGCGTGGTCTGCGGCTTGGGCGAGACGATCGAGACCTTGGTCCCCGTCAGCGCATTCACCAGCGTGGACTTGCCCGCGTTCGGCGCACCCACAATGGCCACCAGCCCGCAACGGCGCGGGCCTTCAGCCTCGATGGGGGTTTCCGTCTCGCTCATGCCGCGCCCAATACCTGCAAAAGTTGTTCAGCCGCCGCCTGTTCCGCGGCCCGCTTGTTGTCGCCTGTCGCCTCCGCCTCCCGCCCCGCCGCCACGGCGCGCACCAGAAACACGGGCGCATGCGGCGGGCCGCTGGTGGAGACCAGCACATAGTCCGGCAGTCCGAGCGCTCGCCCCAGCGTCCATTCCTGCAGCCGGCTTTTCGGCGAGGAAGGCGGGCGGGAGGAAACCTCCAGCAGCGATTCCCATTCCCGCCGGATCAGCGCCCGGGCGGCATCCAGACCGCCATCCACATACAACGCGCCGAGCAGCGCCTCCAGCGCATCCGCCACCACGGATTGCCGCGCCATCACCCCGGCCCGCTGTTCGCCGGGCGGCACCCGCAGTGCTGCGCCAAGGCCCATGCGTTCCGCCACGCGGCCGAGCGTCTCGGCCGAGACCAGCGCGCCCAGCCGCTTACCCAGCGCCCCTTCCCGCTCCTGCGGAAACCGCTCCGCCAGCCATTCGGCCATGATCAGCGCCAGCACCCGGTCGCCCAGGAATTCCAGCCTTTCATTGCTGTCGAGCTGCTGGCGGTTCGGGTCGGCGGAGGAGCGATGGGTCAGCGCCTCCACCAGCAATTCCGGCCGGGCGAAGTGGTGCGGCAGGGTGGCGGCGAAGCTGGTCAGTGCGGCGTCATGCGCGCTGCGGGTGGTCTCGGCCACCTCCGCCCGTTTCGCCTGCACCTTCACCCGCCGGCGCTGGCTGCGTTCCAGGCGCAGCGCCTCGTCCATCCGGTCGCGCAGCGACCCGGCCGGACCGTCCTCGGAAGGGTTCACCGCACCGCGCTGAGCAGGCGGCTCCAGCGGATTGCCGTTGGCCAGCCCCATACCTCCCACCAACGGGCGGAGCCATCGACGGAGAAGAAGATGAACTCCGCGCGGCCCACCAGGTTTTCGACCGGGATGAAGCCCACCGCATTCTGTGCCCGGCTGTCCAGGCTGTTGTCGCGGTTGTCACCCATGGCGAAGACATGGCCGGCCGGCACGACGTATTCCGAGGTGTTGTCGAAGGGCTGGTCGTCCGACATTTCGAGGATGTTGTGGGCATGCGACTCGACGCCCGGCTGCGGCGGCAGGATTTCGCGGTATTCGCGCACCACCAGGCGGGGCCCGTCGCCTTCCACCGTGAAGGGCCCGATCAGCTCGCGCCGCACCGCCTGGCCGTTCAGGTGCAGCACGCCGGCGCGGACCTGGATGCGGTCCCCGGGCAGGCCGATGATGCGCTTGATGTAGTCGGTGGCATTGTCCCGCGGCAGCTTGAACACCGCCACGTCGCCGCGCTGCGGCAGGCTGCCAAGGATGCGGCCGTCGAACAGGTTCGGGCTGAACGGCATGGAATGCCGCGAATAGCCGTAGGAATACTTCGAGACGAACAGGTAATCCCCCACCAGCAGCGTGGGGATCATGCTGCCGGACGGGATGTTGAAGGGCTCGAACGCAACGGTGCGGATGCCGATGGCAATCAGCCCGGCATAAACCACCGTCTTGATGGATTCGAGCCAGCCGCCCGACTTATGTTTGGCCATGGAGGGAATTTGCGCGGGCATCCTCAACGGACGCCCCAAATGCCGGACGCGTCTCTACGGGCGGGATAGAGCGCGAGGCGATGGGGCCTGTCAAGGAACGTGCCGTTACGCCGGCATCATGCGCGGCAGCGGCACCGCCGTGATGATGACCATGGCCTGCGCATAGGGGAACTCATCCGTCATGGTCAGCGCCACATGGGCGCCATGGCCCGGGGGGGTGATCGCCGCCAGCCGCGCCGCGGCACCGCCCGTCATCCGCAGGGTGGGCTGGCCGGAGGACAGGTTGACCACCCCCAGGTCGCGCCAAAAGACGCCCGCCCGGAAGCCGGTGCCGAGCGCCTTGGAGGCCGCCTCTTTCGCCGCATAGCGCTTGGCGTAGGTGGCGGCGCGGATCTTTTCGGTGCGCCGTTCGGCCTTCGCGCGCTCCGCCGGGGTGTAGATGCGGGCAAGGAAACGGTCGCCGTACTTGGCCATCACCCGCTCGATCCGGCGGATGTCGATGATGTCGCTGCCCAGGCCGATGATCATGAAGTCGCGCTAACCCTTCGACCGCTCGACCTGCGCCACGCCCTGCAGCGCCCGCAAGGCGGCAATGATGTTGGACAGGTGGCGGAGGTCCTGCACCTCCACATCCACCGCGATCTCCTGGAAATCCGGGCCGCGATGGACGATGCGGAGGTTCTCGATGGCGCCGTCCTGGCGCGCAATCGCATCCGTCACGGCGGACAGCGCGCCGCGGTCATTGGCGGTGACCACCTCGATCCGCCCGGTATGCGCCACGCCGACGCCGCCGCCGTAATCCCAGTCGATGTCGATGAAGCGCTCCGGGCTTTCGGCGAAGCCGGACAGGTTGTGGCAATCCGTCTTGTGGACGGTCACGCCCTTGCCCGTGGTGACGATGCCCAGGATGCGGTCACCCGGCAGCGGGTGGCAGCAGCCGGCGAAATGCACCTCCATCCCCGCCACCAGGCCGGTGATGCCCATGGTGACGTCGCGCTTGAAGCCGCCCTTGGCCAGCGGCACGGCGCGCGGGCGTGACCTTGCGAGGGGCAGCGAATCGGCCGCCCGCGGCGGGCCCCGCAGTTCCGGGTAGATGGCGTGCAGCACATCCTTGGCCGAGACGGCGCCGGCGGCGACCACCAGGCACAATTCCTCGAAGCTCGATTGCTTCAGCGCCTTCAGCGCTGGGTCCATCTGCTTCTCGGAGAATTCCACGCCCTCCGCCCGGAACACCTTGGCGATCGCGGCGCGGCCTTCCTGCTGCTGCTGCTGGCGCTGTTCGGCATGGACGAAGCGGCGGATGCGCGCGCGCGCCTTGCCGGTGACGACGAAGCGCGCCCATTGCGGGTTCGGCGTGCCGCCGCGCGCGGTGATGATCTCCACCTGGTCGCCGTTTTCCAGCGGCGTGCGCAGCGGCTTGATCTGGCCGTTGATCTTGGCGCCGACGCATTGGTCACCGACCTGGCTGTGCACCTGATAGGCGAAATCGACGCAGGTCGAACCCCGCGGCAGCGCGATGAGCTCGCCCTTCGGGGTGAAGCAGAACACCTCGTCCCGGTGCAGTTCGAGGCGCGTGGCGTCGAGGAATTCCTGCGGCTCGCTGGCCTGTTCCAGGATTTCCAGCAGCGCCTTCACCCAGGGGAATTTCTGCTGGTCGCGCGCGGCCTCGCCGCCCTGCTTGTAGATCCAGTGCGCCGCGACGCCGTATTCGGCGACCTCATGCATCTCCCGCGTGCGGATCTGCACCTCGATCTTGGCGTTGCGGCGTTCCGGTACCGTCAGGCCGGTGTGGATGGACTGGTAGCCGTTGGTCTTCGGCGTCGAGATGTAGTCCTTGAACCGCCCGGGCACGACCCGATAGGCCGAATGCAGCACCCCGAGCGCCTGGTAGCAGGCGGCCTGGTCCGGGACGATGACGCGGAAGGCCATGATGTCCGAGAGCTGCTCGAACTCGATGCTCTTGCCGTGCATCTTCAGCCAGATGGCATAGGGCGACTTCTCCCGCCCCGTCAGCTCCAGCAGGTTGATGCCAGCTTCCTCCAGCACCCGCTTCAGATCCTCCCGGATCTCGACGATCAGGTCGGCGCCCTGGCCATAGAGGAAGCCACGGCGGGCGACGATGGACTGGCTGGCATCCGGCTCCAGCTCGCGGAAGGCGAGCGTCTCCAGCTCAGTCTTCAGCGCATCCATGCCGATGCGCTCCGCCAGCGGGGCGAAGATTTCCATGGTCTCCCGCGCCGTCTTGCGGCGGCGGGCTTCCTGCGGGACGAAATGCAGCGTTTGCATGTTGTGCAGACGGTCCGCCAGCTTCACCAGCAGCACCCGGATGTCTTCCGACATCGCCAGGACCAGCTTCCGAAAATTCTCGGCCTGCTTGGTGCGCTCGGATTGCAGTTCGAGGCGGGTCAGCTTGGTGACGCCATCCACCAGCCGGGCGACTTCCTTGCCGAAGCGCTTTTCCAGCTCCGCCAGTCCGACCTTGGTATCTTCCGCCACGTCATGCAGCAGCGCGGTGGCGATGGAGGCCGCGTCCAGCCGGTACTGCACCAGTGTGCGGGCCACGGCGACGGGATGGATGATGTAGGGGTCGCCGTTGTCCCGCTTCTGCCCCTCATGCGCGGCGCAGGCGGTGACCCAGGCGCGTTCGATGAGGGAGGTATCCGCCCGCGGCGCATAGGCCGAGACAAGGCGGGCAAGTTCCTGGCCGATGGTCTCGCCGGCCGGCGGAGACCCGGCGGGCAGCAGGGCCGGCGCCGGCGGCGGTGGCTCCAGCGAAAGACCCGCGGGGGGATCGCCGGGCGTGTTCATTCGCGGCCCCGTGAGGCCGTTGGCGGGTGCGCGGCGGCGGTAGCGCCGCTGCGCATTCGCCCTGGCGTCAGCGCTTTCCGCCGAGTTCGGCAGCGATCGCCGCCTCGATATCGTCGGGCGAGAGATCTTCCAGGCCGGCACCCTCGCCGATCGCTTCCTCGTTCACGTCCATGACGCCGAAAATGTTCTCGTCGGTGGCGATGAGGTCGAGCACCTCCTCCTCCGCCGGCTCCGGCTCCGGCGCGCGCTGGAGCGACTTGACCAGATCCGCCTGGAGCAGGTCGAGGTCGACCGTGCCCTCGGCGATCTCGCGCAGGGCGACGACGGGGTTCTTGTCATTGTCCCGCTCGACCGTCAGTTCCTCGCCCCGGCTGACATTGCGGGCGCGCTGCGCCGCGTGCAGGACCAGTTCGAAGCGGTTGGGGACGCGGAGGATGCAGTCCTCGACAGTAACGCGCGCCATGGCGGCTCCAATCCCGATGCGGGGGGAATAGTCCGGGTAACCCGAAGCGCGGCGACTGCGCGCGGGACTCCCCTCCCCACCCTATGGTGAACGCTCCATGTAGCCAGCCGGGGCCAATTACGCAAGAACCCGGACACCCTCCTGGTCAGTGGTTCCCAGCAAAGCCGCCGCGGTCACACCAAGCCGGGGATGCACCCAGCCCGGCGCCACATCGGCCAGCGGGGCCAAGACGAAGGCGCGAAGATGGGCGCGCGGGTGCGGCAGGATCGGGTCCGGTGCGTCGCGCAGCGCACCATCCAGGTCGATCAAATCCAGGTCCAGCGTGCGCGGTGCATTGGGATAGGGCCGCACCCGGCCGAAGCGGTGCTCGATTCGCTGCAATTCCGCCAGCAGCGCGGCCGGGTCGGGTGGCGCGGCGCCGGGGTGCGGGGCGAGGCGCGCCACGCCGTTTACGTAATCCGGCACGCCGGGGCTGGGCGGCACCGGCGCGGTGCCGTACCAGCGGGACAGGGCCCGCAATCGCAGTCCGGGCAACGTATCCAGCAGCGCCGCGGCGGCACGGCAGGTCTCCAGCGCATCCCGCCCATCCGGGCCGGGCAGGTTGGCGCCAAGGGCGATCAGGATCATGTTCGGCGCCATACAAGCCGCAGCCGCGAAAGACCACGCCTTGCCCCTGCCGGAGACGCCCAGCCACGACTGCCCGCTCTGCCCGCGCCTGGTCGCCTATCGGCTGGAGAACCGCGCCAAATGGCCGGAGTGGCACAATGGCCCTGTTCCATGCTGGGGGCACAGTGAGGCCAGGCTGCTGGTGCTGGGCCTTGCGCCGGGCGTCCGCGGTGCCAACCGCACCGGCCGGCCCTTCACAGGCGACCATGCCGGCAGGCTGCTTTATGCGACGCTGCTGAAATACGGGCTGGCCACGGGCGAATACCGGGAGGATCCGAAAGACGGGATGGAGCTGCGCGGCGTCCGCATCGCCAATGCCGTGCGCTGCGTGCCGCCGGAGAATCTGCCGACACCGGCGGAGATCACCACCTGCAACCGCTTCGTCCTGGCGGAACGGCTGGCGATGCCGGGTCTGCGCGTGGTTCTGGCGCTGGGGTTGGTGGCGCATAACGCGCTGCTGAAAAGCCACCGGATTCCGGTCGCCCGCTACAAATTCGCCCATGGCGCACAGCACACGCTGCCGGATGGCGTGGTGCTGGCCAACAGCTATCATGTCAGTCGCTACAACACGAATACGGGCCGCCTGACCACGGAAATGTTCGAATCCGCGGTGCGGGCGATCCTGCCCCTGCTGCAATAGGGGCTTGGCTGGTCAGGAGCGCGGCGGAACCGCGCCCCCGGACCGGATCAGCGCAGCCCGATGAAGCTCAGGATGGCAATAACGATAACCACGGCGCCAACAATGTAGACGATGCTGTTCATGGGATGTCCCTCGGTTCACGACGACGGGACAACGAGGCAGCAGCGGCAGAGTTGCAGACTTCGTTTCACCCCACCGCAGATTGCGTCAAAGCAGTCTCCACCGCCTGTACCAGCACCGGGTTCGATGGATTGACCGAGGTGGGAAAGGCGCGCACTGCCATCCCGTCTCGCGCGACCAGATATTTGTGAAAATTCCAGCGCGGCGGCCCACCGGCCCGCGCTGCCAGCCAGGCGAATAGCGGGTGCGCTCGCGGCCCACGCACCTCCGTCAGCCCAGCCATGGGAAAGGTGATGCCATAGACCGTCTCGCAGAATTCCCGGATCTTCGCCGCGTCCGTGTTCTCCTGACGGAAATCGTTTGAGGGCACGCCGATAACGCTGAAGCCGCGCCCGGCGAAGCGGTCATGCAGCGCCTGCAGCCCCTCATATTGCGGGGTGTAGCCGCAGAAGCTGGCGGTGTTCACCACCATCAGCGCGTGGCCCTGGAAATCCGCCAGCGCCAATGGCCCGCCTTCCAGCGCATCCAGCCGGAAATCGAAGATGGTGGGTGCGGGTGCGGCGGCCATCAGCAGGGGCGTGGCCAGGATCGCACGTCGCGAAAGCTCAGCCATAGCGTTCCTCCATCCAGGGATCGCCCCGATTGTGATAGCCGCGCACCTCCCAGAATCCGGGCCGGTCCTCGCGCAGCAATTCGATGCGGGTCAGCCATTTCGGGCTTTTCCAGAAATACAGATGCGGCACCACCAACCGCAGCGGCCCGCCATGCTGCCGTTCCAGCGGCGCACCCGCCCATGCATGCGCGACCAGGTTTTCCGGCCGGGCAAAATCCTCGATCGCGAGGTTGGTGGTGTAGCCATCATAGCTGGTGAGCGCGACGAAACGCGCCTCGTCCTTCGGCCGCGCGAGCGCCAGCAGATCGGGCACCGGCACGCCGTCCCAGGCATTGTCGTAGCGCGACCATTGGGTGACGCAGTGGATGTCGTTCGTCCGGCTGGCCTGTGGCAAGGCCCGGAACTCAGCCAGCGTCAGTCGCAGCGGCGCGGCCACCAGACCCTCGATCCGCAGGCGGTACTTCTCCACGCTGACATCCGGCTGCACGCCAAGGTCGAGGACCGGAAAATCCGTCACCAGGCGCTGGCCCGGCGGCAGGCGCGCGGTCTCCGGCGTGGCGGTGGTACCGGTCAACAGTCGCCCTTCCCGCGCCCACTCCTGCTTGGCCTCCACAAGCTTATCGCGGAGCTTGCCCGTCAGCGGAATGTCTTCGTTGTCAGGCATGGGGATCTCCTGCTGCGATAGGTACCGTGACAGGGGCGAGTTGCAAGAGGGGGCCGCCTGACACCCATTCCTCTCCGAAACAATCCGGATGGTGATGCGGGGTTGCGAGGGCCGGTTGCATCGGCCATCCGATTGAACATGACCCGCATACACTGCCTGCTGCTTGTCTGCGCCACCGCCCTGCCCGGCTGCGGCGCGCTGCTATCCGAGGGCACGGGTGCCGCCGCCGGCATCGGCAGCGCCAGCCTGGCGGAGGCGGTGGGCGCCAGCGCGGCGGCCACCACCGGAATCGGCATTGGCGTGCAGGCGGGCGCGCGGGCCGGGCTGCAATACGCCCAGCGACGCACCCAGCGCAGCGCCCAGCTGCGGTTGGCCGCCACCGCCGGGCCGCTGGAGGTGGGCCAGGTCGCCGCCTGGTCCGTGAACCACACCATCCCGTTGCAGCCGGATGAGGCCGGCGAGGTTGCGGTGACGCGGCAGATCACGGCCGGCACGCTGGATTGCAAGGAGATCGTGTTCTCCGTGGTCGAGCCGGAGACCCGCCGCTTTTACACCGCGACCATCTGCCGCGACGACACCACCTGGCGCTGGGCCTCCGCCGAACCTGCCACGGAACGCTGGGGCAGCCTGCAGTGAGGCGTCTCGCGGTGGCGGGTCTCGCCGCGATGCTGGCGGGCTGCGGCCAGGTGGCGGATTTGTCCGGCGCAGTGGCCGGGGGCGGCGCGGCATTGGCCAGCAGCAACCCGGCGGTTGGCTATGCCATCGGCATGAGCGTGCGCGCTGGCGTCACCGCCGGGATGCAGACGGTGATGCGCCGCCGGCAGCGGGCGGAACAGGACGCGCTGGCGGAGGCGATCGGCGGCCTCGACCCCGGCGAGGCCGGGTCCTGGCAGGTGCGCCACTTCATCCCGATCGGCAACCGCAGCGGCCAGGTGCGACTGGTGCGGGTCATCGACAACCCGCTGGCGGAGTGCCGGGAGGCTGCCTTCGCGATCGAGGGCGAGGGCCAGTGGTTCGTCACCACCGCCTGCCGCCAGGATTCGGGCTGGAAATGGGCCGCCGCGGAACCGGCGACGGAACGCTGGGGCGGTCTGCAGTAGCAACTACCGGGGCGCGTAGCCTTCGACGCGCAGGAATGTCTCCACCACCGGTCCCCACATCGCGCTGCCGCCAGGGCCGAAGAACAGGCTGTGGCCATCGCGGCCGAAGGGCGGCATCGGCTGGAAGCGGGCGCGGCCGCCGGAATCGGTGAAGGCGCGGTGCAGGGCGCCAGCGAGGTCCGGGCCGAAGAAACTGTCATTGGCCGTGTAGACCCACAGCGTCGGCAGCCGTGCCGTGCGGCCGAACTCGCCTGCGGCCGCTACCAGGCGCGGCGCAGCGCAGACCGCATTGGCCTGGCCACCGGCCCAGCCACCGCGGCCGCCTGCCATGTTCACCACTGCCGCCAGCTCCTCCGGCGGGTTTGCCGCCAGGGCCAGCGCGCCCCAGCCACCAGCGGATTGGCCCACCACGAGCACGCCCTGCGGCCTGATGCCCGGCAGGCGGCTTCCATGCGCCACCGCCGCGGCAATATCCCGCGCCGTCTGCCGCGCGGCCGCCGCATAATCCGGGCTGGCGCAGTTGCCAAAGCCCTCGGCCCAACCGCCTGTACCGGCGCCATAGCCGCGCCGCAGCGGCAGCAACACGGCGAAGCCGCGATCGAGAAACCAGCGCACCGCCTCCGCCGTGCAGGGCTGCGGCCGCATCGCGCCGCGGGCGGCGGCCTGGCCGGGGGAGCCATGGTTGATGATGGCCAGCGGTACCGGCCCGCCGATTTCTGGCCGGCATAGCCGAGCCTCGATGCTGCGGCCGGTGCCAGGTACGGGAATGCTGTGCAGTGTGGGGTCAGGTGTCGCGGCGCAGGCGGTGAGGATAAGGGCCAGCAGGGTTCCGCGCATCCTCAACCCAATCCAGATCTCGAAGTCCGTTGACACCGTTACGGGTCGATTATCATGATGATCGGCTGATACCGGTATGGGGGTAACAGAATGATCCGACAGTCGCCACTTCTCCTGGCAAGCGTCGTCCTTATCGGCTGCGCCGCGGAAGGTCCTGCGCGCCCTGCAACCACGGCCACCGCTGCGCCGACGGCGCAAGTGCAGACCGGCCCCGCCGCATTCGTCGGCCGCTGGACCGGATACTGGGGGGGAAATGCCGAAAGCACGCTGATCGTGGAGAGCATCAGCCCCGCTGGCGAAGCAGTCGGCAGCTACCAGTTCATGCAAACGCCCCCATCGCGCTTCCAAGCTCCGATAGAGGGCAACGCGTTCGGCTTCGGCAGCACATTTCGCTTCACCTTCCGCCTCCTGCCAGATGGTCGCATGAGTGGGGAACGAAGGAGGCCGGACGGCCTGGTCGACACCATCCGCCTCTCCCGCATTTGAGGCGGCGCTATCAGCCCCGGTCGCGCATCAGCCTGGCCTTGTCGCGCGACCAGTCCCGTTCCGCGATGGCGGCGCGCTTGTCGTGCTTTTTCTTGCCCTCGCCCACGCCGAGCAGGATTTTCGCGACGCCCCGTTCATTGAACTGGATGGCGAGCGGCACGAGGGAAATGCCGTCGCGGGCGATGCTCGCGGCCAACTCCTTCACCTGCTTGCGGTGCAGCAGAAGCTTGCGCGGGCGGCGCGGCTCGAAGGTGGCGACGTGGCTGCCGGCCTGCCATTCGGGGATGTAGCAGTTGAACAGCCACATCTCCCCGTCCCGCTCCCCGGCCCAGGCCTCGGTCAGCGTGGCGCGGCCGGCGCGCAGCGACTTCACCTCGGGGCCGACCAGCATCACGCCGGCCTCAATCTCCTCGCCGATCTTGTAGTCGTAGCGGGCCTTGCGGTTCTGGGCGGCGATGCCGTGGCTGATCAGCGCGCTCTTCTTCTTGGGTTCCGCCATCAGTTGAGCAGCCCGGCCCCCGTCATGGCAGCGCGCACGCGGGCCTGCGTCGCCTCCGCCACGGGGGCCATCGGCAGGCGGCAGTGATCGGTGCCGTGGCCGAGCAGGCTGGCGGCGAGCTTCACGGGGCCGGGCGAGGTCTCGCAGAACATCGCATCATGCACCGGGGTCAGCCGCGCCTGGATCGCCATGGCGTCCTTGATGCGGCCCTCCGCCCAGGCGTCGTGCATCTGCCGGCACAGGCGGGGCGCGATATTGGCGGTGACGCTGATGCAGCCATGCCCGCCGGCCGCCAGGAAGGCGAGCGCCGTGTGGTCCTCGCCCGAAAGCTGGCAGAAATCCTCACCGATGGCGGCGGTGGTGTGCAGCGGGCGGGTCAGGTTGGCGGTCGCGTCCTTCACGCCGACGATGTTCGGGTGCTTCGCCAGCCGCGCCATCGTCTCCACCGACATGTCCACCACGCTGCGCGGCGGAATGTTGTAGATGATGATGGGCAGTTCCACCGCATCGGCGATCGCCATGAAGTGGCGGTACAGCCCTTCCTGCGTCGGCTTGTTGTAGTAGGGCGTCACCACCAGCGCGGCATCGGCCCCCGCCGCCTTGGCGTGGCGCGTAAGATCCACGGCCTCGGACGTGCTGTTGGAGCCGGTGCCGGCGATCACCGGCACGCGGCCGGCGGCGGCGGCGACGCAGAGATCGACCACCTCATGATGCTCGGCATGGCTCAGCGTCGGGCTTTCGCCGGTGGTGCCGACCGGGATCAGCCCTTGCGTGCCTTCCGCGATCTGCCAGGCGACAAAATTGGAAAAAGCCTTGGCGTCCAGGGACCCATCGGCGTGCATGGGCGTGATCAACGCGACGAGCGATCCCCTGAACATGTTTTTCCTGCCGTGCCAAGCTGATGAAGGGGAAGGAGAGTAGTGGCCGGCCCGCCCTGCGACAAGGGCGCCAGACCCGCCGCAATTTAGGCTACACTCACCCCATGCGACGCACCCCCTTGATCCTAATGCTCCTCGCCCTTGCCACGCCGGTCGCGGCGCAGCCCTGGGCGGACGATTCGACCCGGGCCGCCGGCCGCCAGGCGCTGGAGGCGCTGCGGCAGAACCGCTTCCTGGAAGCCGACAGCCTCTCGCTCGCCGCCGATCCGGTGGTGCGCAAGCTGGTGGTCTGGGGCCGCGTGCAGAATCGCAATGGCGGCGCCGGCGCGGCGGAGATCGTGCGCTGGCTGGATGCCAGCCCGGATTGGCCGCTGCCCAACACCGTTGCAATCCGTGCCGAGGAGGCACTGGTCGGCGATGCGGATGATGCGCTGGCGCTGCGGCAATTCGCCCGCAACCCCGCCGCCACCCTGCCCGGCGTGCTGCGCCATGCCGATGCGCTGATCCGCGCCGGGCGCACCGCGGAGGCCCAGGCGGCGCTGCGCGCGGGCTGGCGGGATGCGGATGGCGATGGCTTTGCGGAACAGGAACTCCTCGCCCGCTACGCCGCGCAGCTGACCACGGATGATCACTGGCGCCGCGCCGACCGGCTATTCTGGGCAAACCAGGCCGGCCCCGCGGCGCGCGTGCTGCCGATGCTGGACGCCGCCCGCCGCGCCACGCTGGAGGCGCGTCTTTCAGCCCGCGCCGGCACCTTCGCCGGCACGGCGCAAGAGATTGGCGTGGCGCATGAACTGGCCCGCATCGCGCGCCGCGCCGATCGCGACGCCGAGGCCGCCGCCATCTGGCACGCCGCCGAGCCTCTCCAGCGCGATCTCCCGTCCGAGGCGCAGCGCGCCATCTGGGTGGAACGCCAGGTGCTGTCGCGCAAGATCCTGCGGCTGGGCGACCCGGCCACCGCCTATCGACTGGCGGCCAATCATGGCCAGACCGATGACGGGTTGCCGCGGCAGGAGGGGGAGTTCCTCGCCGGCTTCATCGCGCTGCGGATGCTGAACCAGCCCGCTCAGGCGCTCGGGCACTTCGCCCGCGTCGGCGAGGGCAGCCTCAGCGTCATCACCCGCGCCCGCAGCGCCTATTGGCAGGGGGCGGCGCTGGCAACCCTCGGCCGCACCGCGCAGGCGCAGGCACAATGGCGGGAGGCGGCGACGCTGCCCGTCACCTTCTACGGCCAGCTTGCCAGCCTCGCTTTGGGCGAAAGCCCGGCGCAGCTTTCGGCGCGCATCGGCGCCATCCCCTCCCCGGCGCCGGGCCAGGACCAGGCCTCCGGCTTCCTGGGGCGGGAGCTGGTGCGGGCGGTGGCGGCGCTGTCCGATCTCGGCCAATCCGACCGGGCGCGGATGTTCCTGCTGCGGATGGAGGAGCTGGCGGCCAATCCGGGCGACCATTGGCTGATCGCGCGCCTCGGCGTGGCCATCGGCCGGCCGGACCATGCGGTCTGGATCGCCCGCCGCGCCGGGGCGGATGGGGTGATCCTGCTCGAGGATGGCTGGCCCACCCCCTACCCCACCCCCACCGATGGCGCGGAGCCGGCGCTGGTGAATGCCATCACGCGACAGGAGAGCAATTTCGACCTCTCCGCGGTTTCATCCGCCAATGCGCGCGGGCCGATGCAGTTGCTGCCGGCGACGGCCGCCGGCGTCGCGCGGCGGCTGGGCGTGCCGCATAGCACGGGCATGCTGACCACCGATGCGGCGCACAACCTGCGGCTCGGCAGCGCCTTCATCGACCAGATGCTGAACCGCTTCGGCGGCGCGATGCCGCTGGCCGCCGCCGCCTACAATGCCGGACCGGGCCGGGTGGACCAGTGGCTGGCCACCTATGGCGACCCGCGCGCGCCGGACGGACCGCATGTGCTCGACTGGATCGAGCAGATTCCCTTCAGCGAAACCCGCAACTATGTGCAGCGGGTGATCGAGAATGTCGTGGTCTATCGCGCCCGCACCGCCACCACCGGCGACCTGCCGCACCCCCTCGCCGCGCTGATGGCGGGCCGCCGATGACCAGCCAAACGGTGAGCCGAGTCTTTGTCACGGCGCGGGATGGCTTGAAGCTGGCCGCGCTGGACCATGCGGGACCGGAGGGGCGCACGCCGATCCTGTGCCTGCCCGGCCTGACCCGCACGGCGGAGGATTTTGACGCGCTCGCGGATCGCCATGCGCGCAAGCGGCGGGTGCTGGCGCTGGACCATGCCGGGCATGGCGAGAGCGGCCGGGCCGATGCCGTCAGCCGCTACGGCATCGAGCACAGTCTGCGCGACGTGCTGGATTGCATGGCGGCGCTGCATTGCCACCGCGCCGTGGTGGTCGGCACCAGCTATGGCGGCATTCTGGCCATGATTCTGGGCGTCCTGCGGCCCACTGCGCTGGCCGGCGTGGTGCTGAACGATGTCGGGCCCGTGCTGGAGCCGGTGGGCCTGGACCATGTGCAGAATTTCGTCGGCCGCGACCCGGCGCTGCCCTCGATGGAAGAAGCCGTCGCGCATCTGAAAACCACGCTGCCGCCGATGGTGATGGATGAGGCCGCCTGGCAGCGCTTCACCGCCGGCACCTTTCGGGCGGGGCCGGATGGCGCCTGGCATCCGCGCTGGGACATCCGCATTGCCCAGGCGATGCAGGGGGGCGGCGCCATGCCTGAACTCTGGCCCGCCTTCGGCGCGCTGGCGCATGCGCCGCTGATGCTGCTGCGCGGCGCGCTGTCCGCGCTGCTGTCGGAAGACACCGCGATCCGCATGGCCGATGCGCGGCACGACATGCGCTTCGTCGAGATCGCCGGCACCGGCCACTGCCCGACGCTGGAGGAGCCGGAGGCGGTGGCGGCGCTGGACGCCTTCCTCGATCGCATCCCATGACGCCGGCCCTGCTGGTGGCAACGCTCGGCGGGGTTGGCCGGCTGCGGCCGGGGCCCGGCACCTGGGGCTCGGCCATCGTGCTGCCGGCGCTGTGGCTCGGCCCCTGGGCCTGCCTCGGCCTGGCGGCGCTGTGCCTGGTGGCGGGCTGGTGGGCGGCAGGCGAGGTGCTGCACGACGGCGCCGAGGACCCCGGCTGGTTCGTGGCGGATGAGGGCGCGGGGATGCTGTTGGCGCTGGCCGCGCTGCCCGCGGCCACCCTGCCCGGCGCGCTGGCGGCCTTCGCGCTGTTCCGGCTGCTGGACATTGCGAAGCCTTGGCCGATTTCCTGGTTCGACCGCCAGCCCGGCGCCTTCGGCGTGATGCTGGATGATGTGGTCGCGGGTGCCATCGCCGGCGCTGCGCTGCTGGCATTTTTCCACTTCTTTCCGGGAGGGCTTTCGTGATGCTGCCCGCCGATACACTCGACGATGCGCAACGCCTGCTGTCGGAGCTGCAAGCGCGCAAGCTCACCCTCGCCACTGGCGAATCCTGCACCGGCGGGCTGATCGCCGCGGCGCTGACAGCCGTCGCCGGGTCCTCCGCCACGGTGCTGGCCGGCTACGTCACCTATTCGAATGAGGCCAAGACCCGCATGCTCGGCGTGCCCGCCCCGATGATCGAGGCGATGGGCGCGGTGAGCGAGCCGGTGGCGCGGCAGATGGCCGAAGGCGCCGCGCGCGATTCCGGCGCGGACATCGCCGTCTCCTGCACCGGCATCGCCGGCCCCGCAGGCGGCAGCACGGCCAAGCCTGTGGGGCTGGTACATTTGGCCTGCGCGCTGCGGGGGTCGCCGACGCTCGCCGAGCACCACATCTTTCCCGGCGATCGCACCGCCATCCGGGCCGCCACCGTCACCGCCGCCTTCGCCCTGATCCGCCGCGCCCTGGAGCACCACGCATGAGCCTGACCGACCAGCTTCTTTCCACCCTGGATGCGGACCGCGACGCCGCGGTGGCACGCCTGGTGGAGTGGCTCCGCATCCCTTCCGTCAGCGCCCAGCCGGACCATGCGGCGGATTGCGTGCGCGCCGCCGAATGGGTGCGCGACCAACTTCTGGAACTCGGCTTCACGGCCAGCTTGCGGCAGACGCCGAAGCACCCGGTGGTGGTCGCGCATCACCCCGGCCCCGCCGGCGGCGCCAAGCGCCACCTGCTGTATTACGGCCATTACGACGTGCAGCCGCCGGACCCGCTGGAGCTGTGGACCAGCCCACCCTTCGAGCCGGTGCTGGTGCATGGCCCGAACGGCCAGCGCGTGGTCGCCCGCGGCGCGGTGGACGACAAGGGTCAGGTGCTGATGTGGATCGAGGCGCTGCGCGCTTGGCAGAAGGTGGCCGGCGGCCCGCCCTGCGCCATCACCGCGGTGATCGAGGGCGAGGAAGAAATCGGCTCCCCCAATCTCGCCCCCTTCATGGCGGCGAATGCGGCGGAGCTGAAGGCCGACGTCGCCATCATCAGCGATACCGGCATGTGGGACATCGACACGCCGGCGCTGTCCACCCGCCTGCGCGGCATGTGTTTCGTGCAGCTCGACATCAAGGCGGCCAGCCGGGACCTGCATTCGGGCATGTATGGCGGCAGCGCGCTGAACCCGAACAACCTGATCACGAAGATCCTCGGCGACCTGCACGACGCGAATGGCCGCGTGCAGCTTCCCGGCTTCTATGACGGCGTGCCGGAGCTTTCGCCCGAACTGCGCGCGCAGTGGCAGGCGCTGGGCTTTTCCGAGCACGATTTCCTCGGCGCCATCGGTCTTTCGGTCCCGGTGGGGGAGAAGGATCGCGGCGCGCTGGAACGCCTGTGGGCGCGGCCGACGGCGGATATCAACGGCATCTGGGGTGGCTATATCGGCGCCGGCAGCAAGACGGTCATTCCCAGCGAGGCGCACGCCAAGATCACCTTCCGGCTCGTCCCCGGCCAGCACCACGAGAAGGTTTTTGCGGCGTTCCAGGAATTCGTGCGGGCGCGGCTTCCCGCCGACGCCACCGCCACCTTCCAGGGCGGCGGCGCCAGCCCGGGAATCGAGGTGCCGGCGGACAGCGACTTCGTGAAGGCCGCCCAGGCGGCGCTGGCTGATGAATACGGCCGCCCAGCCGCCATGATCGGCTGCGGCGGGTCCATTCCCATCGTCTCCTCGATGAAGGAGGTGCTGGGGCTGGATACCGTGCTGATGGGCTTCGGCCTGGAGGACGACCAGGTTCACAGCCCGAACGAGAAGTTCGACCTGCGCTGCTTCCACCAGGGCGCGCGCAGCCATGCGCGGCTGCTGGCGAAGCTGGGCTGAAGCTGGGGCAGGTTTGGGACGGCGGCGCGGTCCGCGCCGCCGCCTGGATCAGCCGCGGGCGAGCGCCCCGCGGATCGCCGTCAGCGCCTCCTCGATCATCGGCGCCGTCACATCCAGGTGCGTGCAGGCGCGCAGGCGCCCGCCGAGCAGGGACAGCGCCACACCTTCCATCCGCAGGCGCTTCACCAGATCGGCCGCCGCCACGCCGGTGCCGGGGATGGTGAAGAAGACCAGGTTGGTGTCGGGGTCCTGCACCTCCACGCCTTCCATCTGCGCCAGGCCGCGGGCCAGCGCCTTGGCATTGGCATGGTCCTCCGCCAGGCGGTCGATGTTGTGGTCCAGCGCATAGAGGCAGCCCGCGGCGCAGACGCCTGCCTGCCGCATCGCGCCGCCCAGCCGCTGCTTCCAGCGCCAGGCCTCGTCGATGAAGTCGCGCGAGCCGCAGAGCACGGCACCCAGCGGCGCACCCAGTCCCTTGGTGAAATCCAGCCAGACGCTGTCATAGCCCGCCACCATCTCGGCCGGCGCAATGCCGGCGGCGACGCAGGCATTCATCAGCCGCGCGCCGTCCATATGGGTGGACAGGCCGGCGCCGTGGGCGATCTCCGCGATCTCCGCCAGCACGGTGTGGTCCCAGACGGCGCCGCCGCCGGTATTCGCCGTCTGCTCCACCTCCACCAGGCGCTGCGTCGGCGTGTGGCGGGATTTGCCGCGCAGCGCGCCGCGCAACTGGTCCGGCGTGTACATGCCGCGCGGACCCTTCAGCGGGTAGATCTGGACGCTGCCGAGCGCCGCATGGGCGCCGCCCTCGCTGGTCAGGATATGCGCCGTCTCATGCGCGATGATCTCCTCCCCCGGGCGGCAATGCACCAGGGTGGAGGCGACGTTGCACATGGTGCCGGTCGGCATGAAAACCGCCGCCTCCTTGCCCATCAGCGCCGCCATGCGGTCGCACAAAGCGTGCACGGTGGGGTCGTCGCCATGCTGCTCGTCGCCGACCTCGGCGCGCATCATCGCCTCCAGCATCGCCGCGCTGGGCTTGGTCTGGGTGTCCGAATACAGGTTGATGCGGACGGGTGGCGCGCCCTCGGGCGGGCGTTCGGGGGCATGGACCATCAGGCTAGGGCTCCGGCTTGTGCCGGCGCACTCCGCTATGCCGGGCGGGCGACGTCAAGCCGGTGGCGCTGATGCCAGCTTTAAGTTCTTTGCGCGCGGCAGGATGGTATGCAGGATGCGTGGCATGATGCGCATGGGCTTGTTCGCATTCTGGCTGCTGCTGCTGGCCGCGTGTGGAACGGCGCCGCCTGGCCCGGCCACCGTCATCGCCTTCCGCATAACGCCGGCTGATCGTGCGACGCCTGTCTCCCACATCCTGCCCGGACCGCATCGCCCGGCGCCAGGCTACTGGCCGCCGGATCCCTCAATCCTGGATGGCGCCAGCCGGTTCCTGCTGGAATCGCGCAATGACGGGCGCGTTGATGCGGCGCCAGCATTGGCCGATCCGCCCCTGGACCCCGCGGCCTATCTGGAGCCTCGGCACATTGCCTTTCTGACCGCCGTTACCCATTGCCTGGGCCTCTCGGACACCCCCCTGGCGCGGCTTCGCCCATATTATCTTTTCAGCCGCTTCGCGGCGATTTCGCCCGCGCAACTGACGCAGGGGGCCTGCGTCCAGCCGATGGGCGTCGCAAGGCGAGCGATGCCGGCACGCGCAGCCACCTCACCACCCAGGCTGCCGATGCCACCACCCGGAATTGGTGGCGATCGATGGCTGGCCGCCGAAGCCCGCAGGCGGAACATTTCCCTGGACGGGGTCGAGACGCATACCGAGGCCATGGCGATCATCGCGCGAACGCCGGACCGGATCTGGTATGGCGTCTGGCGGCAGACCCTGGACGTCCTGGCCGACCAGGCCGCCGCGGAACGCGAAACCCTGCTGCGGCGCAGCCGCGAGGATGCCTCCGCCAACCATGATTTTGAACGGCTTCGCGCGGCAGCCCTGGCAAGTCTCGCGGCCGACCCGGCAGACCGCATCATTCTGGGCCGGTACTTCATCGATGAGCGCAACGCGTTGATGGCCGCGCGCCTGCTGCCGGTCCTGCAGCGACAGAGCGTGGTCGTTGCACTCGGCTCGACCCATGTCGCCGGCCCCACCGGCGTGCCCGAATTGCTGCGCCAGGCCGGGCTGCGGGTGGAACGGGTGCGGATTCCCGCCTATGGCGCAGGTGCTGCGGCACGCCGGTAGAAAGCAACCCGCGGCGTGAAGCCGGCTGGGTCTGGCCCTACCTGCCCACCGGCCGGCAGGCCGTAGGGCGTCGCTCAGGCGGAGGGTGCGGGCGTCGCGGCCGCGGGCGGCGGCGATGCGCGGCGGTACAGGATGGTGGCGCGGCGCTCAAACGACCGCACCATCAGCCGCACCGCCTCATTGAACACGGTGCCGATCACGGCCTGCAACAGACGCGACTTGAATTCGAAATCGACGAAGAAATCGACCTCGGTCCCGTTGGCGACGGGCCGGAAGCGCCAGTGGTTGTTCAGATAGCGGAAGGGACCGGTCAGGTAGCGCACATGCACATGATGCGGCCGCTCCAGCGTCACATGGCTGCGGAAGGTCTCGCGGAACATCTTGAAGCCGATGGTGAGGTCAGCGACCAGTTCGCTTTCGGTGCGGGAGACGATGCGCGCGCCAACGCACCAGGGCAGGAATTCGGGATAGCGGCGCACATCCGCCACCATGTCGAACAACTGTTCATCCGTGTAGGGCAGCACGCGCTTTTCGGCATGGGTGGGCATCAGGCGGCCTTCAGCTTCGCGATCCGCGCATCCCGCAGCGCCGCGAAGTCACGATCGGCATGATAGGAAGACCGGGTCAGGGGCGTGGCGGACACCAGCAGGAAGCCCTTGCCGCGCGCCGCCTGGGCATAGTCGGCGAATTCATCCGGCGTGACGAAGCGATCCACCGCGGCGTGCTTCACGGAAGGCTGGAGGTACTGGCCGATGGTGAGGAAATCGACCTCCGCGCTGCGCAGATCATCCATCACCTGCAGCACCTCGATCCGTTTCTCGCCGAGGCCGACCATGATGCCGGATTTGGTGAAGATGGTCGGGTCGCGCTGCTTCACCCGGTCCAGCAGCCGCAGCGAATGGTAGTAGCGCGCGCCGGGGCGGATGGAGGGGTACAACGCCGGCACGGTTTCCAGATTGTGGTTGAACACATCCGGCCGCGCATCGATCACCACCTCCAGCGCGCCATCCTTGCGGAGGAAGTCGGGCGTCAGGATCTCGATGGTGGTCTCGGGTGCTGCGGCGCGGAGGGCGCGGATGGTCTGGGCGAAATGCTCCGCGCCCCCGTCGGCCAGGTCGTCCCGGTCCACGGAGGTGATCACCACATGGCGCAGGCCGAGTTTTTGCACCGCATCGGCGACCCGGCGCGGCTCATCCGTATCCAGCGCCTTGGGCATGCCGGTGATGACGTTGCAGAAGCTGCACGCGCGCGTGCAGGTGTCACCCATGATCATCATGGTGGCGTGGCGCTGCGACCAGCATTCCCCGATATTCGGGCAGGCCGCTTCCTCACACACCGTGACCAGGCCATTTGCGCGCATCAGCGCCTGGGTCTCCCGATAGACCGGGCTGGTGGGCGCCTTCACCCGGATCCAGTCAGGCTTGCGCTGGATCGGGTTGTCGGGGCGTTTGGCCTTCTCAGGGTGCCGTTCGGCGCCCGTCCGGGCGTGATTGATCTCGACGCGTGTGATCATGGCATGGATATAGCGACGCGCAGCCGATCCGACGAGGGCTTCATGGCTTTACCGCGCGAAGGCTGAGCGCCAAAGGCAGCCAGGGCCGATCTGGCCACGTCCACATCCCTTCCGCATCCTGCACACTGCCTTCGAATTGTTTCCAGACCATGCGCGGGTGTTCGTGCAGCCAGTCCAGCCGAAGGCCGGCACGCCGCAGCGCGCCGAGGATCTCCGCCAGGCTGTGCGGGAACTCGATGGTCTGGCGGTTGGTCAACGCGGCCTCAGTGTCCATGTAGTCGGTCGGGTTGTCGAAGGCGACCGGGCCGGGCTCGAAATAGGGATAACGCCAGCCGGGAAAGCCTGGAACGGCGAGGCCCGTATCATCGAAGACCCAGGCGACGGGGTGCATGTCGGCGAAATAGAAGGCGCCGCCGGGACGGAGCGCGAAGGCAATGGCGGCCGCCCAGGCATCGAGGTCCGGCAGCCAGGTGATGGTGCCCCAACTGGTGAACACCAGGTCGAATGCACCCCTCTCCTCCGGGATCGCGGCGGGCGTTTCCAGCACATTCGCCAGCACGAAGCGCAGATTGGTCAGGCCGCATTCCGTGGCGAGGCTGCGCGCCGCCTGCAGCGCCGGCGGGCTGAAATCCAGCCCCACCACCCGCGCTGCGCCGCGCTGCGCCAGCGCGATGCTGTCGTCGCCGAGATGGCATTGCAGATGCAGGATGTTCAGCCCGGCGACATCGCCAATCTCGGCCGCCACAATCGCATCCAGCCGCCCAAGTCCCGCCCGCACACGCGACAGGTCGTAGCCGCGCGGGCCAAGATGAACGCCGGTACGTTCATCCCAATTGGCCTGGTTCAGGCGGCGCCAATCAGATGTGGATGACGCGGCCATAGGCGTCCAGCACCGATTCATGCATCGTCTCAGACACTGTCGGGTGCGGGAAGACCGTGTGCATCAGCTCGGCCTCGGTCGATTCGAGGGTGCGGGCGATGCCGTAGCCCTGGATCATCTCGGTGACCTCCGGGCCGACCATGTGGGCGCCGAGCAATTCGCCGGTCTTGGCGTCGAACACGGTCTTCACCAGGCCCTCCGGCTCACCCATGGCGATGGCCTTGCCGTTGCCGATGAAGGGGAAGCGGCCAACGCGGACCTCGTGGCCGAGCTCCTTTGCGCGCTTCTCCGTCAGGCCGACGCTGGCGACCTGCGGGCGGCAATAGGTGCAGCCGGGGATATTCAGCACGTCCATCGGGTGCGGGTGCTTACCGGCGATGGCCTCGACGCAGATCACGGCTTCATGGCTCGCCTTATGGGCCAGCCAGGGGGCGCCGGTGAGGTCGCCAATGGCATAGACGCCCGGCTCGCCGGTATTGCCGAAGGCGTCGGTGACGATGTGGGTGCGCTCCACCTTCACCTTCGTGCCTTCGAGGCCGAGGTCTTCCACATTGCCCACGATGCCGACGGCAGAGATCATGCGGTCTGCGGTAATCTCCTGCACCTTGCCGTTCGCCTCGACGATGGCGGTGATGCTGTCCGCGCCCTTGCGCACGCCCTGCACGCGGGCGCCGGTGATGATCTGCATCTTCTGCTTGGTGAAGGCCTTGTGGACGAAGGCGGAGATTTCCTCGTCCTCCACCGGCAGGATGCGGTCCATCACCTCGATCAATGTGACCTCGGCGCCCATGTTCAGGTAGAAGCTGGCGAATTCGGAGCCGATGGCGCCGCTGCCCATGACGATGAGCTTTTTCGGCAGCGCCGCGGGCGTCATCGCCTCCCGGTAGGACCAGATCAGCTTGCCGTCCGGCTCCATGCCCGGCAGCATGCGCGCGCGCGCGCCGGTGGCCAGCAGGATGTGCTTGGCCGAAAGCTCCGCAACGGGCTTGCCGTCCTTCGACACCGAAACCTTGCCCGGACCGGCGAGCTTCGCGTGGCCGTCAAAGACGGTAATCTTGTTCTTCTTCATCAGGTGCTTCACGCCACCCGAGAGCTGCCCGGCGACCTGCCGGCTGCGCTTTACCACCTTGGCGAAGTCGAAACGGATGTTGTCCGCCGCGAAGCCATAGGCATCGAGGCTGTGCAGCAGATGGTTGATCTCGCTGGCGCGCAGCAGCGCCTTGGTCGGGATGCAGCCCCAGTTGAGGCAGATGCCGCCCAGATTCTCCCGCTCCACCAGCGCGACCTTCATGCCGAGCTGGCTGGCGCGGATGGCGCCGACATAGCCACCGGGGCCGCCGCCGACGACGACGAGATCGAAAGTCTCGGCCATTTCAGAATTCTCCTGCGAGGGCGCGCAGCGCGTCGCCCGAGAGGCGCCGTGAGCGCCATTCATCGCGGCTTTCCGAGCCGATGCGGTCATAGAAGCGGATGGAGGGGGCGTTCCAATCGAGCACCTGCCATTCCATCCGCGTGCAGTTCTCCGCCACCGCGCGCTGCGCCAGGTGCCGGAAGAAGGCCATGCCGACGCCGAGGCCGCGGTGTTCCGGCTCGACATAGATGTCTTCGAGATAGATGCCCGGCCGGCCGGTGAAGGTGGAGAAATTGTAGAACCAGATCGCCTGGCCAACGGCGCGGCCATCACGCTCGGCCAGGGTGCAGAACACGCGCGGGTTGGCGCCGAACAGGGCCTCGCGGAAATCGGCCTCGGTGCCGACCGCCTCGTGCAGCAGCTTCTCGTACTCGGCGAGGTCGCGGACCAGGCGGAGGATTTCCGGCAGATCCGCCTCGGTCGCGTCGCGCAGGGTGAAGTCCGTCACGTCACACCCCCACCCCGACCAGCCCATGGCGTCGCGGCAGTGCCGCGACCCCCCGCGAGCGGGGGACGGACTACAGCTCCCTCCCCCGCATTTGCGGGGGAGGGTCGGGGTGGGGGCCGGCGCATCATCACAGCATCAAGCTCAACGGCTCCTCGACGATCTTCTTGAACGCCGCGATCCACTCCGCCGCCAGCGCGCCATCCACCACGCGGTGATCGACGGACAGGGTGCAGGTCATCACCGTCGCGATCGCCAGCGCGCCATCCTTCACCACCGGCCGCTGCTCCCCGGCGGAGACCGCCAGGATGCCGGCCTGCGGCGGGTTGATGATGGCGGCGAAGTCGCGCACGCCATACATGCCCATGTTGGAGATGGAGAAGCCGCCGCCCTGGAACTCCTCAGGCTTCAGCTTGCCGGATTTGGCCCGCGCCGCGAGGTCCTTCATCTGCGCGCTGATGGAGGCAAGCCCTGTCTGGTCGGCCTTGCGGATGATCGGCGTGATCAGACCGTCCGGAATGCTGACGGCGATCGAGATATCGACGTCGTGGTACTGAAGGATCGCATCCTCGGTCCAGGTCGCATTGACCTGCGGCAGACGCCGCAACGTCACGGCGGCAGCCTTGATGACCAGGTCATTCACCGAAAGCTTGAAGGCGCCCGGCCCATCCTTCGGGGACGTCGCATTCAACTGCGAGCGCAGCTTCAGCAGCGCGTCGATCTCGATATCCATCGAGACATAGAAATGCGGCACCTGCTGCTTCGATTCCGACAGGCGGCGCGCAATCACCTTGCGGATGCTGCTGTTCGGCACCGCGGTGTGCGGCGCCGTGATGGCCGGCGCAGGCGCCGCCTTCGGCGCAGGTGCGGCGGCAGGTGCCGGGGCCGATACGGGCGCCGGTGCTGCCTCGGCCTTCGTGGCGACCTGCGGCTTGGCCAGCGCGGCCTCCACATCGGTCTTCACGATGCGGCCATTCGGCCCGGTGCCGCTGATGCCAGCCAGGTCCAGCCCGGCCTGCGCCGCCATGCGGCGGGCGAGCGGCGAGGCGATGGTGCGGTCGCCCGATTCCACCGTTTTCGGCGCTTCCGCCTTCGGAGCCGCGGCCGGCTCGGTCTTCGGAGTCTCCGGCGCAGGCGCCGGCTTGGCGGCTTCGGCCTTCGGAGCCTCCGCCTTCGGCGCCGGCGCGGCCTGAGCCTCTGGCGCACCTTGCGGCGCGACGCTCTCGCCCGGCTCCACCAGCACGGCGATCGGGTCGTTGACCTTCACGCCGGCAGTGCCGCCCTGCACCAGGATTTTGCCCAGCACGCCCTCATCCACGGCTTCCACTTCCATGGTCGCCTTGTCGGTCTCGATCTCGGCGATGATGTCGCCGGCCTTGACCGTGTCGCCTTCGTTCTTCAGCCAGCGCGCCAGCGTGCCCTCGGTCATGGTGGGGGACAGCGCCGGCATCAGGATGTTCGTGGCCATGAGCTGTCCCCCTTACTTGTAGGTCACGCGCTTGGCGGCATCGACCACCTGTTCCAGCCGCGGAAGGGCCAGCTTCTCCAGATTCGCGGCATAGGGCATCGGAATGTCCAGCCCATGCACGCGCACCGGCGGCGCATCCAGATCGTCGAAGCAGTTCTCAAGGATCTGCATCGCGACCTCCGCGCCGATGCCGGCATAGGGCCAGCCCTCCTCGAGCGTGACCAGCCGGTTGGTCTTCTTCACCGACCTCACCACCGTCTCGATGTCGAGAGGCCGCAGCGTGCGCAGGTTGATAACCTCCGCGCTGATGCCCTGGGCGGCCAGTTCCTCGGCTGCCTGCATCGCCATGCCGACCATGATGGAGAAGGCCACCAGGGTCACATCCGTGCCCTCGCGCTCCACCTTCGCCTTGCCGATCGGCAGGATGAAATCCTCATCCGTCGGGCAATCGAAGGTCTGGCCGTAGAGGATCTCGTTCTCGAGGAAGATGATCGGGTTCGGATCGCGGATCGCGGCCCGCAGCAGCCCCTTGGCATCCGCCGCCGACCACGGCGCCAGCACCTTCAGGCCCGGCAGATGCGCGTACCAAGACGCGTAGCACTGGCTGTGCTGCGCTGCGACGCGGCTCGCCGCGCCATTCGGCCCGCGGAAGACGATCGGGCAGCCGAGCTGGCCGCCCGACATGTACAGCGTCTTCGCCGCCGAATTCACAATGTGGTCGATCGCCTGCATCGAGAAGTTGAAGGTCATGAACTCGACGATCGGCTTCAGCCCCGTCATCGCCGCACCGACCGCCATGCCGGTGAAGCCGTGTTCGGTGATCGGCATGTCGATCACGCGCTTCGGGCCGAACTCGTCCAGCAGGCCCTGGCTGATCTTGTAGGCGCCCTGGTACTGGCCGACTTCCTCACCGAGCAGAAACACATCCTTGTCGGCGCGCATCTCGGCAGCCATCGCGTCGCGCAGCGCTTCCCGCACCGTCATCGGCTTGGTGGCGCCCCAATCCTTCTCTGGCGCGGCCGCGGCCTGGGCCGGCACCGGCGTGGCTGCGGGCTTCGCCGTCTCCATCTTTTCGGCGGTCGGGGGCTCTGCCTTCGGGGCCTCCGGCGCAGCGGCCTTTGGCGCTTCCGCCGCGCCGTCATCGAGCTCCGCGATCGGCGTGTTCACCGCGACGCCATCCGTGCCTTCCGGCACCAGGATCTTCGTCAGCGTGCCCTCATCCACGGCTTCCACTTCCATGGTCGCCTTGTCGGTCTCGATCTCGGCGATCACGTCGCCGGCCTTCACCGCATCGCCCTCCGCCTTGAGCCAGCGGACCAGCTTGCCCTCCGTCATGGTGGGGCTGAGGGCGGGCATCAGAATCTGCGTCATCTCAGCGGGACTCCACCAGGACGTCCGTCCACAATTCGCTCTCATCCGGCTCCGGCGAGGTCTGCGCGAATTCGGCGCTGTCCTGCACGATGGCCTTCACCTCGTCATCGATCACCTTCAGCGACGCCTCGCTGGTCTCGAAGACCTCCAGCAGCATCTTGCGCGCGGTCTCGATGCAGTCGTTCTGCTCGCGCATCTTCTGCACCTCCTCCCGCGTCCGGTACTTGGCCGGGTCGGACATGGAGTGGCCACGGTAGCGGTAGGTCTTCATCTCCAGCAGGTATGGGCCGTTGCCTGCGCGGCAATGCGCCACCGCGCGTTCGCCGGCCTCCTTTACCGCGACCACATCCATGCCGTTCACCTGCTCACCCGGGATGCCCCACGGCGAGCCGTTCTTCGACAGGTCGCGGGACGCGCTGGCGCGTTCCACGCTGGTGCCCATGCCATACTTGTTGTTCTCGATGACGAAGATGCAGGGCAGCTTGAACAGCGCCGCCAGGTTCAGGCTCTCGAACACCTGGCCCTGGTTCGAGGCCCCTTCGCCGAAATAGGCCACCGACACCGAATCATCGCCGCGATACCAGTTGGCGAATGCCAGCCCGGCGCCGAGGGCTACCTGCGCGCCGACAATCCCGTGGCCGCCATAGAAGCCCTTCTCGCGGGAGAACATGTGCATGCTCCCGCCCTTGCCCTTGGAATAGCCGCCGATCCGGCCGGTCAGCTCCGCCATCACGCCGCGAGCCTCCATGCCGGTGGCCAGCATATGGCCATGGTCGCGGTAGGAGGTGATGACCTGGTCGCCCGGCTTCAGGCAGATCTGCATGCCGACCACCACGGCTTCCTGGCCGATATACAGGTGGCAGAAGCCGCCAATCAGGCCCATGCCATACAACTGGCCGGCTTTTTCCTCGAACCGACGGATCAGCAGCATGTCGCGATAGGCGCGGGTCAGCTCATCCTTCGTGATGGCGGGCTGATTGGCCCCCTGGTTCCCCCCTCGGGAGGCCCCCTTGCCGCGGGCTGCGCGGGCGGCGGTTTCGGCCATGCGGTATCCTCCTCAGGGCTTCTCTTTCCCCGCAAATACGCGTGCTGCCGGGGCTGTGCAAGCTTGGTGTGGTTCGGAAAAACATTGATTGTGCAATGCAATAAGCGAATTAACCGAGTTGCGGTTAACCCGGTTTTGGGGCGGATTTCGTCATTGCGGCGCAACCACCGGATGGTTGCGAAATCGTGCCCAGGGCACGCCTCCGCCGCAAGATCCGGAAGCGTCGCATGCCCCGCCCGCACACCCTGCCCTTCGCCTTTGCCGCCCTGCATGCTGCGGATCAACTGGCGCTCGCCGCCCTGCCTCTGGTCGCGACGCTGCTGCTCGGCGCCGGTCCCGGCCTGACCGGCGCGCTTGTCGCGGCCCAGGGGGCGGCCTGGCTGCTGGTGGCGCTGCCCGCCGGCGTGCTGGCGGACCGGCTGGACCGGAGGCGCCTGCTCGCCGGTGGCGGGATGGTTGCGGCGGCCGGCTTCGCCCTGGCCCTGGCCCTCAGCGGGCGGCCATTGCTGCTGGGGCTGGCGGCCTTCCTCGGTGCGAGCGGCGTGGTGGCCGCGGCGCTTTCAGCCTTCGCGCTGCTGCCGAGCCTGGTGCCACGCCCCGGCCTTCCGGCGGCCAATGCGAGGCTCGAACTGGGCCGCGCTTTGGCTACGCTGGCCGCGGCGCCGCTGGCCGGACTGGTCGCCGTGCAGGGCGTGCCGCAGGCGGGGCTTGGGCTGGCGGCGCTGGCAGGGCTGGCGGCGGCGGCCCTGGCCTGGGGCCTGCCGGCCCTGCCGCCGCCCTCCCGCGCCGCGCAGCCCCGCCTGGTGGCCGCAGTGGCGAAGGGGGCGCGCTTCGTTCGCCACCAGCCCCTGCTGCGCGCCATCGCCCTGGCGGCGATCGCCTGGAATGCCGGTTTCTTGGCGCTGATGGCCGTGGCCGTGCCGCTGGCGCTCGGCGCGTTGCGGCTGGATGCGGCGGCAACCGGCCTGGCGCTCGGCGCCTATGGCGCGGGGCTGGTGGCCGGCGCACTGGCCGCGCCCGCTGCCAGCCGGGTCCTGCCGCTGGGCCGGGTGCTGCTGTCGGGGCCGGGCCTGTCGGTGCTCGGGATTGCCGCACTGGCGCTGGCACCTGGCTTCGCCACGCTCGCGGCTTGCATGGCGCTGCTCGGATTCGGGCCGATGCTGTGGCAGGTGGCGCAGACCAGCCTGCGCCAATCCGTCACGCCGGCCGGGCTGCTCGGGCGGGTGGGCGCGGTGATGCAGGTGGCGGTGTTCGGAGTGCGGCCACTGGGTGCGCTGGCCGGCGCCGCGATGGCCGCCTGGGCCGGCCCACCGGCCGCACTGTGGCTGGCCGCCGCCGGATTCGCGCTATCGTTTCTGGCGGTCGCGGCCAGCCCGCTGGCGGCGCTCGGGCGCTGCCGGATCAGAACAGCCGCTGGCCCGGCTCGTAGGGCACCACGATCTCGTTCTTGTCGACCATGTTGAGCAATTGCCGCGCCCGTTCATCCAACTGGTCGCGGTCCAGCCGGTCGCCGCGCAGCCCGGCCACGCGGCGCTCCACCGCCTCAAGCTCCTGCTGCACCTGGGCCAGTTCCTGCCGCGCGTCCTGAAGCCGTTCCTGGCGGATATCGCGCGCGACGAGCCCCCTTTCACCATGCACCGCGTGCCAGATGAAATAGCCAGTGGCCACCAGGAACAGCACCGGCAGCACCGCCGCGCGCAGTTTGCGCGAAATCCAGGCGCCGAAACCGCCCCGCCTTTGTGGCGGCATATACATGTCAGACACGCGCAGAGGCCCCCCGCCGATGCCCGCATAGAAGAAGGGCGCGCCCCGCCTGTCCAGCGGAAACGCGCCCTCTCAATACGTTAAGGACCGAAGCGTGGGTTTCGTGCCACGCCCGGCCCGCAAGTCTCAGCGCCGCAGCACGCTGCGCCCGGCATAGCGCGCGGCGGCGCCAAGCTCCTGCTCGATGCGGATCAGCTGGTTGTACTTGGCCGTGCGGTCGGAACGGGACAGGGACCCGGTCTTGATCTGCCCGCAATTGGTGGCAACCGCGAGGTCGGCGATGGTGCTGTCCTCCGTCTCGCCGGAGCGGTGGCTCATCACCGCCTTGAAGCCAGCGCGATGCGCGGTCTCCACCGCTTCCAGCGTCTCGGTCAGCGTGCCGATCTGGTTCACCTTCACCAGGATGGCGTTGGCGGTGCTGGTCTCGATTCCCCGGCGCAGGCGTTCGGTGTTGGTGACGAACAGATCATCGCCCACCAGGTTGATCTTGCCGCCGAGCCGGTCGGTCAACAGCTTCCAGCCCTCCCAGTCATCCTCGGACATGCCGTCCTCGATGGAGACGATGGGGAATTTCTTCGTCAGCGCCTCCAGGTAGTCCACCATCTGGCCGGAATCGAAGGTCTTGCCCTCGCCTTCCATCACATAGCGGCCATCCTTGAAGAATTCGGTCGAAGCCGCATCTAGGGCAAAGAGGATATCCTCGCCCACCCGGTGCCCGGCCTTCTCGCAGGCCTTGGTGATGAAGCCGAGCGCTTCCTCCGCGCTGCCGATATTCGGCGCGAACCCGCCCTCGTCGCCCACATTGGTGTTGTGGCCGGCGTCGTGCAGCGCCTGCTTCAACTGGGCGAAGACCTCGGAGCCGATCCGCACCGCATCCGCCACCGTCCCGGCGGCGACCGGCATGATCATGAATTCCTGGATGTCGATCGGGTTGTCGGCGTGCTGGCCGCCATTGATGATGTTCATCATCGGCACCGGCAGGGTGCGGGCGAAGACGCCGCCTACATAGCGGTACAGCGGCATGTCGAGGTTGACCGCCGCGGCCTTCGCGGTGGCCAGCGACACGGCGAGAATGGCGTTCGCGCCGAGGCGCGACTTGTTCGGCGTGCCATCCAGCTCAATCATCGTTTCGTCGATCTTGACCTGGTCGGTGGCGTCCATGCCGCCGATCGCGTCGAAGATCTCGCCTTCCACATGGCTGCAGGCGCGGCGCACGCCCTTGCCGCCATAGCGGGACTTGTCGCCGTCGCGCAGCTCCACCGCCTCATGCGCGCCGGTCGAGGCGCCGGAGGGGACGATGGCGCGGCCGATGGCGCCGGTGTCCAGAACCACCTCCGCCTCCACCGTCGGGTTACCCCGGCTGTCGAGGACCTCACGGGCGATAATGTCGGCGATGGCGGCCATGTTCTGTGCTCCGGGCGGATGCGATGCGCCGCGCTTAAAGCGTGCAGGCCCGCCCGGCAAGACAGGCTCAGCGCGGCTTGCGCGTGTCCCATACGGCGGAGAAGCCGCGTTTCAGCGGAAGCCCCTGCCGATCGCAGGGCTCGACCCGGCCGCAGGGCACGGCGACGGCCCGGGTCAGCACCGAATCCTTGGCACGGCTATAGCCCGCGAGCTTCAGATCGAGCGCGCCGCAGGGATGCACCCGCGTCACCAGCCCCCAATCGCCGGGCTGCGCGGTCTCCACCGCGCCACCCTCGCCACGGGTCAATCGGACCAGATCGCCCGGCTCAAAGAGGTAACTGTCGATGCCGCCGGTTCCGGTGAGGGTTCGCATGGGCACACTGCACCACAAACTGCTCACCGAAAGGTTAGGACCGGTCGGCGCGCCCCACTTCCCGGGCGTCCGCCGTGGGTTAGCTTCTGCGGCGTCCGCCGCGGGTCAGCTTCTGCGGAGTCCGCCGCAGATCAGCTTTTGCGGCGTCCGCCGCCCAGCAGCAGCGTGGCCCCCAGCCCGATGGTGAGGGAGACCGGCACGGCGAGCGATCCGAACAGGTAGCCAACCACCACCGTCACCCCCAGGGTGATGGCCATGCCGATGCCGAAGCGTTGCAGACGCGCCTTCTCATCCATGGTCTAGACCAGCCTTGCCTGGCGCACGGCGGCGCCGATGAAGCCCTTGAACAGCGGATGCGGCTCGAAGGGCTTGGATTTCAGTTCCGGGTGAAACTGCACGCCAATGAACCAGGGGTGGTCCGGCACTTCCACGATTTCGGGCAGCGTGCCGTCCGGAGACATGCCGGCGAAGCGCAGGCCGACGCCTTCCAGCCGGTCGCGATAGGTGACGTTCACCTCGAAGCGATGACGGTGGCGCTCACTGATCTCGGCCGCGCCGTTATACACATCCCGCACCAGCGACCCCTCGGCCAGCTTCGCGACGTAGGAGCCCAGCCGCATCGTGCCGCCAAGGTCGCCCCCGGCCGTCCGCGTTTCCACCAGGTTGCCGCGGGTCCATTCGGTCAGCAGGCCAACCACCGGCTCCGCACAGGTGCCGAATTCCGTGGAGGAGGCGCCCTTGAGGCCGAGCAGGTTCCGCGCCGCCTCGATCACCGCCATCTGCATGCCGAAGCAGATGCCGAAGAACGGAATCTTGCGCTCGCGGGCGAAGCGCACCGCCTCGATCTTGCCGCTCGAGCCGCGTTCGCCGAAGCCGCCCGGCACCAGGATGCCGTGCACGCCTTCCAGGCGCTTCACCGCTTCCTCATCCCCGGCCTCGAAGACTTGGCTGTCCACCCAGGTCAGCTTGACCTTCACGTTATTGGCGATGCCGCCATGGGTCAGCGCCTCGGCCAGGGATTTATAGCTGTCCAGCAAATTCGTGTACTTGCCGACCACCGCGATCGAGACTTCGCCTTCCGGCGCGCGGATCGACTGGACGATCTTCTCCCAGCGCCGCATGTCCGGCTCACCGTAGAAGGACAGGTTGAAGTGCCGCAGCACTTCGCGGTCCAAACCCTCCGCGTGGTAGCTGATCGGCACGGAATAGATGCTGTCGGCGTCATAGGCCGGGATCACCGATTCCGGGCGGACATTGCAGAACAGCGCGATCTTGCGCCGCTCATTCTCCGGAATCTGGCGGTCGCAGCGGCAGAGCAGGATCTGCGGCTGGATGCCGACGCCGAGCAGTTCCTTGACGCTGTGCTGCGTCGGCTTGGTCTTCAGCTCCCCGGCGGAGGGGATGTAGGGCACCAGCGTCAGGTGGATGAACAGGCTGCGCGTCGGGCCGAGCTCATTCGCCAACTGGCGGATCGCTTCCAGGAAGGGCAGCGACTCGATGTCGCCCACGGTGCCGCCGACCTCGACCAGGACGAAGTCGTAGCCATCCGTCTCCGCCTGGATCACGTCCTTGATCTTGTCGGTGATGTGCGGAATGACCTGGACGGTCCCGCCCAGATAGTCGCCGCGGCGTTCGGCCGCGATCACGTCCGAGTAGATCCGGCCCGTGGTCCAATTGTCGAGCTTGGAGGCGGCAACCCCGGTGAAGCGCTCGTAATGGCCGAGGTCGAGGTCGGTTTCCGCCCCGTCATCGGTCACGAAGACCTCGCCATGCTGATAGGGCGACATCGTGCCCGGATCGACATTGAGGTAGGGGTCGAGCTTCCTGAGGCGCACCTTGTAGCCGCGCGCCTGCAGCAGCGCACCCAGCGATGCCGCTGCGATGCCCTTGCCGAGGGAAGAGACCACGCCGCCGGTGACGAATACGAACCGCGTCATGGACGCCCCTCATAGCGAAGCCGGACGGGCATGGGAACCCGTCCGGCGCGGTGGATGCGATTGTAGCAAGGCAAGCCCCCCAAGCCGGGGGGCGCTCATCTTAGTTGTTCGGCACCGTCGGCACCGCGGGAACGGCGGGTGCGGTAAGGGGCGGAACCGGCATATCCAGGATCGACCGGCTCGGCGCCTGGCCCTTGCCCAGCATGGCAAGCACAAGGGCGAGTGCCATGAAGATGGTGCCCAGCACCGCCGTGGTCCGCGTCAGCAGATTGGCGGTACCGCGACCGGACATGAATCCGCCCATGCCCTGGGTGGTACCGATGCCCAGGCCGCCACCCTCGCTGCGTTGCACGAGAATGACCCCGATCAGCGCCAGGGTGACGAGCAGGAAGAGGACGAGGAGGAGGTTGGTCATGGCGCGCGCTTTCTAGCGGGTCTGTCACAAGAAGGCCAGCGCGCCGGCCGCCTCATCGCGCCGCCACCAAGTATCACTTCGCCCCGGCGGCCACGTCTCACGCCGCCCCGGCGGCGATGGCCAGGAAATCCGCCGCCACCAGGCTGGCCCCGCCGACCAGCCCGCCATCGACATTTGGAAGCGCCAGGATGGCCTTGGCGTTGCCGGGCTTCATGGAGCCGCCATAGAGAATATGTGTGCCCTGCCCCGCCTGGCCGAAACGCGCCACCAGCGTTTCGCGGATGGTCGCGTGGATGGCAGCGATGTCGGCCTCGGTGGGCGTGCGGCCGGTGCCGATGGCCCAGACCGGCTCGTAAGCCACGATTCCAGCGAAATCATCCGGCAGCGACTCGGCCAATTGCCCGCGGACCACGGACTCCGCCTCGCCGGCCAAGCGCTGTGCCTCCGTCTCCCCGACGCAGGCCACGGGGATCAGCCCTGCCGCCAGCGCCGCCTGCACCTTGGCGCGCACCACCGCATCCGTCTCCCGGTGGTCGGCGCGGCGTTCGGAGTGGCCCAGGATGACATGGGTGGCGCCGGCATCGCGCAGCATGGGGGCAGAGACGTCGCCGGTATGCGCGCCCTTGGTCGCCGCATGGCAATCCTGCGCGCCGACGGAGACCGGCCCGCCCGCGAGCAAGGCTGCCAGGGACGGCACATGCAGGAAGGGCGGGCAGACCAGCAGGTCGGCGGGCAACCCGGTGGCGCCGGTGCGCACCGCCTCAGCCAGCGCCCCGGCCTCCCGCAGCGTGCCGTGCATCTTCCAATTGCCTGCGATCAGGGGGCGGATGCCAGGGGTCACGTGCGTCTCCATTCCGGGTACCGGTTCGCGTAGCAACGCCGCACCGGGCTGGCAACCGGCCGCATTTCCGGCTACCGGGGCGGGATGATCACATGGTTCCGCAACTTCACCCGGACTTGGTTCGCCAAGATCCTCTTCGTGCTGCTGGTGCTGTCCTTTGCCATCTGGGGCATCGAGGACACCGTCCGCGGTTTTGGTCGGGAAACCGCCGTGGTCAGCATGGAGGGCGGCGATATCGAGGTGCCGGAGGCGCAGAACGCCGCCCGCCGCGAATTGCAGCGCGTGCAATCGCAGCTCGGCACCGCCTTCGAGGCGGATGAGCCACTGCGTCGCGCCATCGCCATGCAGGCTGTGGAACAATTGATCGCGGAGCGCGCCCAGCGGGCGGAAGCCGCACGGCTTGGCCTGTCCACGCCGGATACCGCCGTGCAGGCCTATGTCTTCGCCATCCCGAATTTCCAGATGGCCGGGCAGTTCGACCGCCTGGCCCTCGACCAGTTCCTGCGCCAAAGCAACATGACGGAGGCGCAGTTCCTGCAGCTGGTGCGGGACGATCTGCGACGCATGCAGCTTTCCGGTGCCGTCCGCGCGGGCGCCCCTGCGCCGGATCGCCTCGCCCGCGCCATGGTGCGCTACGAACAGGAACGCCGCATCGCCCAGGTGGTGGAGCTGCCGCTGCTGGACGCGCCGGAGCCGGAACCGCCGACCGACGCCGCGCTGGCCCGCTTCCACGCCAACAACCCGGAACGCTTCTCCGCCCCCGCCTTGCGCGTGGCAACCCTGGCCGTGCTGACCGGGGAGACGCTGGCCGACCAGATCGAGGTCTCCGACGCCGATCTCGCCGCCGCCTATGAGGCCCGCCGCGCCCAGTTCGAGACGCCGGAGCGCCGCGACCTGCAGCAGGTGCTGCTGCAGACCGAGGATGCCGCCCGGCAGATCACCGCTGCCTGGCGCGCCAACCCGGATTTCGCCGCCATCGAACAGGCCGCGCAGGCGGCCGGCGGTGCCGCGCTCGCACTCGGCAACGTGCCCCGCGCCGACCTGCCGCTCGACGCGCTGGCCCAGGCGGCCTTCAGCGCTCAGCCGGGCAGCGTGACCGACCCGGTGCAATCCCCCTTCGGCTGGCATGTGATGCGCGTGGCCGGGGTCACCCCGGGCACGACCGCGCCGCTCGCCGAGGTCGGCGACCGGCTGCGCCAGGAGATCGCGCTGGAACGCGCCGGCGATCTGGCCTTCGAACGGGCGAACCGGGTGGAGGATGCGCTGGCCGGTGGCGCCTCCCTCGAAGCCGCCGCGCAGGAATTCGGCCTGACCGTGGCACGCGTCACGCTCGATGCCGAGGGCCGGGACGCGGAGGGCCTGCCCGCCGTGCTGCCGGTGCCCGTCGCCGCCCGCGCCGAGGCGCTACGCGCCATCTTCGCCTCCGAACAGGGCCGCGCGCCCCGCTTGCAGGAATTCCGGGAAACCGAGGGCTTCTTGGGCATCGAGCTGCTGGAGGTGCGCCCGCCCGCACTGCGGCCGCTGGAGCAGGTGGAGGCGGATGTCCGTCTGGCCTGGACCACCGATGCCCGCCGCCGCGCGCAGGAAGAACGCGCCGCCGCCCTGCTCGCCGCCGTGCGCGGTGGGCAGACGCTGGAGGCCGCTGCCGCCGCGGCTGGCCTGAACAGCTTTCGCATGGGCCCCTTCGGCCGCCAGCCGGAGGCGGGCGCGCCCGGCCTGACCGTGCCGCGGGAACTGCTGCCAATACTGTTCAACATCCCCGTCAACGAGCCCACCATGGCCCCCACCAGCGCCGGCTTCGCCGTGGCGCAATTGCTGGAAGTGGTCTCCGCCGATCCGGCCGCGGATGCCGAGGCGCTGGCCAATGCCCGCCGCACGGCGCAGCAGCAGATGGCGGATGACCTCGACGCCGCCTATGTCGCGGCGCTGCGGAACCGCGCCAACCCGCGGATCAGCCCGGCCCTTCTGCAGCAGGTGGTGCCATGACGGACCTCTCCACCTTCGCCGCCTTCGCCGCCGGCCTGGCGGCGGGCCGGGGACAGGTGGTGTTCCGCGAACGCGTCGCGGACCTCGATACGCCGGTCGGCGCCTATCTCCGCCTGGTGCAGGGGCGGCACAACGCCTTCCTGCTGGAATCGGTCGAAGGCGGCGCCGCGCGCGGCCGCTTCTCGGCACTCGGCATGGAGCCGGACCTGGTCTGGCGCTGTCGCGAGGGTCGCGCCGAGATCAACCGCCACGCGCTATCCGCGCCCCACGCCTTCGAGGCCGATCCGGCACCGCCGCTCGACAGCCTGCGCACCCTGGTGCAGGCCACGCGCATGCCGATGCCGGCCGGGCTGCCCTCCATCGCCGCCGGGCTGTTCGGCTATCTCGGCTACGACATGGTCCGGCACATGGAACGCCTGCCGGATACCAATCCGGATGTGCTCGGCATTCCCGAGGCGGTGATGATCCGCCCGACGCTGGTCGCCGTCTTCGACCATGTGCGGGATACGCTGACGCTGGTGACGCCGGTCTGGCCGGACGCCGCACCGGACCCGAAGGCCGCCTGGGACTTGGCCCAGGCCCGGCTGGATGAGGCGGAGGCGGCACTCGACCGCCCCCTGCCCCGCCCGGCGCCGCCCGCCAGCCTGCCGGTGCCGCCGGCGCCCTCCTCCAACTTCACGCCGGAGGGCTACAAGGCCGCGGTGCTACGGGCGAAGGAATACATCGCCGCCGGCGACGTGTTCCAGGTGGTGCCCGCCCAGCGCTTCACCGCGCCCTTCGGCCTGCCGCCGTTTTCGCTGTATCGCGCGCTGCGGCGGCTGAACCCGGCGCCCTATCTGTTCTTCCTCGACCTGAACGGCCTGTCGCTGGTTGGCGCCTCGCCCGAGATCCTGGTCAGCGTGAAGCATGGCGAGGTGAAGCTGCGACCCTTGGCCGGGACCCGCCCCCGCGGCGCGACGCCCGAGGAGGATGCGCGGCTGGAGCGGGAATTGCTCGCCGATCCGAAGGAACTGGCCGAGCATTTGATGCTGATCGACCTCGGCCGCAACGATGTGGGTCGCGTCGCGGAGATCGGCTCCGTCCGCGTCACCCAGAAATTCCAGGTCGAGCGCTATTCCCAGGTCATGCACATCATGTCCGAGGTGGTGGGCCGTCTCCGACCTGGGTTGGATGCGCTGGATGCGCTGGCCGCGGGCTTCCCGGCCGGCACGCTCTCAGGCGCGCCGAAGGTCCGCGCCATGCAGATCATCGAGGAACTGGAACCCTCCCGCCGCGGCGCCTATGCCGGCGGCGTGGGGTATTTCGGCGCCGATGGCGACATGGATATCTGCATCGCGCTGCGCACCGCCCTAGTGAAGGACGGGCTGATGCATGTGCAGGCCGGCGCCGGGGTGGTGGCGGATAGCGACCCGGAGGCGGAGTTCCAGGAGACCCACCAGAAGGCCCGCGCCCTGTTCCGCGCCGCCGAGGAAGCCGTGCGCTTCGCGGCGCAGCGGCGGTGACATAGCCCTCTCCCCTGTCACCGGGAGAGGGTTTTTGAGAGTCACGCCGCGACCAGCGGTTCCCCGACCCGGTCGCGGCCTTCCTCCACCGCATGGCACGCCACAAGAGTTTCCGGCGTGCCGCGCGCCGTAATCATCTCCGGGCGGTCCGCCACGCAGCGGTCATTGGCCAGCGGGCAGCGCGGGTGGAAGGGGCAGCCGCTCGGCGGGTCGATCGGGCTGGGCACCTCGCCGCCCACCGGAATGCGCTGGCGACCGGTCATTTCCAGGTCCGGAATCGCCTCCATCAAGGCGCGCGTGTAGGGGTGGCGCGGCGTGTTGAACAGCGTCTCAGCCGGCGCCAGTTCCACCAGGCGCCCCAGATACATCACGCCGACCCGGTCGCTGACCTGCCGCACCACCGCCAGATTGTGGCTGATGAACAGGTAGGTCAGGCCCAGCCGCGCCTGCAAATCCTTCATCAGGTTCAGGATCTGCGCCTGCACGGACACGTCGAGCGCGCTCGTCGGCTCGTCACACACCAGGAATTCCGGGTTGGAGGACAGCGCGCGGGCGATCGAGATGCGCTGGCGCTGGCCGCCGGAGAATTCATGCGGGAATTTCTGGCCGTCCAGCGGGGAAAGACCCACCTGCGTCAGCAGCTCGGCCACCCGCGCATCGATATCCGCCGCGCTGCGGGTCAGCCCGAAGGCGCGGATCGGCTCGGCGACGATGTCCCGCACCCGCCAGCGCGGATTGAGGCTGGCATAGGGGTCCTGGAAGATCATTTGCATGCGGCGGCGCTGTTCGGAATCCGCCCGCGCCTGCGCCAGATCCTGCCCGTCGAACACCACGCTGCCATGGGTCGGGCCATAGAGGCCGACCACCAGGCGGGCCACGGTGGATTTGCCGCAGCCGCTTTCGCCAACGAGCGACAGGGTGGTGCCCTTCTCGATGGCGAAGGAAATGCCATCCACCGCGCGCAGCACCCGCCTTCCCTCCCGCGCCAGCAGCCGCTGCACCAGGGGGCGGGAGACGTCGAAATGGCGGGCGACATCCCGGGTTTCGAGCATGATGGCGTTACGCATGACGCGTCACTCCCGGCTCGGCGTAAAGCCAGCAGGCGGCAAGATTGTCCTCCGCCGGCATGAGTTCAGGCTGCTCCACCCGGCAGCGATCGAACACCTTCGGGCAGCGCGGGTTGTAGGCGCAGCCCTGCGGGATGGCCGAGAGCCGTGGCATCGAGCCATCAATCTGCTGCAACCGCTCCAGCCGCCGCCCGACCGGCGGGATCGACCCCATCAGCCCGGCGGAATAGGGGTGCGAGGCGTGTTGCACCACGTTGCGCACCGCGCCGATCTCGACGATGCGGCCGGCATACATCACCGCCACGCGGTCCGCAGTTTCGGCGATCACGCCCATGTCGTGGGTGACCAGCATCATGCTGGTACCCTTGTCGCGGGCCAGCGACTTCAGCAACGAGATCACCTGCGCCTGGATCGAGACATCCAGCGCCGTGGTCGGCTCATCCGCCACGATCAACTTCGGCTCCGCACACAACGCCAGTGCTATCACCACGCGCTGGCGCATGCCGCCGGAGAATTCATGCGGGTAGCTGTCGATGCGCTGGCTGGCGGCGGGAATGCCGACCAGTTCCAGCCACTCGATCGCCTTGGCTCGCGCCTGCGCCGGGTTCAGCGGCAGGTGCGTGACCATCGTCTCGATCAGCTGCTGGCCCACGGTGTAGAGCGGGTTCAGCGTGGTCAGCGGGTCCTGGAAGATCGCGCCGATCTCCCGCCCCCGCAGTTTTCGTAATTCCGAATAGGGAAGATTGTCGATGCGCCGGCCATTGAGGAGAATCTGGCCGCCAGCGATGCGACCCGGCGGTTCCAGAAGGCCGATGATGGCAGCCCCGGTCATGGATTTGCCGGCGCCGGATTCGCCCACCACGCCTAGCACCTCACCCTCTGCGATGGAGAAGGAGACGTCGTTGAGCGCGACCAGGGTACCGCGGCGCGTCGGGAACTCGACGCGCAGGTTGCGGACTTCAAGCAGGGGTACGTTCATTATCGGAGCTTCGGGTTCAGGGCGTCGCGCAGCCAGTCACCCAGCAGGTTCACGGACAGCACAAGCAGGATGAGGGCGATGCCGGGGAAGATGGTGATCCACCACTCGCCGGAGAACAGGAAGTCGTTGCCGATACGGATCAGCGTGCCGAGCGAGGGCTGCGTCGGCGGCACGCCCACGCCGAGGAACGACAGCGTCGCCTCCGCCAGCACGGCGAAGCCGAGGTTCAGCGTCGCGATGACCAGCACCGGCCCCAGCACATTGGGCAGCACATGGCTGACCATGATCCGGGCGCGGGAGACGCCGATGACGCGCGCCGCCTGCACATATTCCTTGTTGCGTTCCACCAGGGTCGATCCGCGCACGGTGCGGGCGAAGGACGGCCAGTTGCTGATGCCGATGGCGAAGATCACGACGTACAGCGCGATCTGGTCATGCGTCTCTCTCGGAAGTACGGCGCGCACCACGCCATCGATCAGCAACGCGATCAGGATGGTGGGGAAGGTCAGCTTGATGTCCGCGATGCGCATCAGAACCGCATCCACCGTGCCACCCAGATAGCCCGCCGCCAGCCCGGCGGTGATGCCGATGGAGACGGACAGCAGGACCGCGAAGAACCCCACCAGCAGCGATACACGCGCGCCATACATGATGGCGGACAGCATGTCCCGCCCCTGGTCATCGGTGCCGAGCAGGTAGTTCGGGTCGCCCTCCGCCTGCCACGCCGGCGGCTTGAAGGCGTCCATCAGCTGGAGCGAGGCCAGGTTGAAGGGGTTGTGCGGCGCGATCCAGGGCGCCAGCACCGCGCCGCCGACGCAGATCAGCGCGACGATGGCGGAGGCAACCGTGACCGGCGAACGGGTGAAGGAATACCAGAGGTCGCTGTCGAGCGCGCGACGCAGCGCATTGGCCTGTGCCATCTCAGTGCGCCCCCTTGCCGCGGCCAATGCGCAGGCGGGGATCCACCGCGTAGTACAGCAGGTCCACGATCAGGTTGATGGTGACGAACATCAGCGCGATCAGCAGCAGATAGGCGGACATCACAGGAATATCGGCCACCGCGACGCTCTGAATGAACAGCAGCCCCATGCCCGGCCACTGGAACACCGTCTCCGTCACGATGGCGAAGGCGATGATGGCGCCAAGCTGCAGGCCGGTGATGGTGATGACCGGCACCAGCGTGTTCTTCAGCGCATGGCCAAAATGCACCGCCCGGTTGGTCAGGCCACGGGCGCGGGCGAACTTGATGTAGTCCGTCCGCAGCACCTCCATCATCTCCGCCCGCACCAGGCGCATGATCAGCGTGAGCTGGAACAGGCCCAGGGTGATGGCGGGCAGGATCAGCGCCTTGAGGCCGGACCAGGTCAGCAGCCCGGTGCTCCACCCGCCGAGATTCACCGTATCCCCCCGGCCGAAGCTGGGCAGCCAGCCGAGCCAGACGGAGAAGGTGAGGATCAGCAGAATGCCGATCAGGAAGGTCGGCAGCGACACGCCGATCAGGCTGAAGGTCAGGAAGATGCGGCTCAGCCAGGAATTGCGATAGAGGCCTGTATAGACCCCCATCGGCACGCCCACCGCCAGCGCCAGGAAGGCGGCGCACAGCGCCAGTTCCAGGGTGGCCGGCGCCCGCTCGACGATGAGCTGCGCCACAGGGCGGGACAGGCGGTAGGACAGGCCGAATTCGCCCTGCGCCGCATTCACCACGAACTTCGCGAATTGCACGAAGAAGGGTTGGTCCAGGCCCAGGTCAGCCACGAGCTGGTCTCGCTGGGCGATGGTGTAGTCCTGCCCGAGCATGATGGCGACCGGGTCGCCAACATAGGCGAACATGGCGAAGGACAGCAGCGCCACCGTCAGCATGACGGGCAGCGCCTGCAAGAGGCGGCTGATGATGAAGGCGAACACGGGGGTTGAGGATCCTTTGCAAACCGGCGGCGCGAGGGGGCGCCGCCGGAACCGCCTGCTGTCAATCGATTCGGGCGAAGCGGAAATAGGGCTGGTTGTTCGCGGCGTGCGGGATGGAGAAGTTGCTCCGCATCGCCCAGGGGATCATCTGGTGGTGCAGCGGGATATGCGGCACCTCCTCCCGGTACAGGCGCAGCGCCTCCTGGATCGCGGCCATGCGGTCCGGGCCGGATTGCGTCTTCATGCGCTGTACCAATGCATCCATCTGCGGGCTGGAATAGCCGCCATAGTTCCAGATGCCATCCCCCTGCTCGCCATTTCGCGTCGCCAGCAGCGATTGGAAGGAATACAGCGCATCCAGCGTCGGCACACCCCAGCCGAGCAGGTAGGCGCTGGTATCCTGGCGCTGGATCTGGGCGAAGAAGGGCGCCAGAGGCTGCGCCCGCACGCTGGTCCGCACGCCGATGCGCGCCCACATGGCGGCAACCGCCTGGCAGATCGCCTCATCATTGATGTAGCGGTTGTTCGGGCAATCCAGCGTCACGCCGAATCCGTTCGGGAAGCCGGCCTCCGTCAGCAAGGCGCGGGCGCGGGTCGGGTCATGCGGCAGGCGCCGGTCCTCGGCCTCGACATAGCCGTTCACCTGCGGCGGGAAGAAAGTGCCGGTCACCACGGACTGCCCGCGCATGGTGGTGCGGTGGATCGCCTGGATGTCGAGGGCGTGATACAGCGCCTGGCGCACCCGCAGATCGGCGAAGGGGTTGCGGCCGCGGACGTCGGAATACAGCAGCTCCGGCCGCGCCACGTCGAAGGACAGGAAGATGGTCCGCACCTCTGGCCCTTCCAGCACGCGGATATTGCCCGCGTTGCGCAGCCGGTTCAGATCCTGCAGCGGCGGGTCGAGCACGAAATCCACCTCACCCGACAGCAGCGCCGCAATCCGCGTGGCGTCCGAGGAAATCGGGCGGAAGACGATCTCCTGCACGTTGGAGCGTGCCGCATCCGGCTCCCGCCACCCATACCAATCCGTGTTGCGGCGCAGCACGGTGCGGACGTCATTCTCCCGGCTTTCGAGGCGGAAGGCGCCGGTGCCGTTGGTGTTGCGGGTGGTGTGCATCTCCTCCCGCGCCCTGGTGTTCTGCGGGCGGGCGGCGCCATTCGCCTCGGACCAGGCCTGGGACATCATGTAGACGGAGGCGAATTTGTTCGGAAGGATCGGGTCCGGGACGCGGGTGACGACGTCCACCGTCATCGCATCCACCTTCACGACATCCGCCACCGTATCGACGAAGATGCCGAAATTGGAGGTGGGCTGGCGGGCGCGGCCGACGCTGAAGACCACGTCATCGGCGGAGAACGCCTCCCCGCCATGGAACTTCACGTCCCCGCGCAGCACGAAGCGCCAGCGGGTCGGCTCCACCTGGGTCCAGGACAAGGCGAGGCCCGGGCGCAGCGACAGATCCGGGTTGCGGGCGATCAGCGGATCATAGATCTGCTGGAGGACCATGGTGACGGTCCCGACATTCTGGCTGTGCGGGTCCATCGTGTTGGGATCGCCGCTGGCGGTCCAGCGGACGGTCTGTGCCGTGGCGGGCGCCGGTGCGGCCACCCCCAGCGCAACAATGGCGGCGGCCGCCAGAAGCAGTCTTCGCATCATCCCCGAGCTCCCATTACCTGGGGGCGGCGGGTCGTTGCGCCCACCTGCCCGCCAGCCTGCCTGCAAGCCTTCGTGCATATCGTGACGCAAGGGCGGGCGGAAGGACGAATTCAAGTCTTTGGGCCAACCAGGTTGGTCGCCGCCCCATTGCCTGCCCAATCGCGCAGCAGGGTGAAGCCGACCGCCAGGAGAACCGGCCCGAGAAACAGGCCGAGAATGCCGAAGCCGATGACGCCGCCGATCGCGCCCAGCAGGGTCAGCAGTAGCGGCAGGTCGGCGCCGCGGCTGATCAGCCAGGGGCGGATGACATTGTCCACCGAGGAAATGCCCGCCGCGCCATACACCGCCATGAACAGCCCCCACCCGGTCTCCCCCTGGGTGAACAGCCAGATCGCGGCCGGCGCCCAGACCAGCGGTGCCCCCACCGGCAGGATGGACAGAACCCCGGCCACCACGCCGAGCAGCACCGGCTGCGGCACGCCGGCAATCCACAGGCCGAAGACTGTCATCGCCCCCTGCAGCACCGCCGTGCCGAGCAGGCCATAGACCACGCCGCGGGTAACATTGCCGGTCAGCAGGATCAGGCGCCTCGTGCCGGGCCCGGCCATCTTCTCCATCACCGCTTCCGCATGGGCGGCCATGGCGGGACCGTCACGGTAGAAGAAGAAGGCCAGGAAGATGGCCATGATCAGCTCCGCCAGCCCCGACAGCACCGCCAGCAGCATCGCCAGGGCACTGCTCGCGATCTGGCCGGCATAGGGGCTGATGGTCTCGACCAATCCGGCGAAGGTCGTGTCCCAACCGCTGAGCAGGCTGCGGAAGGTCTCGCCGATGAAGGGCAGGCTGCCGAGCCAGGTGGCCAGATCCGGCAGGCCGGTCACCAGCAGCCGCTCGAAGGCGGTGCGCAGCCCCTCGATCTCCTCCCGCGTCGTCGGCGTGGCGAAGACCAGGGGCAGGCCGATCAGCACGAACTCCACCGTCACCATGATCAGTGCGGCGCTGCCCGGCCCAAGGCCGGTCTTTTCCCGCAGCATGCGGAAGGCGGGCCAGGTGGTGTAGGCCAGGATCACGGCCCAGAGCAGGGCGGAGATGAAGGGCCGCATCACCCAGAAACAGCCAAGCCCCAGCGCAAACAGCGCCGCCAGGCCGAGCAGGCGGGCGGGACGGATGGATTCCTGGCTCATGCTGGCTCCGGGCTTGGAATCGAGACTTAGCCGAAGCCCCGCCGCCGCGCACGCCTCTCGCGCATCACCCCGCTGGCACGCGGCGGGCTTGCCCCCCGGCGGGGGCCAAGGCATCACCCGCGAAACCCCCAGGGCAATACCCCAAGAAGGACACCGCCATGCCGCGCTTCGCCGCCAACATCTCCCTGATGTTCACCGAGCTGCCCTTCCTCGATCGCTTCGAGGCCGCGGCGAAGGCCGGCTTCAAGGCGGTGGAGTTCCTGTTCCCTTACGACTTCCCCGCCGCCGAGATCGCCAAGCGGCTGAAGGACAACGGCCTGTCCCAGGTGCTGTTCAACGGTCCGCCCGGCGATTGGAACGCCGGCGAGCGCGGCCAGGCCGCCCTGCCCGGCCGCCAGGCGGAATTCAAGGAAGGTTTTCGCAAGGCGCTGGACTACGCCGCCGCGCTGGAATGCCCGCGCATCCACGTCATGTCCGGCCTGGCCCCGGCCGGCGTGCCGCATGACACGATGACCGCGACGCTCGCCGCCAATCTGGCCTGGGCGGCCGAACTGGCGCAGCCGGCCGGGGTGAAGCCGGTGATCGAGCCGATCAACCACCGCGACATCCCCGGCTTCTTCCTGAACACCACCGACCAGGCCGCCGCCATCATCGAGGCGATCGGGCCGGAGAAAATCGGCATGCAGTTCGACCTGTATCACTGCCAGATCACCGAGGGCGACATCGTCAAGCGGGTGGAGAAGCACCTGGCGCTGATCGCCCACATGCAGGTGGCGGATAATCCCGGCCGCAATGAGCCCGGCACCGGCGAGGTGAACTGGCCCTTCGTCTTCCAGAAGATCGACGCGCTCGGCTTCCGCGGCTGGATCGGCTGCGAATACCGCCCGGCCGGCGAGACGGTGGCCGGCCTCGGCTGGTTCGCACCCTACAAGGGCTGAGCGCCACCTCCCTGCCCCGACCTTACGAACGGAGAGACACGCCATGAAGATCGGTTTCATCGGCCTCGGCATCATGGGCAAGCCCATGGCGCTGCACCTGAAGACCGCCGGCCACGAGATCTGTGCGCCGGACCGCGCCAGCCTGACGGCGGAGTTGCGCGGGCAGTTCACCATCCTGCCCGATGCGGCCTCGGTGGCGAAGGCCGCCGAGGTCATCATCCTGATGGTGCCGGACACCCCCGATGTCGAAGCCGCGCTGTTCGGCGCCGGCGGAGTCGCGGAAGGCCTGGCGCCCGGCAAGCTGGTGATCGACATGTCCTCGATCAGCCCGACAGCCACCAAGACCTTCGCCGCCCGAGTCGTCGAGAAGGGCTGCGACTACCTGGACGCGCCGGTCTCGGGCGGTGAGGTGGGCGCCAAGAATGCCAGCCTGACCATCATGGTGGGCGGCAGCGACTCGGCGTTCGAGCGGGCGAAGCCGCTGTTCGAGGCGATGGGCAAGAACATCACCCTGGTGGGCGAAACCGGTGCGGGCCAGACCTGCAAGGTGGCCAATCAGATCATCGTCGCCCTGACGATCGAGGCGGTGGGCGAGGCGCTGGTCTTCGCTAGCAAGGCGGGCGCGGACCCGGCCAAGGTGCGGCAGGCGCTGATGGGGGGCCTTGCCACATCACGTATACTTGAGCTGCACGGAGAGCGCATGATCAAGCGTACCTTTGCGCCAGGTTTCCGGATCGAATTGCATCAGAAGGACCTGAATCTGGCGCTTCAGGCCGGCAAGGATCTGGGCGTCGCGCTGCCCAACACCGCCTCCACCGCACAGCTCTTCGCCGCCTGCGCCGCCATGGGCGGTGCGGCGGATGACCATTCGGGCCTGGTCAAAGCCTTGGAAACAATGGCCGCGCACAAGGTCGCGCCGGACGCCTGAGGCGGATCGGCCGGGCATGGCGGGTGCGGGCAGACCCCTCCCCGCCATGTCGGCAGCCACGCGCGCTTGGTGCAGTTTTTTCAAAGCTCCACAACCATCGGAGGTAGCTTCCCAAAGAGGGCCACAATTTTTCCGTGTTTTCGGCGTTGCGTTCCGTGCGTCTGTCCCGCATTTTGACGCTGGCAGTCCGATCTCTGAGATTCTGTCTCCGGCATCAGGGTTGTATCTTGTTCACGCGACCAACGGGGGATTGCATGCGTTTCGCGGATATAGGGCAGCAATTGCGAGCCTATCGCCTCGAATCCGGCCTCCGTGCGGAGGAGATCGCGGCGCGCCTCGGCGTCTCCCGCGCCGCGCTGTACCGGTACGAGAAGGGCGAGGTCATCAAGCTGGACACGATCCGGCGCCTGGCTGAGCTGCTGAAGATCTCGCCACTGTCGCTGCTCGGCATCGGCGTCGAATACTTCGCCCGTCCGCTCGCCTTCCAGGAACGGCTGCGCCAGGTCGAGGAACAGGCGGACCAGATCCTGATGGTCGGCGGTGCCTTCTGCTACCAGACCACGACCGATGCCTTCGATGGCGCCGTCGGCGAAGCCTGGACGGAGGCCGCGGATGCCGCGCCGGAACGCCTGCAGGCCCGTGCCAGCGCGGACCAGGCGCTCGGCCTGCTGGCCGCCCGCAAACGCCTGCACGCCGCCCGCCGCCCGACCATCATCGCCATCCTGGGCGAGGCCGCCTTGCGCCGCTTCCTGCAGGAAGGTGTGGCCGCCGGCATGGTCCTGCCCGAGCGCACCCGCCAGCGCTGCCTCGCGGCAGCCCGGGCGGAAGCGGAGGCGATTGCGGTGATGATGGAAAGCGTGCCGATCGGCGTGCAGATCGGCCTCGCCAGCGGCACCGAACCGACCGGCGGTTTCATGGTCATGCGCGGCCGTGAGCGCGCGCATGTCGTCTCCTCCCCCTTCGCCGCGGATACGCCCCCCAATGGCGGCCTCGGCGTCGGCTCCATCACTGCGGCGGATGAGGCGGTGGCGGCCCATCAGCGCGTGGCCGAAGTCGCATGGCGCGACGCCATGAAGGGCGCCGCCGCGGCTGCCCGGGTGCGGGAGCTGATCCGCGCGACGACGGCCTGAGGGCCTAGCCCGGCGGAGTTACACTCCGCCGGGCCTCCACCACATCCTCATCCTCCGTGCAACGCCGCGTCGTGAAGCCGAGCGCGCGGATGAAGCCCAGCATCGGCACATTGTCGCTGAGGATCAGGCCGACCACCTCCTCGATCCCGGTTGCGGCGGCCCAGTCGAATAGAAGCTGCATCAGGTGCCGGCCAAGGCCCTGTCCCTTCATGCCCCGGTCCACCACCACGGCGAATTCGGCCGACCTGCCATCCGCCTCCCGGATCAGGCGGGAGATTCCGAGCATCTCCTCCGCCCCATCGGCGCGGCGACGGATGGCGACGAAGGCGATTTCCCGGTCGTAATCGATCTGCGTCAGGCGGGCGACCTGGACCGCGGGCAATTCCCGGATCTGGCTGAAGAAGCGCCAGCGCACATCCTCCGGCGTCAGGCGGCGGAACATCTCGGCATGCGCCTCGGCATCCTCGGGGCGGACCGGGCGGACCAGCAGCACCTCCCCGGATTTCGCCGTCCAGGGCGCCGCCCATTCCTCCGGATAGGGCGGCACGGCCAGCAGCGCCATCTGGCCCGCCGGGCGCAGCAGGCAGGAGGCATCGGCGGCCATCACCCCGGCGGCATCGGCAAACAGCGGGTTCACACCGAGCGCCGCGATCTCCGGAAAATCCACCGCCACCTGGGACAGCCGCACCAGCGCACCGGCCACGGCATCGAGGTCCACCGCCGCATGGTCGCGGTAGCCGGCCAGCAGCGCCCCGGCGCGGGTCCGCCCGATCAGGCCATGGGCCAAAGTGTGGTTCAGCGGTGGCAGGTCGAACCCCTCATCGCCCAGCACATCCGCCGCGGTGCCGCCCAGGCCGAAGCCGAGGAAGGGGCCGAACATGGCGTCATCGCCCAGCCGCATCCGCAATTCCTGCGCACGGCTTGCTTGGCGCTGCACCAGGAAGCCGGCGAGCCGCGCCTCCGGCCGTTCCCGCGCCACCCGCTCCTGCATCGCCCCCGCCGCCTCCCGCACCGCCTGTGCGCTGCGCAGGCCGAGCGCGACGCCGCCGATTTCGGTCTTGCGGGCAATGTCAGGGCTGCGGAGCTTCAGCACCACGGGGAAGCCGAGCTCGGTGGCCGCGGCTTCGGCCGCCGCCACATCGGCCGCCACGCGGGTCGGCACAACCGGCAGGCCATAGGCAGCCAGCACGGCCAGCGCCTCATCCTCGGTCAAGGAAAGCCGGCCTTCCGCCCGCGCCCGGGCCAGCAGCGCAGCCACGGCGGCGCGGTCCGGTTTCAGGGCGAGCACCTCCCGCCCCGGCAGTTCGGCGGCGGCGAGGCGATTCTGCCGGTCATGCAGCAGGTGCAACGCGCCGCGCACGGCGCCTTCCGGGGTCGGGAACACCGCCAGACCCGCCGCCGCCAGCGCGCCACGCTGTGCCCCGGCCGTGGCCTGTCCGGCCCAGCAGACCAGGATCGGCGCGGCGCGCGTCGCCTTCGCGGCGGCGGACAGGGCGGCGGCCATGGTGCCGGCGTCCTCCCCGGCCACCGGGGCATGCAGCGCCACCACCGCATCCACCTGGCGCAGCCCCGCCAGCATCGCCGCCGCCTCGCCCAGCGCCGTGGCGGAACCCTGGCCGAGGATCAGCGGGTTGGCGCCGTGCCAGCCGGGTCGCAGCCCGATCTCCAGCGCCGCCAGCGCCTCGGGCGGCAATTCCGCCAGCTTCGCGCCGCCCGCCAGCACCCGGTCCGCCGCCAGAAGGCCAAGGCCCGTGGCGTTGGACACCAGCGCAATGCCGCCCGACGTGCCGGCGCCCGCCACCAGCTTCACCCGCGCCAGCGTCTCGGCCGCGGAAAGCAGATCATCCAGCCCCTCCACCCGCAGCACGCCGGCGCGGCGCAGCGCCGCATCCATCACGGCATCCGAGGTGCCGGAGGGGTCGGCCAGCCGCCCCCCGGCGCGGATTGCGACAACCGGCCGCATCCGCGCCGCGGCGCGGGCGGCGGAGATGAACATGCGCCGGTTCTTGATGCGGCGGAGCTCCAGCAGGATGGCGCCGGTGCCCGGGTCGCGGGACAGCCAGTCCAGCGCATGCGCGAAGCCGAGATCGTCATTCTCGCCGATGCCGATGACATGGCTGAAGCCCACCGCCTCCGCCTCCGCCCAATCCAGCACGGCGCGGGTGAGCGCGGAGGATTGCCCGACCAGCGCCAACCGGCCCTTGCGGGGCGCCAGGTGGGACAGCGACGCATTCAGCCCGATCCCTGGCACGCAAATACCGAAACTGCCCTGCCCCAAGGCCCGCACGCCGGTGCGGCGGGAGATTTCGGTCAGTCCCGGCGCCGGGCCGGGCACCACCACGGCGTGGCAGCCGCGGGCGGACAGCGCCGCCATGGCCGCCTCGATCGCAGCGGGCGCCAGGGACAGCACGGCCAGATCCGGCACCTGCGTCAGCGCCGAGACATCCGTGGCTTCGGTCAGCGTGCCGGTGAAGCCGCCCTCCCGCAGATTGCGGGCGAGCGGTGCGGAGGCGGGCATGGCGGGGTCGGCCAGGAGCAGCACATGGCGCGGCCGGTACAGCGCCTGTTCGCGAAAGCGCACCGCGGAATGCTGGGCCAGGCTGGTGGAAAGGCTCATTGTGCATTGCACCATGAACTGTCTGCACGCCGACAACAAGCCGGATGGGCTTGCCGCGCGGCGCGATCGGTCCTCCGATACCGCAAAACTGATGAAGGGAACTACCATGCCCGCCCAAGACCCGCGCTGGGACCCGGAGATGCTTGCCTTCAACACGATGATGGAGGCGGCGGGCGCCAAGCTGCCGCCCATCACCCTGACCCTGCCGCTGGACCAGGCGCGGGCGCAGACGGAGGCGCTGAACGTGCCGCTCTCGGCCGGCGGACCGCAGATGGCGGAATCCTCCGATCGCTGGCTCCCGGTGCGCGGCCGCCGCATGCAATGCCGCTTCCACCGCCCGGCGGAGGGCGCGCTGCCGGTGCTGATCTACATCCATGGCGGCGGCTGGGTCTGGAACAGCATCGACACGCATGACCGCCTGATGCGCGAATACGCCGCCGGTGGCGGCTGCGCCGTGATCGGCCCGGATTACGCGCTGAGCCCCGAGGCACCTTTCCCCCAGGCGCTGGAGGAATGCGCCGCGCTGGTGCGCTGGGTAGCGGTGCATGGCGCCGAATGGGGGCTGGACCCAACCCGCATCGTGGTGGGCGGCGACAGCGCCGGCGCAAACCTGGCGATGGGCGTCGCGCTACTGCTGCGCCGCACCGACCCCGACCTCAAGCTGCATGGGTTATTGTTGAATTACGGGGTGTTCGACGCCGATCTCGCAACATCGACTTATCAGGAATTCGCCGATGGCTACTTCCTGACGCGGGAGAAGATGCGCTTCTACTGGGAGTGCTACGCGCCCCGTCCGGCGGACCGGCTGAACCCGCTGGCGGCGCCGCTTCTGGCAGATCTCAAGGGCTTGCCGCCCTGTCTTCTCCACATCGCTGAACTGGATGTGCTGTGTTCGGAGAACCTTGCCATGGGTGATGCGCTGCGTGCGGCGGGCGTGCCGGTGCAGCAGGCGCTGTTCCCCGGCACCGCGCATGGCTTCCTGCGCTCGCTGAACCATGTGGCAGCGGCCCGCCGGGCAGCAGCCGAGGGCGGCACCTGGCTGAAGGCGACGCTGGGCTAGACCGTGATGCCTTCGCTTCCGCTTACGCCCTACGGTCTAGGCTTTGCTGGATCGCGCGATTCAGACTTTTCGGCGATTCCGCCTCAAGTCATCGCGCTCTAGCCGCCCAGCGCCCGCTTCGCCACCTGCGCCAGGAAGCCGCTGGCCACCGGCAGAACCGCGTCGTTGAAGTCGTAATGCGGGTTGTGCAGTTCCCGCCCGCCCTCGGCGGGGCCGTTGCCGATCCAGACGAAGGCGCCCGGCACCTCCTCCAGGAACCAGGAGAAATCCTCACCGGTCATCGCCGCCGGCAGGTCGCGGCGCAGCGGCGCGACCTCCGCGGCGGCGGCGGCGGCCAGGTCGCGTTCCGCCGGGCTGTTCGCGGTCACGCCGACGCCCTGGCGCCAGCCCACCTCCGCCCGCACGGCGCAGGTGGCGGCCACGCCGTCCGCCACGCGGTGCAGCCCTTCCTTGATGGACTCGCCGGCCGAATCGGCCAGCCAGCGGGCGGTGCCTTTCAGCACGACCTGCGCCGGGATCTGGTTCTGCGCTTCCCCGCCCTGGACCATCGTCACGCTGACCACGCCCCCGGCCAGCGGGTCCAGGTTGCGGGCGACGATGCTCTGCAGCGCGACGATGCAGTGCCCCGCGGCCACCATCGGGTCGCGCGACAGGTGCGGCAGGGCAGCATGCGCGGCGTGGCCGTCGAAGGTGATCTCGAAGCGCGCACCGGCCGCCATCACGGCCTTGTCATGCACCGCGATGGTGCCAGCCGGCAGGCCGGGCCAATTATGCCAACCAAAGATTCGATCCATGGGGAAACGCTTGAACAACCCATCGGCGATCATGCTGCGGGCGCCGCCGCCGCCTTCCTCCGCCGGCTGGAACACCAGATGCACCGTGCCGGTCCAGCCGCCATCGTCCAGCAGCAGCTTCGCCGCGCCGAGCAGCGCCGTGGTGTGGCCATCATGGCCACAGGCATGCATCACGCCGGGGACGGTGCTGCGATGCGGCAGCGCCTCATTCACCTCCTGGATCGGCAGCGCGTCCATGTCGCCGCGCAGGCCGACGCTGCGATTGCCGCCGCCGCGCCGCAGCGTCGCCACCACGCCATGGCCGCCGAAGCCCTCGGTGATCTCGGTGACGCCCATCTCCCGCAGCTTATCGACCACGAAGGCGGCGGTGCCTTGCTCATGCAGGGTCAGCCCGGGGTTGGCGTGCAGATGGCGGCGCCAGCTTGTCAGCGTCTCGGCGAATGCGTTGTCCATCCGGCAAGGGTAGCCGCTTCGTCCGATATCCTCCATCCCTGACCCAATCGCAGGGTCATTCGCACGCTGTGTGCAACCGACGGCCGTTTTGGACGCTTCTTGATGTGGTGAGACAAATTCTGAGACCACTCCTCCTCCTTCCCGTGCTTGTGCTGCTGACCGCCCCGGCGCTCGGCCAGCCCAACGGCCAGCCGCCCGCGCCAGACGTGGCGCCGGCAGAGATCCCGGTTCCGGGAACGCTGCCCTATGTCACGACGCTGGCCCCGACCGGGGTGGAGGCGCTGGACGAACCGCTGCGCGAGGCCTCCCGCCTGGTCCGCCTGGCCAGCGAGGCGCCAGTGGATGCCTTCGGCCTGGTCTCCCGCGCGCTGGGCGAGGTGCCACTGCTCGATGCGGTGCTGCGGGCGGAAGGGTATTGGGCCGGCCAGTTCGAGATCACCATCGCCGGCAGCCCGGCCGATGCCCCTGGTCTGGCGCAGCGCCTGGCCGACGGCGCAGCGACGCCGGTGCCGGTTCAGGTCCAGGTCACCCCCGGCCCGCGCTACACCCTGCGCCGCATCACGCTGCGCCCGGACGCCCCGGCTGGCGCCGCGGCCGTGGCGGCACTCGGCGCGCCGGAAGGGCTGGAGATCGGCGCTCCGGCGCGGACCGGCCCGGTACTGGATGCCGAATCCGGGCTGCTCGACCGGTTGCGCGTCGCGGGCTATCCCCTGGCCTCCGTGGTGGACCGTGAGGTTCTGGTGAACCACGAGGTCCAGGCGATGGACGTCATCTGGATACTCTCCCCCGGCCCCGCCGCCAGCTTCGCCCCGCCCGAGATCGCCGGCGATACCGCCGTCAGCCAGCGCCTGATCGCCCGCATCACCAATCGCCTGTCCGGTCAGCCCTACGCGCCCGCGACCCTGGAGGCGACGCGCCGTGAATTGCTGGCGCTGGGTGCCTTCGACACGGTCCGCGTCCGCGCCGGGGAAAGGCTGGATGAGGCCGGCCGTCTGCCGGTGACCTTCACCATGACGGACCGCCCGCGCAACGCCGCCGGCGCGACCCTGGCCTATGAGACGAATTTCGGCCCCTCCGCCACCGTCTACTACGAACGACGCAACGTCTTCGGCAATGCGGAACGGCTGCGGCTGGAGGCCGCCGCCTCGCGCCTCGGCAGCGACACGGATGAGGCCAATTACCGCATCGGCGCCAATTTGCGCCGCCCGGGGCTGATCGATGGCCGCACCTCCCTGGTGCTCGATGCCGCCGTGCTGCGGGAGAGGCTGGTCGCCTATGACCGCGACGCCATCACCACCTCCGCCCTGCTGGAGCGGCCTTTCGGCGACCGCTGGGTGCTGCAATCCGGCCCGACCTTCGAAACCGGGCGGATCGGCCGCGATGGCGACATGAACCCCTTCACCCTGGCCGGCCTGGTGCTGGGCGCGCGCTACGACAGCACGGAAGACCTGCTGGACCCGCGCAGCGGCCTGCGCGGCACCATCAACGTCGTCCCCTATGCCGACATCGCGGAGGGCGGCGGTTTCGTCCGCGCCATCGGCACGCTGCGAACCTATTTCGACCTGACCGGATCGGGCGGCACGGTACTGGCGCTGCGCGGCACGGTCGGCAGCCTGGTGGGCGCGGATCGCGCAGTGCCGCTGGACAAGCGGTTCTATGCGGGCGGCGGCGGCTCGGTCCGCGGCTATGCCTATCAGAGCATCGGGCCGCGCGATGCGCAGGGCCGGCCGGATGGCGGGTCGAGCCTGGTGGAAGGCTCGATCGAGTTGCGCCAGCGCGTCTCCGGCGCGTTCGGCATGGTGGCGTTCCTTGATGCCGGCTCGGTCGGGCAGACGGAGACGCCGAGCTTCGATGAGGTGCGCATGGGCGCCGGCCTCGGCGTTCGCTACGCGACGGCAATCGGGCCGCTGCGTCTGGATGTCGCCATTCCGCTGAACAAGCAGGATGGCGACGACGGGTATGGGTTGTATGTCGGACTTGGCCAGGCCTTCTGAGGCGCAGCCCAGCCGGCCACCCCGCCGCCATCGCTGGCTGCGCTGGGTGCTGGGCGTGGTGCTGGCGCTGCTGCTGCTTCCGGTGCTGCTGGTGGGCGGCGGGCTTCTGTATGCGAATACGGAGGGCGGTCGCGTGCGGCTGGCCAGCCTTGCCGAATCCTTCGTCCCCGGGCTTACGCTGGAGGGGCTGCAAGGCCCCCTGCCCGGCCGGCTGGCGATCAGCCGGATCGCCATGGCCGATGACCAGGGCATCTGGCTCGAAATTCAGGATGCCGAGCTGGATTGGCGCCCGATGGCGCTGCTGGAACGCCGCGCCCACATCACGCTGCTCTCCGCCGCCCGCGTGGCGCTGCACCGCCTGCCGCCAGGCGATCCGGACCGGCCGGATGAACCGACCGGCCCCCTGCTGCCGGAACTGCCGCAGCTTCCGGTGGCCTTGCAGCTTGACCGGCTGGAGGTGGCGCGGATCGAGCTGGCGGCGCCGGTGCTCGGTGAGGCCGCGCTGCTGCGGGCGGAGGGCATGGCCCTGCTGGATGAGTCCGGCCTGACCAGCACCCTGGATATCAGCGCCCCCGGCGGCGCGACGTCACTGGCTTTGCAGGCCGCGCTGCGCCCGGCCACCGGGCGGCTCGCCGCCGAAATCCGGCTGCGCGATGCCGCCGGCGGGCCGATTTCCCGGCTGATCGGCCAGCCGGATCGCCCGGTGGTGCTGGACCTGACGCTGGACGGGCCGGCGGAGGCCGCGGCGCTGACCTTGCAGGCGCAGGCCGGGCCGGGGCTGGCGCTGGACATCGCCGGCACGGTTCGCGCGCCGGATATGGATAATCTCGGCGCTGAGCTGCGCGGCACCGCCGATGCCAGCGCCTTCCTGGAAGGCCCCCTCGCGCGCCTCGCCGGGCCGCTGGCCCTGGTGCTGGACGCGAGCCGCGGGCCGGATGGCGCCATTGCCCTGCGCGCCCTGCGGGTGGAAGGCGCCGCCGGGCAGATCGCCGCCAGCGGTCGCATCGCCGGGGACATGATGCAGTCCGACCTTCAGGTGCAGGCCGCACTCGCCGGGTCGCAGACCTTCGCGGCGTTGCTGCCGGAGGGCATTGCGGGCTGGGACGGCCTTGACCTGCGCGGCACCGTCAGCGGCCCGCTCTCGGCGCCGCAGGTGGACGCCACCCTGGCCGTGCGCGGCTTCACCTCCGCCCAGCCGCAGCTTGCCACCCTGCTCGGGCCGTCGCCGCGCCTGGCCCTGCGCGCCACGGCACCGGACCGCATCGGCCAACTCACGATTGAGGGCGCCGCGATCCGTGCCGAAGCGAGCGGGTTGGTAGGAGAAATGCTGGATGTGCGCTTCGGCGTCGATCTCGCCTCGGTGGAGGGTGCGGCGCCGGGTGTCTCGGGCGCGCTGCGGCTGACCGGTACGGCGCAGGGGCCGATCGGCGACCCGACCCTGGTGGTGCAGGCAGCCTCCGACCGGCTGGAAGTGGCCGGCCAGGTGCTGGAGGCGCTGGCGCTGGAGGCACGCATCGCCAACCCGGCCTCCGCCCCCGCGGTGAACGCCCAGGCCAGCGGCCGCTTCCAGGGACTGCCTTTGGCGCTCGATGTGCGCGGCGGGCCGCAGGCGGATGGGCGGCTGCGTCTGGAGGCGGCGACGGCCAGCCTCGGCCCGGCAGAGCTGGCAGCCCAGGGCGTGCTGGACCTTGAAACCACCATCTTCGAGGGCACTGCGCGGCTGGCGGTGGCCAATCTGGCGCCGCTCTCGCCCGTCGCGGGCGTGCCGCTGGCCGGATCGCTGCGTGCGGATGCGACGCTTGCGGCGCAGAATGGCCAGCAGCGCGCCGAATTGCGGCTGGAGGTGCCGCGCCTGTCTGCCTCCGGCACCGAGGTGCGGCGCCTGACCGCCACGGTGGATGGCACGCTCGCCGCGCTGAACTTCGCCGTGGAGGGCGTGGTGGCGGAGGCCGAGATCGAGGCCCGCGGCCGGCTGAGCGACGCGCCGGAGGGCGCACGGCTGCTGGAACTCGCGGCGCTGCGCGGCACCGCGCAGGGCGAGACCGCGCGCCTCGCCGCCCCGGCGCGGGTGCTCCTGCGCGCCGATGGCGGGGTGGAGGTGGCGGCGCTGTCACTCACCAGCAGCCGCGGCGGCACCGTTGACGTGGCCGGAAGCTGGTCCAACGCCCGTGCGGACCTGCGCGCCCGCATCGCCATCCCCGATCTGGCGGGCATCGCCCCGCTGCTGCCGGATGTGGCGCCGAGCGGGTCTGTGACGGGCGAGGTGCGGATCACCGGGCCGGGCGCAGCCCCCGAGGTCGCGGGCAATCTGCGCGTCAGCAATCTGCGTTCCACCGCCACCTGGGCGCGCGGCCTGCCGGCGGTGGAAATCCAGGCGGAGGGACGGCGCGGCGCGGATGGCGCCATCTCCGGCCGCGCCACCGCCAATGCCGGCAACGCCACCCGCCTGACCGCCACCGCCAACCTGACGGGCGGGCCGGACGGGCCACTGGAGGGGTCGCTGGATGGCCAGGCCGATCTCGGCGCGCTGACCGCGCCGCTGCTGGCGGCCGGTGCGGACCGGGTCGCGGGCCGGCTGACGCTGGCCTTGCGCGCCAGCGGTACGGTGGCGGCGCCGGTTCTGGGCGGGCAGGCGCAGCTTTCCGGCGGGTCCTATCGCAATGCGGAGCTGGGCGTGGCGCTGACCCAGCTCGCCGGCACGATTTCCGCCGCCGGGTCGCAGCTTCGGCTGGATCTGGCGGGCCGCACCGCCGGCCAGGGCCGCATCGCGCTGACCGGCACCATCGATCCGCTGAGCCAGGGCATGCCGGTGGATCTGGCCCTGCGCGCGACGCAGGCGCAGCCGGTCTCCTCCGACCTTATCACCGCCACGCTGGATGCGGAGCTGGCGCTGACGGGCCTGCTTTCCACCGGCGCCCGGCTGAGCGGCCCGCTGCGCCTGCGCCGGGCCGATATCCGCATCCCGGATCAGCTTCCGAGTTCCGTCCGAAGCCTCGGCCCAGTGACGGAGGTGGGCCGCGTGCCTGGCCGCGCCACACCGCCAACCCGGCCCACCGCGAATGGCCGCAACGGCCAGGCCAATGGCGGCGGCTCCGTCCTGCCGATCGCGCTCGACCTGCAGTTGGAGGCGCCGCGCGGTGTCTTCGTGCGCGGGCGTGGGCTGGATGCGGAGCTGGGCGGCACGCTCCAGATCGGCGGCACGCTGAGCAACCCGGAGATTTCCGGCGGCCTGGCGCTGGTGCGCGGCGAGTTCGAGATTCTGGCCCGCCGCCTGACCTTCAGCCGCGGCAGGCTGGATTTCAGCGGCGGTCTGATTCCCGATCTCGATTTTGAGGCAACCAGCCAGACCGGCGGCACCACCGTGCGCGCGACCGTGACCGGCCCGCCGAGCCAGCCGGTCATCACCTTCTCCTCCACGCCGGAGCTGCCGCAGGATGAGGTGCTGGCGCGGCTGCTGTTCGACCGGCCGATAAGTGCCTTGTCACCCTTCGAGATCGCGCAGATTGCCCAGGCGGTCGCCGGCGCCACCGGCCTGATTGGCGGCGGCGCCACGGGTGTGTTGGACCGGGTGCGGCAGACGCTGGGGTTGGACCGGCTGGCCGTGGGCGGTGGCGGCGAGACGGCGGGGCGGCGCACGGAGGCGGAGCAGCGCGGCGGCCCGACACTGGAGGCCGGAAGCTATGTCGCCGATGGCGTCTATGTCGGCGTGCGGCAGGGCACCGAATCCGGCTCCTCCCGCGTCGGCGTGCGGGTGGATCTGACGCCGCGCATCAAGCTGGAGGCCGAGACCGGCGACCGGGAGGCGGGCGAGCGGGTGGGCATCAGCATGGAATGGCAGTGGGGACGCTGAGGCCTACCCAAGACCCGGCACGCGTTTGAGCAGCGCCGCATCCAGCGCCGCGCGCCGCGCCCAGAGGCTGCGATACCAATCCAGCCGTGGCGCCACCTGCCGCGCCATCAGCCGTTCCCCCCGCACCCAGGCCCGTGCCGCCTCGCCAATCGCCAGCGCACGGGCGGGTTCGGCGAGCAAGGCGCGCAATTCGCGGCCGAGGCTCGCGGCATCCGGCACGATCAGCCCGGTCTCGCCATGGCGCAGGCTGCCGGCATAAACCACGGGGCTGGCCAGGCAGCACAGGCGGTGGCCACCGGCTTCGATGGCCTTGAGGTCCGATTTCATGCGGTTGAAGCGGGTATCGGCCAGCGGCAGGAAGGCCAGCTCGCAACCGGCCATCAGCTTGCGGTAGCCGGCATAGTCCGTGGTGGGGGTGAAGCGTTTGTGCGGCGTGTCGAGCGCGGCGAAGCTCGCCTGGTCGTGCACAACCTCCACCGCGAGGCGGTCGCCGGCCTCGGCGAGCACCTGGTTCAGCATGGGCAGGAAGGGGGCGATGTCCGCCTGGCGGTTGAGCGCGCCGAAGAACAGTGTCAGCCGTGACGGGTCCCGGAAATTGGCGGGCTCGGGCAATTCCGCGAGCGCATTCGGGAAGACCGCGATCTCGTCGTTGAAGCCGGAAAACAGGTCACGCAGCGGCGTGGTGGAGGTCTGCACCGCATGCACGCCGCGAAAGGCGAGGTGGTCATTCCCGGCGATGGAGGGCCAATGCGCCGGGTCATCGTCGAATTCCTGCAACAGCACGGCGCCGGTGGCCCGCAGCGCGCGCAGGTAGTCCACGCTGTCCGGGCGATCCAGCAGGCGGCGCTGGAGGATCAGGATGCGCGGCACCTCCGGCTCCAGCCTCGGCAATTCGGCATTCTGGCCGGCGCGGGTGGCGATTCCGGGACGCGTGGCGAGCGCGGCGAAGGGCTGCAGCACGCGCACATCATTCACCCCGCCCACCGGGCGCAGCGTGCGGGCCACCAGCACCATCGGCGTGGGCCGCCGGCGCCCGGCGCGCCAGACATATTGCAGCGGGGCGGAGCGGCGCAGCCAGTCCTCCCGCGTCGTGCCGAGGGCGGTCAGTGCCGGTTCGATTGCCTGGGCGAAGGCCTTGGCGCGGGGCAGGTCGAAGATGCGGGGCACGATTTCCAGCGGCACCAGGCCGGCCGCCTCCAGCGCCTGGCGCATCGCATCGCGGGTGAACCAGCGCAGATGGGTGCGGTCGAACAGGCCGGATTCCTCATAGCGCCATGTGCCACCAAGCAGGCGGGCGGCAAAGGACCAGTGCTCGATATTGGGCACGCAGGCCAGCAGCACGCCGTCTTCCGCCAGCAGCGCGGCGTCCCGCTTCAGCACCGCCCAGGGGTCGCGCAGATGTTCCAGCACATCACCGAAGACCAGCGCAGCCAGGCTGCCTTCGGGCACGGGCGGGGGCGAGGCCTCGATATCCAGGCGATGCACCGCGTCGTAATGCGCCTCCGCCAGCGTGGCCAAGGCCGGGTCCGTCTCCACCGCCTCCAGTCGCGCCGTTGGATTGCGGCGGCGGAACGCGGCGCCCAGCGCCCCGGCGCCGCAGCCGACATCCAGCACGCGCCGCGCATCCAGCGGAATGCGCGCCAGCAGATGCGGGTTGGCGGAGGATCCATAGGCGGCTTCGGTCACGGCCGCGATGCTTGACGCGCGGCGCCGTGGCACGCAATCCCCCGCCATGGCCCTGCCCCCCCTGCTGCATCTTCGCGACATCCGCCTGCGTCTCGGCTCCACCCAATTGCTGGATGGGGCGGAGATTGCCGTCTCGGCGGGGGACCGGCTGGCGCTGGTCGGCCGCAACGGATCGGGCAAATCAACGCTGCTGAAGATCGCCGCCGGCATCATCGAATCCGATGCCGGCACGGTCTTCACCCAGCCGGGGGCGACCATCCGCTATTTGCCGCAGGAGCCGGATTTGGCGGGCTTTGCGACGACGGGCGCCTATGTCGCCGCCGGCCTCGGCCCGGGCGATGACCCGCATCGTGCGCGGGTTTTGCTTGAAGGCCTCGGGCTGACGGGGGAGGAACACCCGGACAACCTCTCCGGCGGAGAGGCGCGGCGTGCGGCGCTGGCGCGGGTGCTAGCGCCGGAGCCGGACATCCTGCTGCTGGATGAGCCGACCAACCACCTGGACCTGCCGGCGATCGAATGGCTGGAACAGGAACTGGGCCCGCTGCGCAGCGCGCTGGTGCTGATCAGCCACGACCGGCGCTTCCTGGAACGACTTTCCAAGTCGATGGTCTGGCTCGACCGCGGCACCACCCGGCGGCTCGACCAGGGTTTCGCCCATTTCGAGGCCTGGCGGGACCAGGTGCTCGAAGAGGAGGAAATGCAGGCCCACAAGCTGGCCCGCAAGATCGTGCGGGAGGAGCATTGGCTGCGCTACGGCGTGACCGCGCGGCGCAAGCGCAATGTGAAGCGCCTGTCCGGGCTTCAGGACCTGCGCAAGCGGCACCGCGAGCGGATCACGGCGCCGGGTACGGTGCGGATGGCAGCCAGCGAGGGTGATGCCTCCGGCAGCCTGGTCGCGGCGCTGGAAGGCGTCACCAAGGCCTATGGCGATGCGGCGCCGGTGGTGCGGGATTTCTCCACGCGGATCATGCGCGGCGACCGGGTGGGCATCGTCGGGCCGAATGGTGCGGGCAAGACGACGCTGCTGAACCTGCTGACCGGCGCGCTGAAGCCGGATGAGGGGCGCGTGCGGCTGGGCGCGAGCCTGGAGATGGTCACGATGGACCAGAATCGGGACAGCCTGGACCCTGACACCACCCTGCAATCGGCGCTGACCGGCGGCTCCGGCGATCAGGTGCGGATCGGCGGCGAGGTGAAGCACGTCATCGGCTACATGAAGGACTTCCTGTTTTTGCCGGAACAGGCGCGGACGCCGGTTTCGGCACTGTCGGGTGGCGAGCGCGGGCGGCTGATGCTTGCGCGCGCGCTGGCGACGCCGTCCAACCTGCTGGTGCTGGACGAGCCGACCAACGACCTGGACCTGGAAACGCTCGACCTGTTGCAGGAATTGCTGGCCGAGTATTCCGGCACCGTCATCGTCGTCAGCCATGACCGCGACTTCCTCGACCGCGTCGCGACCAATGTGATCGTCAGCGAGGGCAACGGCGGCTGGCAGGATTATGCCGGCGGCTATTCCGACATGGTGGCGCAGCGCGGCCGCGGCGTGCAGGCCAAGGCGCGCGCGGCCGCCGCCGCCGCCGCGGCGGAGCGCGGCACCGTGGACGCGCCGCGCGCGGTATCGAAAGCCAAGATGTCCTTCAAGGACAAGCACGCGCTGGAATCCCTGCCGACGCGCATCGCGCTGCTGGAGAAGGAAATCGGCCTGTTGCAGAAGGCGCTGGCCGACCCCGCGCTGTACACCAACGACCCGCCCGGCTTCGCGGCGCGCAGCAACCTGCTGGCGAAGAAGCAGGCGGAACGCGAGGCGGCCGAGGAAGATTGGCTGAGGCTCGAAATGCTGCGGGAGGAGATCGAGCGATGACCATCGGCGTCGGCGGATCGGATTTCGCAACCGAACTCGCGGGCATCCGCAACCAGCGGGATGCGGTGCCGCCGATCGGGGCGGAGGAACATGCGCGCCGCGTCGAACGCGCCCAGGCGCGCATGGCGGAACTTGGCATTGCGGCGCTGTGGCTGGATGGCACGACCAACCTCGCCTGGATGACCGGCCTGAAGCATGGCCAGTCCGAGCGCCCGGTCGGCGCCGTGCTGCCGGTGCGCGGCCCGCTGACCTATCTCTGCCCGGAATTCGAGGTGGAGAAGCTGAAGACCATGCTCACTTTGCCCGGCGAGGTCCGCGGCTGGGAGGAGGATGAGGACCCCTACGCGCTGTTTTCCGACATCCTGCGCGCGGGCGACGTGGCCGGCGGCACCGTGGCGCTGGATGACATGGCGCGGGTCTTCGTCGCGGAAGGTTTGCGCGCCGCGCTGCCGAACCATCATTTCATCGCCTCCGGCCCCGTTACCGGCTTCCTCCGCCAGCGCAAGACGGAGCATGAGGTGGCGCTGCTGCGCCAGGCGATGGGAATGACGCTGGATATCCAGGCCGCCGCCGCCCGTGGCCTGCACGAGGGCGTGACGACGACGGAGGTTGGCGAGTTCCTCGCCGCCGCGCATCGCAAGGCCGGCTTCGATGGTGGCCCTGCGTTTTCCATCGCATTGTTCGGGGAAGCCACGGCCTATCCGCATGGCGTGCCCTATCCGCAGGTGTTGAAGGATGGCGATGTGGTGCTGATCGATGTCGGCGCGCCGCTGCATGGCTATGTCTCCGACATCACCCGCAGCTACGTCTTCGGCACGCCGACCCAGCGCCAGCGCGATATCTGGAACCTGGACCATGCGGCGCAGGCGGCCGGCATCGCGGTGGCGAAGCCGGGCATCACCGGCGGGGCGATCGATGATGCGGTGCGTGGCGTGGTGGTGGCTGCGGGCTTCGGCCCCGGGCACAAGACGCCGGGCCTGCCGCATCGCGCGGGGCATGGCATCGGCATGGATGTGCATGAGGGGCCGTATTTCGTGAAGGGCGGCAAGGAAATCCTCGCCCCCGGCGTCACCGGCAGCATCGAGCCGACCATCGCCATCTACGGCGAATTCGGCATCCGGCTGGAAGACCACATCGTCATCACGGAGACGGGCGCCGCCTGGCTGACGCAGCCGGCGAAATCCGTCGATGATCCCTTCGCACAGGACTGACCCCGATGCTGACGATCTATGGCTGCCTGCGCTCCCGCGCCTCCCGCAATGTGTGGCTGGCGCATGAGGCGGGGCTGGAATTCAAGCATGTGCCGGTGATCCAGGCCTATCGCCTGGCGGACCCGGATGCGCCGGATGCGCCGCTGAACACGCGCAGCCCGGAATTCCGGGCGGTGAACCCGAACGGCCAGATCCCGTCGCTGGTGGATGGCGCGCTGGTGCTGCACGAAAGCCTCGCCATCAACCTGTACCTCGCCCGCACCTATGGCGGCACGCTGGGTCCGGCCGATGCGGCGGAGGATGGGCTGATGGGCATGTGGTCGTTCTGGGCCGCGACCGGGTTCGAGCCGCACAGCATCGAGATCCTATACAACCGCGTGGGCAAGCCGCCCGCCGAGCGCGACGCGGCCAAGGCAGAGGCCGCCATCGCTGCGCTGCGCTCGCTCATGGCCGTGCTCGACCAGGCGCTGGTCGCCACAGGCCATCTGGTCGGCGGCCGCTTCACGGTGGCGGATATCAATGTGGCGGAGGTGGTGCGCTACGCCCTGCCCGCACCGGAATTGTTCACCGGGGCGCGGCATGTGCAGGCCTGGATCACCGCCTGCCATGCACGCCCCGCCTTCCGGCAGATGATGGCCGCGCGCGACCTTGAAGCCGCGTGACACTTTCTTGACCGGGCGGGCTTGACCACGCGGGCTTGAACGCAAACGGGCCTGAATAGCCGCGTCATTGTGACCTGTTCGGTTTCCTGGGCCCGCCAATCGGCCTATGCTGGGTCGCCTGTCCTAAATTAAACCAGGGAAAAGGCGCCCGCATGATGTTCCTCGATAGTCACATTCAGCCTCGCCATGGCTGAGCCCCGGCCATCTCCTTCGCAATCCAGCATCTGCTGGCCGGTGTTTCTATCCGCCGGCTTCGTTCTGCTGGCGCTTGTTCTTTTTGCCGGCCTGTGGCCGGAACGCGCCGCCGGCACCTTCACCGCGGCGCAGGCCTGGGTGATCCAGAGCTTCGGCTGGTTCTACATGTTGGCGGTCGCGATCTTCCTGGTCGCCGCCCTTCTGCTCGCCTTCGGCCGGCATGGCGGCGTCCGCCTCGGCGCGGATGACGAGACGCCGGAATTCGGCAATGGCTCCTGGTTCGCCATGCTGTTCAGCGCGGGCATGGGCATCGGCCTGATGTTCTTCGGCGTCGCCGAGCCGGTGATGCACTACGCCGCCCCGCCCCCCGGCACCGCAGGCACCGCCCAGAGCTTCGGCGCGGCGCGGGAGGCGATGGTGTCCACCTTCTTCCATTGGGGCCTGCATGCCTGGGCGGTCTACGCCATGGTGGGCCTGGTGCTGGCCTATTTCGGCTTCCGCCGCGGCCTGCCGCTGACCCTGCGCTCCGCGCTGTATCCCTTCCTCGGCGAGCGCTTCCGGGGCTGGCCGGGGCATGTGGTGGACAGCTTCGCGGTGATCGGCACCATGCTCGGCGTCGCCACCTCGCTCGGCTATGGCGCGGCGCAGGCCAATGCGGGGCTGGCGCATCTCACCGGCATGCCGACCGGCCCCTGGGTGCAGGTGGCGTTGATCGCGGGGATCATCGCCATCGCGCTCGTATCCGTCATGCTCGGGCTGGATGCCGGCATCCGGCGGCTGTCGATCCTGAACCTCGGCCTCGCGCTCGGGCTGATGGTGTTCGTGCTGGCGACCGGGCCGACCTTGTTCCTGGTGCAGGCCTATGTGCAGAACACCGGCGCCTACCTGGCGGATATCGTCGGCCGCACCTTCCGGCTGCACGCCTATGAACCCTCCGGCTGGCTCGGCGGCTGGACCCTGCTGTACTGGGCCTGGTGGATCGCCTGGTCGCCCTTCGTCGGCATGTTCATCGCCCGCATCAGCCGCGGGCGGACCATCAAGGAATTCGTACTCGGCGTGCTGGTGGCGCCGGCCGGCTTCACCTTTGCCTGGATGACCATCTTCGGAAACACCGCCATCCAGATGGACATGGCGCAGGACGGCTGGCTTTCGGCTGCGGTGGGGGCCGACGTGACCAGCGCACTGTTCCGCTTCCTGGAGGCGCAGCCGCTTTCCGCCATCACCGGCTGGGTGGCGACGCTGTTGATCGTGACCTTCTTCGTCACCTCCGCCGACAGCGCGGCGCTGGTGGTGGATACCATCGCCTCCGGCGGGTCGGAGGAGAATCCGGTCTGGCAGCGCATCTTCTGGTGCGTCGCCATCGGCGCGCTGGCGGCGGTGCTGCTGCTGGCAGGCGGGCTTTCGGCCTTGCAGACCGCGTCCCTGATCGGCGCGCTGCCCTTCACCGCGATCATGCTGATCGCGACCTGGGGGCTGATGCGCGCGCTGAACGAGGAGGAAGGCACGCGCACCGGCCATGCGCCGGCCCGCGCCCCAGCGGCGGCCGATGGCTGGCAGCAGCGGCTGGGCGCGGCGCTGCACCGCCCGAACCGCGTCACGGCGGAACGGCACCTGGATGCCGCCATCCGCCCGGCGCTGGAAGCGGTGGCGGAGGAAATCCGCAAGCGCGGCGGCCAGGCGGATCTGGTGGCCGGGGATGGCCGCGCCGCGCTGGCGGCAGACCTGCCGGGTGGTGCGCGCTTCACCTATGCGGTGCAGCTTCGCGCCATGAAGGAAGCCGCCTTCGCCCTGGCGGGCGCGCAGCCCACCGAGGCCAGCCGCCATCGCTGGTGGCGCGCGGAGGTGGCGGGTGCGGGTTATGACGTGTTCGGCTGGACGCGGGATGACATCATCGGTGATGTCATGGCCGTGCTGGACCGCGCCCTGGTACGCGCAGCTCGCTGAGGCCGCATGTCGAAAGTCCTGCTTTCCGCCAGTTCGCTGTTTGCTGGCGTTGCGCTGCTGCTGACGGGACATGGGCTGCTGACCCTGCTGCTGCCGCTGCGTGGCGTGGCGGAGGGGTTCGGGCCGGTGGCCATCGGGCTGCTCGGCTCGGCTTATTTCGCGGGCTTCGTGGCGGGCTGCCTGCATGGGCCGCACCTGGTGGGGCGGGCGGGGCATATCCGCGCCTTCGCCGCCGTGGTCTGCGGCGTCTCCGCCGTCGCCTTCGCCTATCCGCTGCTGGTGGGGGAGGTCGCCTGGGCGGTGATGCGCTTCGGCTTCGGCTACGGCCTGGCCGTGTTCTACCTGGTGGTGGAATCCTGGCTGAACGACCGCGCCACCAACACCACCCGCGGCCTGCTGCTCGGCACCTATGTGATGATCAACCACGCCGCCATCGCGGCGGGGCAGATGATGGTGCTGGCCTATCCGGTGGCGGGGTTCGAGCTGTTCGCCGTGGCCGGCATCCTGATCAGCCTGGCTGCCATTCCGGTGGCGCTCAGCCGGTCGCCCCAGCCGGCGCCGGTGACGGATGTGCGGTTCCGGCCGGGCAAACTGTGGCGCGCCTCCCCGGTCGGGCTGGTCGGCAGCCTGATGGTGGGGCTGGCGAATGGTGCCTTCTGGGGGCTGGGCGCCGTGGCCGCCACCGGCTTCGGGCTGGATGAGAACGGCGCCGCGCTGTTCATGACGGCGGCGGTGCTGGCTGGTGCCGTGACGCAGATGCCGATCGGGCGGCTGTCGGACCGGATGGACCGGCGCTTCGTGCTGGCCGGGCTACTGCTGGCCTCGATCTGCGTCGGGCTTGTGCTGGGGCTGCTGGAAGCGCAAGGCATCTGGCTGCTGGTGCTGGCGGCCTGCTTCGGCGGCCTGGCGCTGCCCTGCTATTCCATCGCGGCCGCGCATGCCTATGACCATGCGGATCCGTCCGATTATGTCGGCACCGCATCCTCCCTGCTGCTGGTGAACGGGCTGGGCTCCATCGCCGGGCCGATCGGGGCGGCGCTGCTGATGCGGTCCTTCCCCGGCGGCGGGCTGTTCCTGTTCATCGCACTGACCCAGGTTGGGCTGCTGGGCTTCGTGCTGTGGCGCCTGCGCCAGCGCGCCGCCCCCGCGCCGGAATTGCGGGAGAGCTTCGACATGGCAGCCACCTCCCCGGCCATGGTCGGCGCCGTCATCACGCCGGGGGCGGAGACGGTGACGGAGGAGCCCAAGGGCTGACGCGCTGCGCTGCGCCTCAGGGATTGCGCGCCACGGCCCCGAGCGCGTCGGCCAGCGCCTGCCGGGCATAGGGTTTCCGCAGTACCGCGGCCGAGCCAGCCTCTCGGCCCGCCAGCGCGCTGGCGCTGCCATAGCCGGTGACGAAGATGTACGGTACGTCGCGCGTCTGCAGCAGGTCCGCGACGGGGAAGGAACGCTCCCGCCCGCCGAGATTCACATCGAGGATCGCGGCGTAGAGATCCGTCTCATTCACCGCGAGCCGCAGTGCTTCCGCGAGGTCCCGCGCGGGCCCGACAACCTCGTAGCCCAGTTCCCGCAGCGCTGCCTCCACCTCGAGCGACAGCAGCACTTCGTCCTCCACCACAAGCACGCGCAGCGGCGGACCCGCTGGATGCACCGGGCCAGTCCGGTCCGGCGCAGGTGCGGGAATGCAAGTCGCTTTCGGCGCCGGCATGCATCGCACGGAGCCATCAGGCCGGCGCGTCGCCGGCAGCGGCGGCAGGCTCAACGCGAAGTGCAGGCCTTCGGCGCGCCAGTCGAAGTTGGAACGGCCGTGAAGCTGCCGGTCCGCAAGCTGCGCGATGAGACGGGTACCGAAGCGGCGCGTCACCGGTGGACCTGCCACGGCCGGCCCGCCGCGTTCCGCCCAGGACAGGCGGAGCCCGCCATCCCCATCGCCAACCTCCCAGCTCAGGGCCACCTGGCCCTCCGGGCTGGAAAGTGCGCCGTGCTTCACGGCATTGGTGGCCAATTCGTGCAGCAGCATCGCCATCGGCTGGACGGCCTCGGGCGGGAGATGGGTGGATGCGCCCGCGAACTGGATGCGTCCCGCATGCGGCGCAAGCTCCTCCTCGGCCAGGGTGCGCAGGTCGGCGCCGCTCCAGGCATCCTGCGCGAGCAGGGAATGCGCCCGCGCCATGGCGGCCACGCGCCCTTCGACGGAGGCGGCGAAATGCTCCGGCGCCACATCGTTCGGGGTCAGCCGGACAACAGAAAGGGCGACGGCCAGCGCGTTCTTCGCCCGGTGGTCCACCTCCCGCACCAGCAGCATCCGGCGCTCGTCATCCTGCCGCTTGGCCACCGCCCGCGCCCGCAGCGCGGCATTGGCGGTGGCGATGCCGAGGCGCAGCGCCTCGAACTCCGCAACGCGCGACGCTTCCGCCGTCGGCAGCGCCAGCGCCTCTCCGGAATCGGCGGCAAAGGCCTGGGCATCCCGGACCAGCCCGGTCACGGGCCGCAGCAGGCGCCGGGAAAGCCAGATGGCCAGGGCGGCGCCGAGGCCGATGATCAGCCCGCCGCCAATTGCGAGCAGTTGCAGCGGCCGGCGCCAGGCAGCGGTGTAGGAATCCCATGCCTCCACGGTGCCGACGGTCCAGCCCGGGGCGGAGCCGAGCCGGGCAAAGCCGAGGACCACTTCCTGTCCCTCGAGCGCCGGGCCGCGCAGGAAGCCGGAACTCCGCCCAGCCGTTCCCTGCATGAACCAGGCCGGTGCCGGCGACCCCACGAAGCGCTCCGGCTCGCGCGATCGCGCGACGACATGGCCGCGGCCATCGACCATGACGTTGAAGGCCCTGCCCGGCGAGGCTTGTGCCTCCAGCAGGCCGGAAAGGCGAGGCAGCGCCAGTCGGGCCGCGAGCACGAAGCGGATGACGCCGTCACGCTCCACCGGGACGGCGACGCCGACCACGGCGTGGCGCGCCACCGCGCCGATGACAAGGTCCGTCACCAGGGGCTCGCCGGTCCGCGCCACGCGGCCGAAATCGGCTGCCGAAACGGCACCGGCCGGCGCACCCACCGGCAGAGCCGTGTTGATGAGCTGCCGCAGCGAAGTCGCGTCCAGCAGGATGAGCGAGGTTCCGAGCCCAGCGGCCGCGCGGCGTGCCTCGCGCTCGAAGGCTGCGATCTGTGGATTGTCGCCATCCAGCGCCGAGGAGGCGGCCAGGGCGGTGATCGCCGCCATGTGCGTGCCGATTTCCCGATCCGCCGCCAGGGCCAGCGCGCGCGCCGTGTCCCGCAGCCGCGCCTCGAAGGCGTCCCGATAGGCCCCGACCGCGCTCCACGCCGACACCGCGCCAAGGCTGAGCGCGGGCACCAGCAATACGAGTCCGAGACCCAGAAGGACGGTCTGCAGGCGTAGTCGTCGAGGGAGTGGCCACTGCATCAGAGGCGTCGCACCCTCTCTCACTGTCCGTATCCTTGCGGGCCCAGTGAGTTGGGCATCCCGCTTTCGGTCGGCAATGCTCCTTATTTTAGAAATGCCATTCAATCAATACTGAGCAGATCGTGGCTCAGCGCATGGGGTTTGCACCTTTTCTGGTGGCAATTCTTTCCCTGCGCCGGGCAAAACTGACGTCTGCGTTGTCAGCCCCCGGAGATCACCTTCAGCACGCCGGGCACCGCCAGGGCCGCGAATTGCTGGGCGGTGGCGATATCGGCTTCGCTGTACCAGCCGGCTTCATGCAGCAGGTTGATGGTGGCGATGCTCTGGCCGTCCCAGCGGACCGGCACGTTCAACACGCTCTCGCAGCCCAGGCTGCGGATCAACTCGTGGTCGTAGAAGACATCGGTGATGTCGGCATAGGTATGGCCGATATAGGGCACGCCCTCGCTCAACACCTTGCGGAACCAATGCGTCGGGTTGATCGGCTTGCGGCCGCCGATGGGGTATTCCTTCGGCATGTTCGAGTAATAGCGCTGGCTCTCATTGGCGCCTGGATGGATCACCAGGATGGTGAACAGCTTGTGGCCGATGGCCTGGCCCATGGCGGCGTCCAGCGCGGCAAACAGCGGACCCGGCTGGCCGCCCTGGGCGATGGCGGTGATGACGGGGGAGAAATCGGGAACGGGGCGGGTCATGGGGACGCCTTGGTACGGGTTTTCTCAGGGATGAGGCCCTGCGGCCGGAAACGCAGCAGCAGGATCAGGCTCAGCGCGATGATGCCCTCACGCAGCGCCGCCTTCTGCACCGGGCTGATGCCCGGGATGACGGCGGAGAGGAAGCGCGTGGATTCCAGCAGCGCGATGACGAACAGCGCGCCGATGATCGCACCCCGCATGGCGCCGACGCCGCCGGCGGTCAGCGCCAGCACGATGTAGATGGTCAGCAGCGGGGCGAAGCCATCGGGCGCGATATAGGCGTTGTAATGGGCGTACAGCGCCCCTGCCCCACCGAGCACCGCGGCGCCGATGGTGAAGGCGCGCACCTTGAACCACAGCACCGGCTTGCCGGCGACGGCGGCGATGTCCTGATCCTCCCGGATCGCGCGCAGGACGCGGCCGAAGGGGGAATGGGACAGGCGCGCGAGCAGCACGAACACGACGGCCACCGCCGTCCAGACGATGGCGAGATAGATCAGGTTGAAGCCCTGCGGGGAGACATCGCCACGCCACGGCCCCGGGATGCCGGAGATGCCATCCGTGCCGTTGGTCAGCCAGATCTCGTTCGACGCCACCAGGCGGATCACCTCGGCGAAGCCCAGCGTGACGATGGCGAGGTAGTCGCCCCGTAGCCGCGCGACGATCAGCGCCATCACGGCGCCGGCGGCCGCCGCCATCACCGCGCCGGCGGCCCAGCCCAGCGGCATCGGCCAGAGCAGCTTGGTGGTCAGCAGCGCGGAGGCATAGGCGCCGACGGCGAAGAAGCCGACCAGGCCGAGATTGACCATCCCCGCCAGGCCCCAGATCACGTTCAGCCCCAGCGCCATCAGCGCGTAGAAGCCGGCGAAGACCAGCATGGCGACCAGGTAGGCCTCCATCAGTTCCGCCCCCCCAGAAGTCCCTGCGGCCGGAACATCAGCACCAGCAGGATGGCGAGGAAGGCGGTGACGGTGCGGTAGGCGGGTGACAGCACCACCCCGGCCAGTTCCTCCCCCACCCCCACAACCATCGCGCCAAGGGCGGCGCCGGGAATGGACCCCAGCCCGCCCACCACGGCCGCGGCAAAGACGGAGAGCACGACGCGGAAACCGGTCAGCGGGTCGATGGAGGTATCGATGCCGATCAGCATGCCGCCACAGCCCGCCAGCCCGCCGCCAAGGAACACCGCGACGCGCGCGATGCGGTTGGGATCGACGCCCTTGATATCCGCCAGCACCGGATTGTCCGCCACGGCCCGCATCGCGCGCCCCAGCCGCGAAAAGCCCAGCAGCAGGAACAGCCCGCCCGCCGCGACGATGGCATAGCCGGTGTTCTGCAATTGTTGCGGGTTCACGCGGATGCCGTCGAAGCGCCAATCGCGCAGGATCGGCAGGTCATAGCCGCGCAGGTCGTTGCCGAAGCTGAAGCGGATGATGTTCTCCAGCAGGATGGTCATGGCGACGGAGGCGATGGCCACCGTCAGCGGCCCGGCCGGGCGCAGCGGCCGGAAGGCCACTTCCTCCGCCATCAGGGAGACCAGCCCGGCCACCAGGAAGGCCAGCGGCAGCGCAAGCCCCACCGGCCAGCCATAGACCGCATTCGCCACCCAGCCAGCGAAGGCGCCCACGGTGGCGAAGCCGGCAATGGAGAAGTTCGGGTAGCGCAGCACCGCGAAGATGCAGTTGAAGCCGATGGCGGGCAGCATCAGCACGCTGCCCGCCATCACGCCGTTCAGCAGGACCTGAACCAGGTCGCGCCAGTCTTGGATCATAGCGTGCCCTCAAACGCCGGGCGCGGCCTCCGGCCGCTTGGCTTCGCGGCATAAGCCGCGGCGGCCCTCCGGCCGCTTGGCTGCGCGGCATAAGCCGCGGCGGCCCTCCGGCCGCTCGGCCGGCAAAAAATGCCGGCCGCAAGTCGTCCATAGTGGCCCATGGAAAGATTCAAATCAGTTCGAGCACCCGGTAGGCGCCACCCTCCGCCACCTCGTAGCGGAACTTCGTGCCGCGGATGTCGCCGCGGTCATCGAATTCGCAGGGGCCGGAGGCGCCCTCGAAATTCACGGCGCGGCCGGCGGCGATCAGGCGCAGGCCGTCCGTGACATTGTCGACCTTCTCGCCATTGCCCTGGGAGATCTTGCGGACGTTGTCGCGGATCACGGTGCCGGTCGCCTCCCCACCCTGCGCTGCCGCCAGGATCGCCATGGTGGCGTGGTCATGCACCTGGGCAGAATAGGGGTCCACCTCCGTGCTACCGAAGGCGGCCTTCAGGCGGGTGAAGGCGGGGCTGTTCAGGTCGGGGCTCGGCTGGAAGGTGGTCAGGCCGTTCGTCACATCATTCGGCAGCGTGTTGAAGACGCTTGCGGGCGCGGCATAGGCGAAGGTGAAGCGGCGGCCGTCGAAGCCGGCGCGGTACAATTCCCGCAGCAGGATGGTCACGTCCGGCAGGTAGCCGTTCAGCATCACCGTGTCGGAGCGCGAGCGCATGATCTGGTCCACCTCCGACCGGAAGGCGGTCTTCTCCCGCTCATAGACGATGTAGCCGGAGACGGCGCCGCCAGCGGCACCCAGCGTCGCGGTCATCACATCCTGGCTGGACTGCGCGAAGGGCGACTGCGCCGCCATGTGGAAGACGCGCTTCGCACCCTTGCCGAGCAGCCACTTGCTCGCCGTCTCGATCTGCAGGCGGCTGTTCGGCTGGGTGCGGAAGATGTGCCCATTATGCGGCAGCAGGGTGATGCTGTCGGCGCCGGAGACGGTGAACAGGGGCACCCGGTTTTCCCAGCACAGCGGGGCGACCGCCGTGGTGACGGAGGACGCCCAGGTGCCCATCAGCGCCTGCACGCGGTCCACATCGATCAGCTTGCGCGCGCCGCGCACGCCGGCATCCGGGTTGGTCTGGTCATCCTCGAAGGCGAGCCGCACCTGGCGGCCCTTGATGCCGCCCGCGCTATTCGCCGCTTCGACCACGCCCTGCATGGCGCGCAGCATGGCGGGGCCATAGGGGCCGCCAGCGCCGGTCAGCGGCGGCAGCGCGCCGAAGACCACCGGCGTGGTCTGCGCGAAGGCGCGGCCGCCGATCGCGAAGGTGGAGACGGCGGCGGCCGCCCCGAGCAGGACGCCGCGGCGCCCGATTTGTGTCCCGATCATCACGTCAGCTTCCCTTTTATCGTTGTTGCACATCATCCGCCCAGGAACAGGCGGCGCACCTCGGGGTCGGAGGCGAGTTCCGCGGCCGGCCCGGTGCGAGCGACGCGGCCATCGACCATGACGATGCCATCCTCCGCAATCGCCAGCGCCTCCAGCGCATTCTGCTCCACCATCAGGATGGCGGTGCCCTCGGCGTGGATGGCGGCGATGTCGTCGAACAGGCTCTCGGCGGCCTTCGGGCTGAGGCCGGCGGAAGGCTCGTCCAGCAGCAGCAGCTTCGGCTCCACCATCAGCGCCATGCCCATCGCCAGGATCTGCCGCTGGCCGCCCGAGAGGTTGCGCGCGGCGCTGCGGCGCTTCTCGGCCAGCATGGGAAAGCGCGCGAACAGCGCCTCCACCCGGCGCGTGACGGTGGCGCGGGGTTCGAGGTAGCCGCCCATCTCCAGATTCTCCCGCACCGAAAGGCTCGGGAAGATGTTCGCCTCCTGCGGCACGAAGGCGACGCCGCGGGCGGCGATGCCGCGCGGCGGCAGGCCGGTCAGCAGCTCTCCGCCCAGGCGTACGCTGCCGGATTTGGCGCGCAGCATGCCGGCGATCGCTTTCAGCAGCGTGGATTTGCCGGCGCCGTTCGGTCCGACGATCGCGGCCATGCGGTGCGGCGGCAGAGTGACGGTGATGCCCTTCAGGATCTCATCCGCCGCGCCATAGCCGCCGACCAGCGCTTCGACTTCCAACAGAGGGGTCATGCGTGCGCTCGCCGGCCCATATAGGCCTCCTGCACCCGCGCATCCTCCGCCACCTGGGCGAAGCTGCCCTCCACCAGGCGGCGACCCTCCGCCATGACGATGACGGGATCGCAGAGGGAGGCGACGAAATCCATGTGATGCTCGACGATCAGCACCGTCAGCCCCTCATCGCGCAGCGTGCCGATATGGGTGGCGATCTCAGCGGAGAGGCTGGGGTTCACGCCCGCCACCGGCTCATCCAGCAGCAGCAGGCGGGGTTCGGCCATCAGGGCGCGGCCGATCTCCATCAGCTTCTTCTGGCCACCGGAGAGCGCCGCGGCCTGGTTGTCCAGCACTGCGGTCAGGTTCAGCCGGGCGGCGACGGTTTTCGCACGCTCGCGCAGCGCTTCCTCCCGCGCCCGCATCGCGGCGGGGCGCAGGATGGCGGCAGCCACGCTTTCGCCCGGCTGGGCGGGGCCATAGAGGAGAAGATTTTCCAGCACCGTCAGGCGCGGAATGCCGCGCGCTATCTGGAAGCTGCGGACCAGGCCGGCGCCGGTGATACGGTCTGATCGCAGGCCGGTGATGTCCTGGCCGTTGAACACCACCTGCCCCGCATCCGGCGGGATGACGCCGGAGATGCATTGGAAGGCGGTGGATTTGCCGGCGCCGTTCGGGCCGATCAGCCCGGTGACGGTGCCCGGCCGGACCTCCAGATCCAGCCCATCCAGCGCCACCACGCCGCCGAAACGGCGCGTCAGGCCGCGGACCTGCAACAGGGGTGTCGGGGGGGAGGCACTGTCCATTTCGGGAACGCTACACGCGCCCCCGCCGCGCCGGAAGCCCGGTTAAACGATGGCGCGTGGCCGTTTTGCGGGCCGGTAACCCGGACGCTGCGGCAGTGCCGAAAGCGCCGAGGGGCGGGGTGGCGGCGATGGCGCCCGCCGCTGGCCCTCCGCCTCCTCCTGCATCCGCGCCATCAGCGCCAACTCCGCCGGCGCCGCTTCCCGCAACAGGCCCGAGGCGAGCATGCGCTCGCGCCGGAAAGCCTGGTCGTCCATGTAAACCTCCTGAACCCCGGATGGGACTCGCCTACCCATCCTGGGCGCCTCCCTAGCTGGCAATGGCGACAGCCATCCGGCAGGGCCATGACGCAGAGATGACACTGATTCCGCTTAAGAGTTGTTGAAGACGCCCAGGTTGTTGCAGGCGCTGGGAATCATTCCGTCCAGCCATGCGCTTCCCCAGCCAGCCAGCGGCGGCCAGCGGCGTAGAGCGCCTGCACCTTCTCCCCCTTCAGGCCGGGCATGTCGGTCTTCACCTCGTAGCCGATGCCGGTCTGGAGATAGGCGAGGTGGCGGTAGCCCTCGGGGAAGCGGGCCAGCAGGGCGGGGTCCAGCGCAAGCTTCGCCGCTGGGTCCACCGGGTCCATCCGGTCCTTCTCATAGATCGGCTGGCGCAGGACGATGCCCCATTTGCCGTCACGCTCCTCGATGAAGTCGTGGAAGCGGCCAGTGCAGACTACATCCACCAGTACGCCATGCACCTCCGCCCGCTGGCTGATGGTCATTTTCGTCTGGGCGATGGCGCGGTGGCCCGCCAGATCGACGGAGCAGCCGCCGAGGAAATGCAGGATGGAGACGCCGCGCGCCCAACCGGCCTTGGAGGCGGCGATGAAATCCGCCGCCGAAGCCTGGCACCAGGTGGCCATCATCCGCCCATCCTCATGCCAGCAGGTGGCGAAGCGGTCCCAATCCCCGGCATCGCGCCAGACCGCCCAATTCTGCACCAGTTCGGCGACTTCCAGGCGGCGGATCAGGTCGGACATGGCGTGTTCCTCGGGCGCGGCGGCTTTGGGCTTGACGGGGGGCGACGCTGCCGTAATGGGATGAGCAACAAACGATTGCATCGATGTCGATTGCAACAGCACAGGGAAAATGTCCATGACCCGGGAAACACCGCCAAGCATCGGCCGCCGCACCGCCCTCGCCTTGCCGGCATTGCTGCTGCCGATGGCGGCCCGCGCCCAGGCGGCCTGGCCGGACCGGCCGGTGCGCTTCATCCAGGGCTTCGGCGCCGGTGGCACCACGGATATCGTGGCGCGCCTGCTGGCGCCGGCCATGTCCGCCGCCTGGGGCCAGCCGGTTGTGGTGGAGAATCGCCCCGGCGCCGGCGGCACGCTGGCCGCCAACACGCTGGCCCGCGCCAATGATGGCCACACGCTGATGCTGCTGAACAACGGTTTTGCGGTGTCCGCCGCGCTGTATCGCACCCTGCCCTATGACCCGCGCGCCGATATCGACCCGGTGGCAATGGTGGCCACCACCGGCCTGGTGATCCTGGCCGGGCCGAACGGCCCGAAGGACATGGCGGAATTGGTGGCGCAGGCCAAGGCGCGGCCGGATGCCATCAACTTCGCCACCGTCGGCGTCGGCAGCACGCAGCATTTCGTGGCCGAGGCGGTGCAGAGCGCCGGTGGATTCCGCATGACCCATGTGCCCTATCGCGGCACGCCGGCGGCCATCATCGCGCTGCGCAACAACGAGGTGCAGGTGGTAGCCGAGACCGCCTCCGCCGTGCTCGGCCAGATCCGCGGCGGGGAGGTGCGGGCGTTGGCCATTACCTCCGGCCAGAGATCTCCGCTGCTGCCGGAGGTGCCGACGGTGGCAGAGGCGCTCGGCCAAACTGGCTTCGACATCGTCACCTGGTACGCCATCGGCACGCCGGCCAATGCGCCGCCCGCCGTTGTGCGGCGCATCACGGACGTGGCACAGGCGATGCATGGCAATGCGGAGCTGCAGGCACGGCTCGGTGCGCTGGGCCTGACGCCGCGCGCGCCCGGCACGCCCGCCGAGACGCGCGCCACCGTGCATGCCGAGATGGCGCGCTGGGCCGAGGTGGTCGAGCGCACCAATATGGAACGACAGTAACAAGGATTACCCGCCGCGTGACCGACCGTACCGCCCCCGTCGCCCACCCGATCAACGCCCTGATGCAGGCGCGCTGGAGCCCGCGCGCCTTCACCGGCGCGCCGGTGACCGCAGAACAGGAAGCCAGCCTGCTGGAAGCTGCGCGCTGGGCCGCGTCCTGCTTCAACGAGCAGCCCTGGGTCTTCATCACCGCCCGCAAGGACGCCGAGCCAGAAGCCTTCGCCAAGTTGGCCGGGCTGCTCAGCGTGAACAACCAGGCCTGGGCGCCGCAGGCGGGGCTGCTGATGGTCTGTTTCCACCGCACCACCTTCGCCGCCAATGGCACGCCCAATGCGGTGGCGATGTACGACCTCGGCCAGGCCGTGGCGCAGATGGCGTTGCAAGCGGTGGAGCTGGGCCTCGGCAGCCACCAGATGCGCGGCTTCGACGTGGAGCGGGCGCGGGGCGAGCTTGGCGTGCCGGACGGGCATGAGCCGGTGGTGGCGATCGCGTTCGGCGTGACCGGCGCGCCGTCCCTGCTGCCGGAGAAGCTGGCGGAGCGGGAGGTGGCGCCGCGGGTGCGGAAGCCGATTTCCGATTTCGCGCATGTCGGCCAGTACGGGACGCCTGTGAAGGTGTGAGGGTCTGGGGGCACCAGACCCCCACCCCGACCCTCCCCCGCAAGCGGGGGAGGGAGAAACTCTCAAGCCCTGCCCCGCGCTTGCGGGGGAGGGTCGGGGTGGGGGCTTTCGCCCCCTATCCCACCGCGTCGCGGATCAGCGCGCCCCTGATCTCGCAGAAATCGGCGAAGGCGGCGACGAAGCCTTCGCGTTCCTCGGCGCCCACCATCAGCGACAGCGCCACCATGCCGCGCCGCGCGATGTAGTAACCGCGATCCAGCAGATCGAGGAACAGCAACTCCTTCAGCGCCTGGTTACCACGCGCCGCGTCCTCCGCATTGCGCGGCGGCGTCGGCATGAAGTGGAAGGCCATCATGCTGCCGCGGCCGGTGACACAGATCGGCAGGTCGCCGGCGGCCGCCTGCAACGCCGCGCGCAGCGCATCGCCGCGGGCATTGTGGCTTCGCGCGATGTCGGGCGTGTAGATTTCGGACAGCGCGGCGATGCCGGCGGACATGGTCAGCGTGTTGTTGTTGAAGGTGCCGGCATGCGGCACGGCATCCGGCCGCCGCGGGTCAAAGATCGCCATCAGCGACTCCCGCCCGCCGAAGGCGCCGAAGGACATGCCACCGCCGACATACTTCCCGAGCGTCGTCAGATCCGGCGTCACGCCGGTAAGCTCCTGCAAGCCGCCGGGGGCGAGGCGGCTGGTCATCACCTCGTCGAAGATCAGCACGGCGCCCGTCTCATCCGCCAGCGCGCGTAGGCCACGCAGGAAATCATCCTCCGCCGCGATGCAGCCGCCGCCGCCCAGCATCGGCTCCAGGATGATCGCGGCCAGGTCGCCGGCGTGTTCGCGCGCCAGGGCGGCCGCTTCCGCCAGGTCGTTGTAGCCGGCCAGCACCACGCGATGCGGCACGTTGATCGGGTTGGCGCCGAGCCCAAAAGTCATTAGCCCGCCATGGTAGCCGCCGCGAAAGCCAAGGATGGTGCTGCGGCCTGTCGAGATCGTCGCGCAGGCCAGCGCCAGCAGATTGGCCTCCGTCCCCGAATTGGTGAAGCGCAGCATTTCCAGCGACGGGAAGCGGTCCCGCACCAGATGGGCGAAGCGGTTTTCGAACGGGTTGTGCGCGGTCAGGTTCACGCCGGTATCCAGCGCCCGCAGCACGGCGGCGCGGATGGCCGGGTGGGAATGACCGAACAGCCCGGCGGTGTATTCGCCGATCATGCTGACATAGGCGTGGCCGTCGAGATCGCGGACGCGGCAGCCCTCTCCGCTTTCCGCCGTGAAGGGGAAGGGGCCGTGGAACAGCACGCTGCGGGTATTGCCGCCCGGCATCACCTCCGCGGCTTCGGCATGGCGCGCGGCGCTGGCGGGGCGGCGGGCGGCATAGCCCTCCCGCGCCTCCACCAGCGCATCCTCGATCATGGCATTGCGAACGGACATCCACGCCCTCCCCCATCCTGCCGCCGAGGCTAGACCTGCAAGGCGGAGGTCGCCAAGCCGAACACCGCTTGCATCCCAGCATTGACGGCGATGCCGCAGGCGGAAAGAATGTCGCGGCACGATGCCGCAGGGGCATCGCAACGGAGCCTCCCTCATGCTGCCACCCGGCCTGCGCTGCTTCCTCGCCGTCGCCCAGGCCGGCTCGATGCGGGAGGCGGCGCAGCGGCTGCGCCTGGCGCAATCCGCGATCAGCCGCCGCATCCAGCAGCTTGAGGAAGATCTGGGCGTGCAGCTTCTGGAACGCGGCGCGCGCGGCGTGGCGCTGACCCCGGCCGGCGAAATCCTGCTGCATCATGGGCGAGAGGCGACGCAGTTGACGGAGCGCCTGCGCGCCGACCTCGATGCACTGCGCGGCGTGCGGCGCGGCCATGTGGTGCTGCGCCTGGTGGAGAGCTTCGCCGCCTGCGGCCTGGCCGATGCGCTCGCCAGCTTCCGCAGCGCCTACCCCGCCGTGACGCTGGACATCGCCGTGGTCGGGTCGGGGGCGATCCTGGCGGGGTTGCAGGAGCGTACCTGCCATCTCGGAATTGCCTTCAACCCGCCCGCCGATCCGGAGGTGGAGGTGCTGGCCTCGGCGGCGGAGCCGCTGGCGGTGATGCTGGCGCCGCACCACAAGCTGGCCGGCGCCACCACGCTGACATTGGCGGATCTGGTCGGCATGCCGCTGGTCGCCCCCTCCCACCTCGGCAGTTCACGGGCGCTGTTCGATACCGCCTGCCGCGCCGCGCGAGTGCCGATCCGCCCGGTGCTGGAGACCAATTCGGCGCATGTCGCAGCGGGATTCGTAGCGGATGGCAAGGGTGTGGCGGTGATGGTGCCGCGCGTGCTGGCGCTGCAGGTGGAGCAGGGCAGGGTGAAGGCGATTCCGCTGACCGACCCGCTGCTGAACGGCAGCCGCATCGCCCTGCTGGCCCGCCGCGGCCGCCGCTTGCCGGCGGCGGCGGAGGCGCTGTCGGCCAGCCTCGCGCGGGTGCTGGAACAGGCGGCCTGACCTTTGAAACCCGGCCCGCCCTGCCCAGTTAAAGGGGCTGGATATGGGACGAGGACGATGGCAAGCGGCTGGGCGCCGGATGGCGCGGTGCAGGATCAGATCGACGACACGGTGCGCGAGGGCATCCTGCGCGCCCGCGCGCGGCTGACCGCCGGCAGCGGCGAAATCCACTGCGTGGAATGCGGTGAGGAGATTCCGGAGGCACGTCGCGCCGCCCTGCCGGGCGTTCGGACCTGCGTCGCCTGCCAATCCGCCCGGGACCGGCGCCCCGCCGCCTTCGGCATCAACCGCCGCGGCAGCAAGGACAGCCAGCTCAAATAGTCACCGCGTCCCGTTCCGCCTGGCTCATGTGCAGGCCGAGGCGGGAGCGGCGCCACAGGATGTCCTCCGCCGTACGCGCCCATTCCTCCCGCACCAGCCAGTCGATTTCCCGCTGCGTCAGCCCGGCGCCGAAATCCCGGCCGAGATCCGCCATCGACGTGGCATTGCCCAGTAGCGCCGGCACTTCGCTGCCATAGGCGCGCACCAGCCGGGCGCGCAGCGCGGGCGTTAGCCAGGGGAAGCGGGTGGCGATTTCGGCCTCGTACCCCGCGAGGTCACGGCCGCCGAAATCGCCGCCGGGCAGCGCCGCGCCGCCGGTCCAGGCTGGCGCGGGCCGGCCGAGCGCCTTGCCGATCTTTTCCACCGCTTCCTCCGCCAGGCGGCGATAGGTGGTGATCTTGCCGCCATAGATGCTGAGCAGCGGCGCCGCCTCGGTGTCCAGCTTCAGCACATAATCCCGCGTGATGGCGGAGGGATCATCCGTGCCGTCATCATACAGCGGCCGCACGCCGGAATAGGACCAGACGATCTCATCCGGCGTCACCGGCCGCTTGAACTGGCGGCTGACGGCGGCGCAGAGATATTCGGCTTCCTCCGGCGTGCAGTGGGCGGTGGCGGCATCCCCCTCATGCGGCACGTCGGTGGTGCCAACGAGAGAAAACCTGCCCTGGTAGGGGATGACGAAGACCACGCGGCGATCGTCGTTCTGCAGAATATAGGCCTGGTCGCCCTCATACAGCGCGGGCAGCACGATATGGCTGCCGCGGATCAGGCGGACGCTGCCGGCGCGGGCCGCATGGGTCTGGTCCTGCGCCGAGAGCACCCAAGGGCCGGCGGCATTGACCAGCGCCTTGCAGCGCAGGGTTTCCTCCGCCCAGTCCGCGCGGCGCAGTCGAACGGTCCAGCCCGCGGCATCCCGCGTCGCATCCGCGAAGGCGGTGCGGGTGCGGATGGTGGCGCCGCGGCGGGCGGCGTCCTTGGCGTTCAGCACCACCAGGCGGCTGTCCTCCACCCAGCAGTCCGAATAGGCGAAGCCCTTGGCGATGCCGGGCGACAGCGGCGCGCCAAAGGGGTGCTTCCGGAAATCCAGGCTTTCGGCCCCCGGCAGGCTGACCCGCCGCGCCAGATGGTCATACAGGAACAGCCCGGCGCGGATCAGCCAGCGCGGCCGCATCTCGGCCCGGTGCGGCAGCACGAAGCGCATCGGCCAGACGATGTGGGGGGCGATTCGCAGCAGCACCTCGCGCTCCGCCAGCGCTTCCCGCACCAGGCGGAATTCGTAATGCTCCAGGTAGCGCAGGCCACCATGCACCAGCTTGGAGGAGTTGGAGGAGGTTCCGCTGGCGAGGTCGCCGCGTTCCACCAGGCAGGTGGAAAGCCCCCGCCCTGCCGCATCCCGCGCGATGCCGGCGCCATTGATGCCCCCACCGATCACCAGCAGGTCGAAGTCGTGTGTCATGTCCTGGTCATGTCGCCCGAATGGGCCGCGCGGGAACTGGAGGAGGGGAAGGGATTCGAACCCTCGATAGGGTTTTACCCCTATAACGGTTTAGCAAACCGTCGCCTTCAGCCACTCGGCCACCCCTCCTCAGGGTGTGAAGTTGCACGACGTATGCAGCGCGTCTCATAGCGGGCCGGACCCGGGCGGGCAAGCGCCTGCCCGCGCCGTTCTTGCAAGCTCAGGAAAGCGCCACCTCGAAGCCGCGCTGGGTGGCGGGGCGGGCCATCATGCGAGCGTACCAGGCGGCCACGTTGGCTAGGTCGTCGAAGGGCACCTCATGGCGCTCATGCCGCCAGGCCCAGCCGAGGATGGCGAAATCGGCGATGCTCGGCTCGCCGTCTGTGGCCACGAAGTCCCGGCCGGCCAGGCGGCGGTCCAGCACGCCATACAGGCGCTTGGTCTCCTTGTGGTAGCGCGCAAAACCGTAGTCCCGCGCCGGGCCTTCCGGCTGCATCAGGAAGTGGTGCACCTGGCCGGGCATGGGGCCGAAGCCGCCCATCTGCCACATCAGCCATTCCAGCACCGCCACCTTGCCGCGCGCATCCTGCGGCATGAATTTTCCGGTCTTCTCAGCCAGGTACAGCAGAATCGCACCCGATTCGAAGACGCTGATCGGCTGCCCATCCGGCCCATCCGGGTCGATGATCGCGGGAATCCGGTTGTTCGGGGAAATCTTGAGGAAATCCGGCTTGAACTGCTCGTCCTTCGAGATGTTCACCGTATGGACGGCATAGGGCAGCCCAGTTTCCTCCAGCGCGACCGAGATCTTGCGGCCGTTCGGCGTATTCCAGGTGTAGAGGTCGATCATGGCGATGCGTCTCCTTGCTGGAAGGTTTGATCCCACGAAGCCGCATGGACGCAAAGACCCGGGACGGTGACACAGGTGGCGCTTGACCCGCCCGCGTCGGGTTTGCGATTCTGAAGGCCGTGCAGCACCTCACCCCTCTCGGTGCCGGCTCCGCCGGTGCCCGGGACGACGACACGCTCTGGGCGGTGATTGCCACCGCCGGGCGGAAGTCACGCGTGGCCAATGTCTATCGCAACCGCATGGCGGCACTGGAGGATCGGGCCTGGCGGGCGCAGCAGGTCTCGGCCTACGAGGATTTCCTGCGGCGATCGAAACAGCCGGTGCCGCACTATTCCGTGGCGCCGATTCGCCGCGCCGACCTGCCCAAGGCCTGGAGCCCCCTGCCCGCGCTGGGCTTCCTGCGCGGGCAGTTCATCTGAGCGCGGCGCGGGCCTCCGAGGCCAGGGCGCCGGCGGTCGCGATGTGCAGGTCGGTGCGGCGGGCGATATCGTCGAGGGCCTCGGCCAGGTAGCGGATGCGGTGCGGCGCTCCGAGCATCCAGGGGTGAATGCCGAGGCCCAGCACCCGCCCGCCGCGGGGTTCCGCCAGCAGCCGGTCCAGCGCCTCCGCCACCAGAGCCGGCCAACTTGGCGCGGGAACGCGGCGCAGCCAGAGGGTCTGCACATCGTCCCATTCTCCGGGCGGCGGCAGGGCGAGCAGGCCGCAATTGTGCAGGTAGGGCGCCTCGTCATTGGCCCAGTCCAGGCCGTAGCCGAAGCCCGCTTCTACCAGAAGGCGCGTGGTATGCGGCGTTGCGCCATGGTCCTGGCCCAGCCAGCCGGTGGCGCCGGGCCACAGTTTCGTCAGGCCATCACGGACCTGCATGATCTGCGCGGCCTCCTCCGCCTCGGTCATCCGGCTCGTGGTCATGCGGCTGGCGGAGAGGCCATGCGCCACCGGCTCGAACCCGCGATCCCGATAGGCGGCGACGAGTTCCGGGTGACGCTGGGCGGCCATCAGGTTGACGGCGACGCTGGCCGGCAGTTGCAGGCGGTCCAGCAGATCCAGGATGCGCCAGGCGCCGATGCGGTTGCCGTAGTCGCGCTGGGTGTAGGTGGTCCAGTCCGGGTTGCCGCTGAAGAAGGCGCCGCGAAAGCGCGGGTCGCGATGCGTGCCGTCGGGCGGCTGAAGTTCCGTGTGCTCCAGATGCAGCAGCAGATACACCGCAACGCGACCCCCGCCAGGCCAGCGGAAATCCGGCCGGATGGGCTGCGCGCTGTAGGGGTGGATCGCATGGTCCATGCCGCGTGGCGGGATCATGCGCGCATCGCGGCGTCGTAGTGGTTCGCAAGGTACCAGTCGGCCATCTCGGCGCCGGTCGCGAACCATACCCCCTCATGCCGCCGGATATGTCCGAGCAGCGCATCGAGGAAGCGGATGCGGTGCGGGCGGCCCATGATGTAGGGGTGCAGCGCGATGCACATCACCCGCGGCTGGGTGGCGCCTTCCGCATACAGCGTCTCGAACATGTCGATCCCGGCGCGCAGGAAATCCGCGCCCTCCGCCGCGCCGGCGCCGATCATCACCGCGTCGTTGAGGTCCATGCTGTAGGGGATGGAAACCAGGCGGCCGCTTCGGACGCGGATCGGGGTCGGCTGATCGTCGTGGTAGAAGTCGCAAAGGTAGGAAATGCCCGCCTCCGCCACGAGGTCCGGCGTGACCAGCGTGTTCGACGCGGCCGGTGAGAACCAGCCGCGCAACTGCTTTCCGGTCATGCGCTTCCAGGCGGCAACGCTGGCCTCGATCTCTGCGCGCTCGGCGTCTTCGGGCAGGTTCCAGTGGTAGCGCGTGTTGGACAGGCCGTGGCTGAACACGTCCCAGTCGCGTTTCAGCATGCCGTCGAGGATCTCGGGGAACATGTCCCCGACAGACATGGAGAAGGAGACGCTGCCGCGGATGCCGTGCGCGTCGAGGCACACCATCATCCGCCAGACGCCGGCGCGGTTGCCGTAATCCTTCAGCGAATAGGACAGCACATCGGGGTGCGGCGTGCGGGGCCAGGGATCACGGGGGCTTCCCTGCTGGGCGGGCAGGAATTCGTAATGCTCGATATTCGGACACACCCAGACCGCCAGCCGCGCCCCGCCGGGCCAGGTGAGCCTGGGCCGGAAGGGCAGCGGCGCGTGCGGGTAGCGGTCCTCGGGCAATATCATCCCGCGCGCCTTCGGCGGGATCACGCCGCGAGCTGGTCCTTGATGAAGCGGCCGCCCTGCATGATGGCGGACAGGTGCTTGCCCTGCCCGGTCAGCAGTGACAGATCCTTCAGCGGATCACCCTCCACCACCACCAGGTCGCCATAGGCGCCGGGTTCGATGGTGCCGATCTGCCCTTCCATGCGCAGCAGCTTCGCCGCGTGGATGGTGGTGGAGCGGATCACCTCCATCGCCGGCAGCACGCGGCCGCGGATGACGAATTCGTCCGACTGGTGGCGATGCATCTCCGCCAGCAGGTCGCTGCCATAGGCCATGGTCAGGCCGGCGCGCTGCATCTTCTCCAGGCTCGCCAGGCCCGCCAGCCGCACCGTGTCGATCTTCGCCACGCTTTCGGCGCCGAGGCCGAAGCTGGCACCTTCGTTCTTCAGCGCCTCATAGGTCACCAGCGTCGGGCAGGCGATGGCGCCGGCCTTGGCGGCCTTGCGGGCGGTGGCTTCCTCGATGAGGTTGCAGTGTTCCAGGCTGCGCACGCCGGCATCGACGGCGCGGCTGATCGCCTCATCGGTGTAGAGGTGGGCCGCGACATAGGTCTGCGCGAGCTGCGCCTCCTCCACCGCCGCGCGCATCTCGTCCATGGAATAGCCGAGGAAGGCGATGGGGTCGGTGGGGCTGGCGACGCCGCCATTGGCCATGATCTTGATGTAGTCGGCGCCGGCCTTGATCTCCTCCCGGCACGCACGGCGCACCGCATCGACGCCATCCGCGATCCGGCCGAGGCAGCCGAGGCGGGATTCGAGATAGCGCATGTCCCGCGAATCGTAGCGCCCGCGGCCATCGCTGTGCCCGCCGGTCGAGGAAATCGCCTTGCCGCACAGCACCATGCGCGGCCCGTCGAAGCCGCCTTCCTCCCACGCCACGCGCAGCCCCTGCGTCGCGCCGCCGAGGTCGCGGATGGTGGTGAAGCCGCGCATCAGCATGCCGTTCATGATGCGCGCGGCGCGGAAGGCGATGACGGCGTCCGGCAGCAGCGCATTCAGCCCAAAATTCACCGTGGTGGAGATGACATGCACATGCGCGTCGATCAGCCCCGGCATCAGGGTGCGGCCGGCGAGATCCACCTGCCGGGCGCCGGTGGCGGAGATGGGCTTGTCCGAAACCTCCTTCACCTTTCCGCCTTCGACCAGGACATGCCCCTCGATCCCGCCATCGACTCGGCCGTCGAGGATGCGGGCGTTAGCGAAGAGTGTGGCGGACATGGCGGTCTCCAGGCGATGATGCGGCAAGGCTAGACCATAAAAAACCAGGGGGGGAGACGGGGATGGATCGCGAGTCCTTCGAGGCGGCGCTGCCGCAGGCCGGCTTTACGGAAACCATCGCCCGCGACCTGCCGGCCGGGGATGCGACGCCGGAACACAGCCACCCCTTCGATGCGCGCCTGCTGATCCTGTCCGGCGCGCTGATCCTGGACCAGGGCGGTATTCGGCGCCGCTACGGCGCGGGCGAGGTGTGCGAGGTGCCGCGCGACACGCCGCATGTGGAAACGGCCGGCGCCACCGGCGTCAGCTACATCGCCGGGCGCAGGCGCTAGAAGCCGACCGCCAATTCCTCCAGCTTTGCCCGGATCAGCGCCTTCGGCACCTTGCCATAGCCGGATTTCGGCAACGCATCCCACACCACCACCCGCAGCGGCTGCTTGAAGCGGGCGAGCATCGGCGCGAGGTGGGCGAGCAGCGCCGCTTCCTCCACCATGGCGCCGTCGCGGCAGACCACGCAGGCGACGCCTGCCTCGCCCCATTTCGGGTGCGGCAGGCCGACCACGGCGGCCTCCGCCACCGCCGGATGGGTCAGGATCGCCTCCTCCACCTCCCGCGGATACACGTTGGAGCCGCCGGAGATGTACATGTCGGAGGCGCGCCCGGTGATGAACAGGAAGCCCCGCGCATCCAGCAGGCCGAGGTCGCCGGTATGGAACCAGCCGCCGGCGAAGGCGCGGCGGTTGGCGTCCTCATTCTCGAAATAACCGGCGAAGACGGCCGGGCCGCGGACGCAGATCTCGCCGATCTCGCCGGGCGGCAGGCGGGTGCCGCGCTCGTCGAGGATGGCGATGTCCATCCCCGTCCGCGCCACGCCGCAGCTTCCGGAATTTGCGGGCACATGCTGGTCCGGCCGCAGCACGGTGATGTTGCCGGTGACCTCGCCGAGGCCGAAATACTGCACCAGGCAGGGGCCGAGTTTTTGCAGCGCCTCCGCCTGATCCGCCTGGTACATCGGCGCGCCGGCGTAGATCACGTGGCGCAGACTGGAATGGTCGTGCCGGTCCGCGGCCGGGTGGCGCACCAGGGCGGTCAGGATGGTGGGCACGGTGAACATGTTGGTCACGCGATGCCGGGCGACCAGCGCCCAGGTTTCCTCCGGGTCCAGCTTTTCACCCGCCAGCAGCACCGTCACCGCGCCGCGCGCCACCTGGCCAAGCTGGTGGATGCCGGCGCCATGCGACAAGGGCGCGACAACCAGGGAGGCATCGCGTTCCGTCGTGCCGGGCACCAGATCCGCCAGATGGTTGGTGACGACGAAGGCCATCTGGCCATGCGTCAGCACCGCCGCCTTGGGCCGGCCGGTGGTGCCGGAGGTGTAGAAGAACCAGCAGGGATCATCCGCCGCCACCTCCGCCTCATGGTCCGGCGCGGGCGGCGTGGTGGCGGCGAGCAGCGCCTCGTAATCCTGCTCATCGCCCTGGGCGTCGCCCACCGCGATCACCTGGCGCAGATGCGGGCTGGCCTCCCGCACCGCCGTGGCGTGGCCCGCGAAGCCCGCATCCCGCAGCATCACCACGGCGCGGGAGGAGGCACCCAGATACGCGACCTCCGCCGGCGTCAGGCGGTAGTTGGTGGGGACCCAGACGGCGCCGATCTTGAAGCAGGCAAAAAGGCTTTCGAACATCGCGTTGGAATTGCGCGAATGCACCAGCACACGGTCGCCCTTGGCCACGCCGAGGCCGCGCAGCGCCTGAGCCAGCAGATCCACCCGCGCATCCAGCTCGGCGAAACTCCAGCCGCGGTCGCCCCAGACCAGGGCCGGCGCATCCGGAATGCGGCGCGCGGTCTGCGTCAGCAGCCGCCCGAGATTCATCGCCGTCGCAACGCCCATTTTCCGCCCCATGCCGCCTTCCCGGCAGGATAGGGGGCAAACCGCTTCCGGCTCCAGAACCACTCGCGGGCCGGCCTTACACGGGGCGCATCAGACGGGGCGGTCGCCCTTGTTCACCTTCAGGGTCCGGTTGTCGGCGGCCGGCAGCATCTTGGCCGGGTCGCGGGTGACGACGATGTCGAGCACCGTGGGCGTGTCCGTGTTCTCCAGCCCCGCCCGCAATGCGCCGGCCAGCTTTTCCGGATCTTCCACGCGGATGCCCTGGCAGCCCATGGCATTGGCGATGTTGGCGTAATTCATCTCCACCAGGTCGCTGGACTGGTAGCTGCCGGGGCCGAAGACGGCGTGCTGCAGCGCCTTCACATAACCCGATGCCGCATTGTTGAAGATGCAGGCAACGATCGGCGCGCCGACGCGCCGGGCGGTTTCCAGATCACCCATCGACATGTTGAAGCCGCCATCGCCGGTCAACGCCACCACGCGCCGCCCCTTCCCCACCCCGATCTGCGCCCCGATGCCACCAGGAACGCCGTAGCCAATTGACGCAAAACCGCGATCCGCGACGAAGCCGCGCCCTGCCCGCTTGGTATCGAACAGCAGCCCGCCCCAATGCCCGGCGAAGCCGCCATCGGCCACCAGCACGGCATCCGCGGGCAGCATCTTGTTCAGCTCGCCCATCAGGCGGCCGACGTTGATGGGCGATTCCACCGATTCCAGCCGGTCCTTCGCGGAGTCCAGCCAGGCCGCCATGCGCCTCGGCACCTCCGCGCACCATTTTGCGCGGCGGTCGGCACGCGGGCCGAGTTCCGCCAGCAGATCCTCCAACCCGCAACGCGCATCGCCCACCAGCGCCACATCCTGGCGCGTGGTGCGGCCGATTTCCTCGGCCACGATGTCCAGATGGATCAGCGGCACGCCGGCGGGCATCAGGGAGAAGCGCTTGGTGGCGATCTCGCCCAACTTGCAGCCCACCACCAGCAGGCAGTCGCTCATGCCGATCAGGTCGTTGGCGATGCGCGAATAGCGGCCGAAGACGCCGGCCGACAGCGCATGGTTGCAGCCCACCGCGCCCTTGCCGGACATGGTGTGCGCCATCGGAATGCCCTGCGCCTCGGCGAGCGCGGCGAGCGCCTCATGGGCCTCGCTGATATGCACGCCGCCGCCGGCCAGGATCAGCGGGCGTTCCGCCTTGGCCAGCAGCGCGGCGGCGCGGGCCAGGTCGTCGCGCGCCGGGCGGGACCGGCGGGCCTGGGCGCGCAGCGTGCCCGGGTCGAACCAGAAATCGGCCGCGTCGAAATCATGCTCGCCATGGGCAATGTCCTCCGGCACCGCGATCAGGACCGGGCCGGGACGGCCGGAGGTCGCCACGGCATAGGCGCGGCGGATGTGCTCGGGAATCCGCGAAATCACTTCGACGCGGATCGCCTCCTTCACCAGCGGGCGCAGCACGTCGAACTGCCGTGCCTCCTGCGTCATGTTCTTCCAGGCGTGCTGGCGGTTGGCGTCGCCGATGATGGCGACCATCGGCATGCCGGCGTTGAACGCCTCCGCCAGCCCCGTCGCCAGGTTGGTCGCCCCCGGGCCGAGCGTGCCATCGGCCAGGCCGGGCCGGTTGGTGACGCGCGCATAGGCATCCGCCGCGAAGGCGCCGCAGCGTTCGTCATTGATCAGGTAGTGCTGCACGCCGAGCACGCGGCAGGCCTCATAGAAAGGTAGAAGCTGGAAGCCGCCCATGCCGAACATCGGCCCGGCCTCATGCAGTTTCAGCATCTCGGCAAGTGCGGCGCCGCCGGTCATCCGGCGTGTGGCATTGGCAGACATGGTCAAAGACTCTCCAGCATCTTGGCGACGAATTCGCGCGTGGACAGGCCGATGCAGGCGCCGCGCGCCTCGGCGGCTTCATTGAGGGCGGAGATGTAGCCATCCTCCCAACTGCTCATCGCATCGCCGATCCGGGCCGAAAAGGCGGAGACGGTGGCAGCCGCGATACCGCGCTCGGCAAGCGCCGGCAGGCGGGACAGGCCGGCGCGGTCGGCGCCGATGCCGGCGTCGTTGTAGACGGCGGCCAGCACATCCGCCTTAACCGCACTGGCCTTGCGGCCGCCGAGCAGCCCGCCATGGGATCCGGTGACGATGATGCGCCCCGTATCCTCCGGCCCGACCAGCCCGTTCGAATCCAGCGCCACCACCTGCACCGGGCCGCTGTCCGAAACCACCTGCCGCGCCTCATCCATCCCGCCCGGTGCCTCCGCCGCCGGCAGCCTGGCGGCCAGCAGCCGGTCCAGCGCGACGGAAGCCTTCATGCCGATCTTCAACCCCAGTGCGGAGCCGGGGCCATTGACGTTGGAGAGCACGCCGCGCGCCAGCATATCCGCGCCATCGCCAATGCGGGCGCTTTCATGCGCCACGGCGGCGGCGGGCACGAAGCGGGATTCCAGCCAGAAGATGCCGCCAACACCCGCCCGGTCCCGGCCGATTCCAGCATCATGCAGCAGCAGCCCTGCCACGCCGTGCCGCGCCGCATACCAGGCGGCATAGACCGCGCCATGACTGCCGCAGCAGGCCACCCGCCCACGCGAGGCCGCATCCAGCTGCGTCACACTATCGACAACCAACGGAACCACGTCGGCCATGTTCAGTACCCCCCGGCTTGATTCCTTCGCGCGCTGTCGCATGCTCCGCAAGCCCCCTGGCCGGCCACCGTGAGAAGTGCGGCACGAAGGGGGCGGCCATGGGGGGAAGCGGATGACCAAAACGGGCGATAATCGCGCGCGGCTGATCGCGCTGTATACCACCATGTGCCGCATACGCGCCTTCGAGGAAACCGCCCTGGCCGCCCACAAGGCCGGCGAGATCCCGGGGCCGCTGCATGTCTCGATCGGCCAGGAGGGTGTGGCCGCCGGCCTCTGCATGAATCTCCGGCCGGATGACCGCATCACCTCCAACCACCGCGGCCATGGCCATGCGCTGGCCAAGGGCGCGGGGGTCGCCGGCATGATGGAGGAGCTGTTCGGCCGCGCCGGCGGGCATTGCCGCGGCAAGGGCGGGTCCATGCATATCGCCGATTTCAGCGTCGGCATGCTGGGCGCCAATGGCGTGGTGGCGGGCGGCATCCCGATTGCGGTCGGCGCCGCACAGGGGCTGAAGCTGCTGGGGCAGGATTCCATCGTCGCCTGCTTCTTCGGCGACGGCGCCATCAATCGCGGCCCCTTCCTGGAAGGGCTGAACTGGGCGGCGCTGTACCGGCTGCCGGTGCTGTTCGTCTGCGAGGACAACGGGGTAGCCGCCTTCACGGCGACCGCCAGCGTCACCGCCGGACCCGGGGTTGCCGCGCGCGCGGCCTCCCTCGGCGTGCCCACGGTGGCGGTGGATGGCAATGATGCGGCGGCGGTGGATGCGGCGGCGGCGCAGATGGTGGCGGAGATCCGCGCCGGCTCCGGCCCGCAGCTGTTGCATGCCACCACCTATCGTCTCACCGGCCATACCAGCACAGACCCCGCCGCCTGGCGCCGCACCGCGGAGGTGGAAGCCGCACAGGCGGCGGAGCCGCTCGGTCGCCTGCGCGACCGCCTGCTGGCGGAGGGCGTCGCCACCGCCGAGCTCGAGGGTATCAGGGGCGAGGCCTTCGCTGAAATGTCCACCGCCCGTGCCGATGCGCTCAGCGCGCCCTGGCCGGATGCGGCCGTCGCCTGGGAAGACGTGCAGGATTGCGGTGCGATGCAGGGGGCTGACTGAGATGGCCGAGATCACGCTTGTGGAGGCTTCCCGCCGCGCCGCGCTGCAGGAAATGCGCCGCGACCCGAGCATCTGGGTGCTGGGGGAGGATGTCGCGCGCGGTGGGCTGTTCGGACAGTATCGCGGCTTCCTCGATGAATTCGGCGAAAGCCGCATCGTCTCCACGCCGATCAGCGAGAGCGTCATCATGGGCGCGGGGCTCGGCGCCGCGCTGGTCGGCACCAGGCCGATCATCGAGATGCGGATCTTCGACTTCGTCATGTGCGCGATGGATGAGCTGGTGAACCAGATCGCCAAGGTGCGCTACATGTTCGGCGGTCAGGCGCGGCCCGCGGTGGTGATCCGAATGCCGCACGGCATCTGGCGCAATTCCGCCGCGCAGCATTCGCAGACGCTGGAAAGCTGGTTCACCCATATCCCGGGCCTGGTGGTGGTGGTGCCATCGACGCCCGCGGATACCGCGGGGCTGCTGGTGACGGCGCTGCGCAGCGATGACCCGGTGCTGTTCTTCGACCCGAAGAACCTGTTCCCGCTGACCGGCGAGGTGCCGGACATCATCGCGCCGATCCCGTTCGGCCAGGCGCGCCACGCGCATCGCGGCGACGACCTCACCATCGTCACCTGGTCCGCCATCGTGCCGCAGGTTGAGGAAGCCGCAGGGATGCTGGCGGCGCGCGGCATCAAGGCGGATGTGCTGGACCTGCGGACGCTGTGGCCCTGGGACGAGGCGGCCGTCGTCGCCTCCGTCGCGCGCACCGGGCGGCTGCTGGTGGTGCATGAGGCGGTGACCACCGGCGGCTTCGGCGCGGAGATCGTCGCACGCATCATCGAGCGGCTGGGCCCGGCGCAGGTGAAGGCGGTGGCCCGCCTCGGCCAGCCGCGCGTGCCGGTGCCCTTCGCGCCGCCGCTGGAGGATGCGCTGAAGGTGGATACCGCGAAGGTGGTGGCGGCGGCGGAGGCGCTGATGCGCGCCTAGATCGGCTGGGGCCGGAAGCGCTTCAGCCCCAGATGCGCCACCAGCCCCGAACAGCCGGCAAGCGCGATCAGCACACCCATGGCGAGCGCGGAGGTGCCGCCGATGGCGCCGAGAAGCGCGCCACCAGGGCGCCGATGCAGCCAACCAGAGCCTGCGCCAGCCGCAGCCACACCAGCGCCTCCGCGGAGGCCGCCAGCGCGCAGCCGATGGAGGCGAGCGTGAAGACAGCCATGCCGAGGAACAGCAGTAGCCTGCGACCTACACGATCGGACAGCGGGCCATAGAAAAACTGCCCAGCCGCCATGCCCAGCAGGAACACCGCCAGCGTGCGCTGGATGGCGGCGGGGCCTGGCGGCGAGATCCGCGCCCATGGCCGGGAAGGCCGGCAGGTACATGTCGATGCCGAGCGGTCCCAGTGCCGTCAGCGCGCCAAGCAAAGCGGCAAGGCGCCTGTAATGCTCCGGCATCCTGTGATCCATTTTGCTGCCATGCAGCATTTCGTCTAACCCCGCACTGGAACAGCGTCCAATGCAGCGCGCAGCGTGGCCGCCATGCGGCCCGGCCTCGGCTGCAACGACTTCGCCCAGCAAAGTGGCACCCCGCCCGTGCAGTGCCGAGGTTGCGCCCGGCGCGGAGGCATGTGTAGCCTTGCCATGCGTAGCCCCGGTAAAGGCGGCACGCGGGGGGACGGAACGAGAATATGGCAACGGTCTCGGTGCGGCAGGCGCTCAAATCCTTCGGCACCACCCGCATCCTGCATGGCGTCGATGTGGAAATCTCGGATGGCGAATTCGTCGTCCTGGTTGGCCCATCCGGCTGCGGCAAATCAACGCTGCTCCGCATGATCGCGGGGCTTGAGAACATCAGCGGCGGCGAGATCGCGATCGACGGGCGCGTGGTGAACAACGTGCCGCCGAAGGACCGGGACATCGCGATGGTGTTCCAGAACTACGCGCTCTACCCGCACATGACGGTGCGCCAGAACATGGCGTTCTCCATGAAGCTGGCCAAGGCACCGGCCGACATCATGGAGGATGAGGTGCAGCGCGCCGCCAAGATCCTCGGCCTGGATGCGCTGCTGGACCGCTACCCGCGCCAGCTTTCGGGCGGGCAGCGGCAGCGCGTGGCGATGGGGCGCGCCATCGTCCGCCACCCGCAGGTGTTCCTGTTCGACGAGCCACTGTCGAATCTCGATGCCAAGCTGCGCGTGCAGATGCGCTCCGAGATCCGCGAATTGCAGCAACGGCTTGGCACCACGACCATCTACGTCACGCATGACCAGATCGAGGCCATGACCATGGCCGATCAGATCGTGGTGATGAATGGTGGGCGGATCGAGCAGGCGGGCGCACCGTTGGCGCTGTATGATAAGCCGGCCAACCTGTTCGTCGCCGGCTTCATCGGCAGCCCCGCGATGAACCTGCTGCCCGGCACCGTGACGGATCGCGGCTTCCGCATCCCGAACGGCGCCCTGCTGCCCCTGCCACCCCATGCACCCACCAATGCCGCCACCTACGGCATCCGCCCGGAGCATATGAGCCTCTCGGAGGACGGCGTGGAAGGCACCATCGTGCTGGTGGAGCCGACCGGGTCGGAGACCCAGGTCACCCTGCGGCTCGGTGAGACGGTGCTCACCGGCGCCTTCCGGGAGCGTGTGCAGGGCCGCCCGGGCGACAAGCTGCGGGTGCTTCCCGATCTCGGCCTGGTGCATCTTTTCGGACCGGATGGAGCGCGCCTGCCGAGCTGACGCCAATAAAAACCAAGCAGGAGGAAACCAAGAAAAATGGCACATCTCATCACCCGTCGTGCGGCACTTGCGCTCAGCGGTGCCGCGGTTGTCGCAGGCCAGGCGGCCGCGCAGGGCAGCAGCCCGCGCGCCAGCTCCATCCCGACCCAGGCCGCCACCGCGCCCAACCTGCCCATCGAGCGTGGCGCCACGCTGCGCATGCTGCGCCCGGTGCGCTTCGTGCAGCCGGATGAGGAGGTGTTCCGCGCCAATTGCGCGCGCTTCACCCAGCAGACCGGCGTCGAGGTCCGCGTGGATTTCGTGGGGTGGGAGGACATCACCCAGCAGACCGCCGTCACCGCCAATACGGGCGCCGGGCCGGACCTGATCATCGGCTTCAACGAGGCGCCGCACATCTATTCCGACAAGCTGGTCGAGCTGACGGATGTGGCCGCCTACATCGGTCAGAAGTACGGTGGCTGGAAGGCGATGGCGCAGCGCTACGGCAAGCGCGCGGGCAGCGAAGCCTGGCTCGGCCTGCCCTTCGGCGCGTCCGGCGGCCCGCTGGTATGGCGCAAATCTACGGTGAATGCGGCCGGCTTCGAACGGCCGCCCGAGGATCATGCCGGCTTCCTGCGGCTGTGCCAGGCGCTGAAGGCTGCCGGCAAGCCGGCCGGTTTCGCGCTGGGCAATGCAGTGGGTGACGGCAACGGCTTCGCGCAGTGGCTGGTCTGGTCCTTCGGCGGCTTCCTGGTTGATGAGAACAACGAGGTCGCCATCAACAGCCGCGAGACCATCGCCTCCCTCGAATACCTGAAGGAGCTGTATGCCACCTTCATCCCGGGCACGGTCGCCTGGGGCGACATCAGCAACAACCGCGCCTATTCGGCTGGCGAATGCCACCTGACTGCGAACGGCGTGTCGCTGTACTTCTCGCTTAAGAACGACCCGGCGATGCGGGCGATCGCCGATGACACGGAACACTCGCTGCTGCCGAAGGGTCTCGCCGCGACGTCACCGATGGCGGGGCTGACCTTGAACGCCATGGTGTTCAAGCACAGCCGCTTCCCGAATGCGTCCAAGGCGCTGCTCGCCTTCCTTCTGGAGACGCCGCAGTACGACCCGTGGCTGCAGGCCAATCTCGGCTATTGGTCGCAGCCGCTGAACGCCTATTCCAACAGCGCCGTATGGGATTCGGACCCGAAGGTCTCGGTGTTCAAGGGCGTGATGGATACGACCTTCTACGCCGGCTACAAGGGGCCGATCAGCCAGGCCTCGGCGGCGGCGAATGCGGATTACGTCATGGTGCAGATGTGCGCCTCCGTCGCATCCGGCCAGGCCACGCCGCAGCAGGCGGCCGCCGAGGCAGAACGCCGCGCCCGCCGCTTCTTCCGCGCCCGCCGCTAGCCCAAACCCGCGGCGCCCGCATCACGCGGGCGCCGCTTCCCTATCCAGGAAACCACCATGTCCGCGACAACCGCCGCGCCGGTCTGGACCAAGATGCGCCCGAAACAGGGCGCGCTCTCGCGGCTGTTCGACTGGAAGCCGTTTCTTGCCTTCATCTGCCTGCTGCCCGCCGTCGGGCTGCTGATGACCTTCCTGACCTACCCGCTAGGCCTCGGCATCTGGCTGGCCTTCACCGATGCGACGATCGGGCGGGAGGGTATCTGGGTCGGGCTCGAGAACTTCATCTGGCTGATGGATGACCCGATCTTCTGGAGCGCGGTGTTCTTCAGCGTCTTCTACACGGGCGTCGCGACGATCGGGAAATTCGCGCTCGGGCTGTGGCTGGCGCTGCTGCTGAACCAGCATGTGCCATTCAAATCCATGCTGCGCGCCATCATCCTGCTGCCGTGGATCGTGCCGACCGTGCTGTCCGCCATCGCGTTCTGGTGGATCTACGATCCGCAATTCTCCATCATCTCCTACGTCTTCGTGGATGTCCTGGGCTGGCGGGACCAGAATATCGATTTCATCAACACCGCCTGGCCGGCGCGCTGGTCGCTGATCGCGGCGAATATCTGGCGCGGGATTCCCTTCGTGGCGATCACCCTGCTCGCCGGGCTGCAGACCATCCCGCCCTCCTTGTATGAGGCGGCGCTGCTGGATGGGGCGAGCGGCTGGCAGAGGTTCCGCTACATCACCTTCCCGATGCTGCTGCCGATCCTGGCCATCGTGATGACCTTCTCCATCATCTTCACCTTCACCGACTTCCAGCTGGTCTATGCGATTACCCGCGGCGGTCCGGTGAATTCGACACATCTGTTGGCCACACTGGCTTTCCAGCGAGGCATCCAGGGCGGGCAGTTGGGTGAAGGCGCGGCGATCGCCGTCTCCATGATCCCGTTCCTCGTCTTCGCCACGCTGTTCAGCTATTATGGCCTGGCACGGCGCAAGTGGCAGCAGGGAGAGGGCAATGACTGACGCCGCCGTGGTACCGAAGGAAGCGAAGTCCACCAACACGTCCTCCGCGCAGCTGGAGACGATGGCGTGGGACAGCAAGTCCCGCCGTTTCGTGCTGCTCTATCTGCCGCTGTGCTGCTTCCTCGTCATCCTGCTGTTTCCCTTCTACTGGATGACGGTGACGGCGTTCAAACCGAACGCCGAGCTGTACGACTTCGCGCAGCACAACCCGTTCTGGATCACCTCGCCCACGCTGGACCACATCCGGATGCTGCTGTTTGAGACGGCCTATCCGAAGTGGCTGTGGACGACGATGCTGGTATCCGTCTGCGCCACCATCCTTTCGCTGTTCGCCAGCGTGCTGGCCGCCTATGCGATCCAGCGGCTGCGCTTCAAGGGCAGCCAGTATGTGGGGCTGGCGATTTACCTGGCCTATCTGGTGCCGCCGTCCATCCTGTTCATTCCGCTTGCCACCATGGTGTTCCAGCTCGGCCTGTTCGACACGCCCTTCGCGCTGATCCTGACCTACCCGACCTTCCTGATTCCGTTCTGCACCTGGCTGCTGATCGGCTATTTCAAATCCATCCCGTTCGAGCTGGAGGAATGCGCGCTGATCGATGGCGCGACGCGGGTGCAGATCCTGTGGCAGATCACGCTGCCGCTGGCCGTTCCCGGCCTGATCTCAGCGGGCATTTTCAGCTTCACCCTGTCCTGGAACGAGTTCATCTACGCGCTGGCCTTCATCCAGAGCAGCGAGAACAAGACAGTGCCGGTGGCGATCCTGACGGAGCTGGTGACGGGCGACGTGTACCAGTGGGGCGCGCTGATGGCGGGGTCGCTGCTGGGGTCCCTGCCCGTCGCGATCTTCTATTCCTTCTTCGTGGACTATTACGTTTCGTCCCTGACCGGCGCCGTGAAGGAATAGAGCCAAATTCTGCGGATCTTGACCGATCCGCGCCTCATGCGCCGGTGCCCGCATCCGCGGGCGTGGCTTCGCGGCATAAGCCGCGGTGCCCATTCGGGCGCTCGCCCGCCTGCGGCGGACGCAGGTCTCGATCAATGGGCATGGGTACAACCAGGGAACCGGATCGCCGGAGCGGCGCTTGCCTTGCGCCGATCCGGAGATCCGCCATGCCCCTCAAGGCCATTGCCCTCAACTGCACACTGAAATCCGACGCCAGCGACGCGTCCTCCACCGATGCCATGCTCGCCGTGGTCAAGGCCGCCTTCGTGAAGCAGAAGGTGGAAGTCACCGAGACGGTTCGTGTCGCTGCGCTGAACATCAAGCCCGGCGTCACATCGGATGAGGGGCCGGGCGATGACTGGCCGACGCTGCGGGCGAAGATCCTGGCTTGCGACATCCTGATTTTCGGCGGCCCGATCTGGCTCGGCGGGCCGAGCAGCGTCGCACGGCGCGTGCTGGAACGGATGGATGCCTTCATCTCGGAGACCGACGACAAGGGCCGGATGCCGAGCTACGGCAAGGTCGCCGTCACCGCGATCGTCGGCAACGAGGACGGCGCCCACGCCTGCGCCGCGCAGATCTACCAGGCGCTGGCCGATGTCGGCTGGACCATCCCGCCTTCGGCCAGCTGCTACTGGGTGGGCGAGGCGATGGGGTCGGTTGTCTTCAAGGACCTCGACCCCGTGCCGGAAAAAACCCAGCAGACGGCCGCCATGATGGCCGCCACCGCGGCGCATCTGGCCGGGCTGCTGCAGGCCGCGCCCTATCCCGGGCAGCCCGAGGACTGAACCGCTACAGCTTTTGGCCCAGTGCCGCCACGTAGCTGCGGTTGTGTGTCGGTGTGATCCAGACCTCGTTGATCGTCACATGCTTTGGCAGGCAGGCGATGTAGCGGACCAGGTCGCCGACATCCTCGGACTGCACCATCTTCGCGCGTTCCTCCGGGCTGACCGGGTTCGGGCGCTTGTCGAGGATGGGGGTCGCCACCTCCCCCGGTAGCAGCGCGCAGCTGCGGATGCCGTTGACGCATTCTTCCATGTTGATTGTGTGGCTCATCGCCACCACGCCGTGCTTCGCCGCGGTGTAGCCGGCGCCGGAGAGCATTGAGATGTTGCGCCCAGCCATGGAGGCGGTGTGGATCAGCACACCGTCCTTCTGCGGCCGCATCAGCGGCAGCGCCACCGTCACCGCATAGAAGGCGGAGGCGAGGTTGCCGCGTACCAGCTCATCCACCCCATCCGTATCCAGCACGGCCCAGCGCCGCGGCTGGATGTTCAGCCCGGCATTGTTCACCAGGATATCGAGACGCCCGAACTTGTCGGCCAGGAAGGCACCCACGGCCTGCACGGCCGTTGCATCCATCATGTCCGCCGGCTGCACATGGGCTTTCCCGCCTTTCGCGGTGATGCGCGCCGCCACATCCTGAAGCGGCGCGCTGCGGCGGCCGGTCAGCACCAGTTCCGTGCCTTCCTCCGCCAAGGCCAGCGCGGCGGCTTCGCCGATGCCGCTGCCCGCGCCCGTCACCCAAGCCACCTTGCCTTGCAAACGCGCCATCTTCGCTTCTCCCTTGCTGTCATCGCAGGCTAGCAGCGCCCCGTGCGCTTGTCGGCCCCCCGCAACGCATGCGAGCCTGCATCCAACCAAAGGGGAAACACAGCCATGTCCAAGCCGCGAATCCTGACGCCCGCAGGCGCATCCTTCACCACGGCCGGTGGCGGCTATGCGCTGGAGATGGAGGCGCTGGAACGGCTCGGCGCGGAGATCGTGGAATGCCCGGCGACGGAGGAAGGCTTCAGCGCCGCGGCGCCAGAAGCCGATGCGGTTTATGCCAAGGGCATGCGGATTTCGGACCGGATGATCAAGGCGCTCACCAAGGCCAAGGTCATCACCTGCGCCACCGTCGGCGTGGATTATGTGGATGTGGTGGCCGCCACCGCGCAGGGCATCGCGGTGACCAACTGCCCCGACACCTTCATCGAGGAGGTTGCCGACCACGCCATGATGCTGCTGCTGGCCACGCATCGGCGCTGCATCGAGCAGGATCGGATGGTGCGTGAGGGACGCTGGACGGAGGGCCGGCCGCAGCTGTCGACCGTGCCGCGGCTGATGGGCCAGACGCTGGGCTTCGTCGCCTTCGGCCGCGTGGCGCGGCTCGTGGCGATGCGTGCGAAGGCCTTCGGACTGCGCATGGTGGCCTACGACCCCTTCGTGGACGAGCTGACCATGTCCGCCCTCGGCGTGGTACCCTGCAGCCTTGATGAGGTGCTGGCGCAATCCGACTTCGTGTCGATGCACGCGCCGGCGACGCCGGATACCGGCCATATGCTGACCACACGCCACTTCGCGAAGATGAAAGCCAACGCCATCTTCATCAATACCGGCCGCGGCCCGACGGTGGATGAGGCGGCGCTGACCGAGGCGCTGCGATCCAAGCGCATCGCCGGCGCGGGCCTCGATGTGTTCGAGATCGAGCCGGTGAAGACCGACAACCCGCTGCTGTCCATGCCGCATGTGATCCTGTCCCCGCACAATGCCAGCGCATCCGCCCGTTTCGACGAGGCGCGGAAGCGCCGTGCGGGACAGGAGTTGGCGCTGGTGCTTTCGGGGCGCTGGCCGATGTCCTGCGTGAACCCGACGGTGCTGCCGAATTCGGGGCTGCGGCGGTGGCAGCCTTATGCGATGGAGCGTGGGCCGAATAGCTAGGTAACCATTTGAGAACGCCGGCAGGTCGGTCCCGCGGCGCCGCCGGCATTCTCAAACGATCACTCGGCTCTCCAGGGCTTGTGGGGCGCCCCGGTTCCCCCCTGCCCCGCCCTGTGCCACCTTCCGCCCAAGCCCCGCTGCTTGGGCCAAGACGCATCAGGAGACGCGCATGTATCCCGATACCCAATTGTTCATCGACGGCACCTGGCGCGCCGCGCGCGGCGGCCGCAGCCTTCCCGTGCTGAACCCGGCGACCGAGGAGGTCATCGGCCAGGTCGCCCACGCCAGCACCGACGACCTTGATGAGGCGCTGGAAGCCGCCGCCCGTGGGTTCGTCACCTGGAAGAAGGTCTCCGCCTTCGATCGCTCGAAGCTAATGCGCAAGGCCGCGGACATCTTCCGCAGCCGTGCGGACGCCATCGCGCAGATGATGACGCTGGAGCAGGGCAAGCCGCTGGCCGAAGCCCGCATGGAGGTGATGGCGGGTGCCGACGTCATCGACTGGTTCGCGGAAGAAGCCCGCCGCGCCTATGGCCGCGTCATCCCGGCGCGAGCCGAGGGTGTGTACCAGTTGGTGGTGAAGGAGCCGGTCGGCCCCGTCGCCGCCTTCACGCCGTGGAACTTCCCGATCAACCAGGTGGTGCGCAAGCTGTCCGCGGCGCTGGCCACCGGATGCTCGATCATCGTCAAGGCGCCGGAGGAGACCCCGGCCTCGCCCGCCGAGCTGATCCGCGCCTTCGCAGATGCCGGCCTGCCGAAGGGCGTGGCCAACCTGGTCTATGGGGTGCCGTCCGAGATCAGCGAGTACCTGATTCCGCATCCGGTGATCCGCAAGGTGACCTTCACGGGCTCCACCCCGGTCGGGAAGATGCTGTCGGCGCTGGCCGGCCAGCATATGAAGCGGGTGACGATGGAACTCGGCGGCCATGCGCCGGCGATCGTGTTCGATGATGCGGATCTGGAGCTGGCGGCGAAGACCCTGGCCGGTGCGAAGTTCCGCAATGCCGGGCAGGTCTGCGTCTCCCCCACCCGCTTCCTGGTGCAGCAGAAGTCCTATCCGGAATTTGTCGAGCGCTTCACCGCCCATGCCAAGGCCCTGAAGGTCGGCGCCGGCATGGATGCGGACACCCAGATGGGCCCGCTGGCGCATGAGCGGCGGGTGCCCTGGGTGGAGGATCTGGTTGCCGATGCCCGCCAGCGCGGCGCCGAGGTCCACACCGGTGGCGAGCGGATCGGCAACAAGGGCTATTTCTATCAGCCCACGGTGCTGACCGGCGTGGGTCGCGATGCCCGCATGATGAACGAGGAGCCCTTCGGCCCCGTCGCCATGATCGCCCCCTTCACCGACCTGGAGGAGGTGGTTGATGAGGCGAACCGCCTGCCCTTCGGCCTGGCCGCCTATGCCTTCACGCGCAGCGCCAAGACGGCGAATGCGGTCGCGTCCCGCGTCGAGTCGGGGATGATGACGATCAACCACCTCGGCCTTGCGCTGCCGGAAGTGCCCTTCGGCGGCATGAAGGACAGCGGCTACGGCTCCGAGGGTGGGTCGGAGGCGATCGAGGCCTATCTGAACACGAAGTTCGTCAGCCAGGCCGGGCTGTAGCACCGAAAGCCGCGGGGGGCGCGCCCCCCGCGGCCCTGCGAATCAGGCCTTGGCGGCCTTGCGCTTGGCTTTCTTCACGCCGGCCAGCGCCGATTCCTTCAGCGCCTTGCTCGCCTTGAAGCGCACAGTGGCACCGGCCTTCACGGCCACCTTTTCACCGGTGCGGGGGTTCAGCGCGCTGCGCTTCGCCGTTTCGCGCACGCTGAAGGCGCCGAAATCGGGGATGGTGAAGCGCCCGTTCTGGACGATTTCGCCCTTGATGGCGGCGATGATGTCCGCGGCCAGCCGGCCGGCGGCGTTGGCCGGCATCTCGGTGGACTTGACGATGACGTCCGTCAGAAACTTCTTTGACATGCGCTGGCTCCTTGCGAGTTTGGTCGCATAGCTGGAACCAGGGCAAATGTCAGCGTGCGATTCGCGGAAAGCACGCGGTTTCGCAAAACCCTTTCGGTCAGTGGCGCCGGATGAAGACCGCCACTGGCAGGTCGCGCAGCGCTTGCGCGATGTCGAGGGCGCCAGATGGCTGTACCACCTGTCCTGTCAGCAGGTCTTGCCAATCCGTAACTGGGCCTGGCCAGTCGAGCATCGTGCCCTCCCACGCCTGGTCGCCGGCGAATCGCGCGGCCACGACGCGCAACTCGGCGTCCCCGTACCGGCGCGCGAAGCCGCAGATGCGCGGGCCGGCGGGGCCGTTGGCTTCCAGGCCCTGGTAGGTGCCGCTGGCGAACAACGCCGGCTGCGCGGCCCGATGCGCCAACAGGGTCGCGGTCAGGGCCAGCTTCAGCCGCCCGTCGCGCCAATTCGCCGCCATCGCCTGGATCGCCGCCGACCGGTCCTGCCGCAGCGCGGCCTCGACCTCGGCCAGCGCCGCCTCCCGTACCGCGTAGTCCACAGGGCGTCGGTTGTCCGGGTCCACCAGGCTGAGATCCCACATCTCGGCACCCTGGTAGATGTCCGGAACCCCCGGCAGGGTCAGCTTCAGCGCCGTCTGCACCAGGCTGCCCCGCAGGCCAAGTCGCGCCACACGTTCCTGGAAGGGCAGGAAGGCTGCGAGGAAATGCTCGCTGCCCAGCGCATGCCGGACGAAATCGAGCATCGCCTGCTCATAGACCGCATCGGGGGAGGCCCAGTTGGAATGGCGCTTGGCCTCGCGCATGGATTTCACCATGGCGCCCTCCAGACGCTCCGCCATCGCCTCCGTCCCGCCCCCGGCAGGCCAGGCGCCGAGGAGAAGCTGGTAGAACAGGTATTCGTCGTTGTGGTCCGGCGCACCCATGCCGTGCGCGGAGCGCAGGATTCGGGACCATTCCTGCACCCGCGTTGCCCATTCCCCGGGCATGCCGGCCAGCGCCACCAGCCGCGCGCGGGTGTCCTCGCCGCGCTTGGTGTCGTGGGTGGAGGTGGACAGCATGGCCTGCGGCCAGTGCGCCGCACGCTCGGCATTGGCGGCGTGGAATTCCGCCAGCGTCACGCCGAAATGGTCGGGGTGCCCGCCCACCTCGTTCAGCGCCACCAGGCGGTTGTAGCGATAGAAGGCGGTGTCCTCGAGGCCCTTGGCCATGATCGGGCCGCTGTACTGCTGCACCTTCATCGCCACGCGCTGCACCGTATGCCGGGCAAAGCCGCTGCGCGGCCGCGCCACCAGATCCGTGGTCAGCAGGCCATGCAGGAAGTCGAAGACGCTGGGGTCAAGATCCGGCTCCTGCCGCCGCGCGGCGGCAATGGCGGCGTCGATCTCGCGGCGGTCCGCATCCGTGGGCCGCGCCGCGGCATCGACATAGGTGCGATAGACGGCAAAGCCCGCGACGATGGCGCAGAGGCCGCGGGAGAGAATGTTGCGGGTGAAATCCGCCGTGCGCGGCGTCTGCTGCGCGATGCCCGCGGCCTCCCTGGCCAGCATGGCGAGTTCGCCCGCCATCTCGTTCCGCATGATCCGCAGCTTGCAGTCGAGCACGATCGCATCGAAATCCTGCTCTGCGTCGGTAAAGTCGGCACAGAGGCGGGTCAGCGCCGCCTCGCCTTCCGGGTCGACCAGCAGGCCCATCACGAGGTTGGCAAATTCATAGCCGGTGGTGCCTTGCACCGGCCAGTCACCGCGCAACGGCTCGTGCCGCGCCAGGATCTTCTCCACCACCAGGTAGAAGGGACGCGGCGCTGCCTCCCGCAGCTTCACCAGATAGCCTTTCGGGTCGAGCAGCCCATCCACATGGTCGATCCGCAGCCCGTCCAGCGTGCCATCGGCCAGCAGCGCGAAGACCAGGCTGTGGGCGTGGTCGAACAGCTCCGGCAGCTCCATCCGCAGGCCGGCAAGTTCGTTGATGTTGAAGAAGCGGCGATAGTTGATGTCGTCCGCCGCGACGCGGAAATGCGCCGCCCGCCAATGCTGGTCTCGGATCAGCGCATCCAGCGCCACCTTGTCCGCGTTCAGCGCCGCCACGGCCCGGTCCACGGCCGCACGCAGCGCCGCATCGCGCGCCACCAGCGCGGCAAGGTCCGCCTGCAGGTCGCGGGCACGCGCCACCACGCGGGGGCGCCAATCCGGCAGGCCGGCGAAGGCATCGCCCAGTCGTTCCAGCGCCGTATCCGCCTCGCCCAGCACCCGGCCGTAATGCAGCGGGCAGATCGGCAGCTTGTGCGTGTCATAGGCCCAGATGGCAAAGCGGCCGGCCTCCGCATCGAAGCGCAGTTCCAGCTGCCCGGCCTCCAGCACCGCGCCGTACTGGTCGCCCAGGAAGGGCACCAGCAGGCGGCCGCGCTGCCAGTCGATATCCAGCCAGCCGGCGAAATCCGAGGCCTCCCCCCATTCCAGCACATCCAGCCACCAGGGGTTGTCGGCGCCGCCGACGCCCATGTGGTTGGGCACGAAGTCCAGGATCTGGCCCAGGCCATTCGCCTTGAACGCCGCTGCCATGTCACGGAAATCGGCCTCGGTGCCGAGTTCGGGATTCAGCGCGGTGTGGTCCACGATGTCGTAGCCATGCGTGCTGCCCGGCCGCGCCTTCAGCCAGGGCGAGGCATAGACATGGCTGATGCCGAGCCGCGCCAGATAGGGCGCAAGGCGGGCCGCATCGGCGAAGCGGAAGCCGGCGTGGAATTGAAGGCGATAGGTGGCGCGCGGCATCACGGCGTCGGTCATGCGGATTCCTCGATCGACCAGCACGTGCTCCAGGGGCCGAAGCCCTCGCCTTCCTGCCATATCACGCGGCCGGTCTCCGGGGTGCTGGCAAGGGGCGTGTCGGACAGGTTGGCGCGCAGCCGAAGCGTCCCGCCGCCTTCCAGCGACCAGGCAATTTCCACCGCGCCCGGCGCCAGTACCTGCCAGGTGCCGCCGTGGCGAATGCCAGGCAGGCGCGGGATGATCTCGGCGTGGCGCACCGCCAGGATGGAACGGTACCAGGCCAGCGTTTCGGCGTGCGCCGGCTTCGTCAGATCCTCCCAACCCAGTTTCGCACTGGCGAATGTGGCCTCGGCCAGCGGGTCCGGGATGCGCTCACGCGTCGCGGGGTCGGCGAATTCGGGAAACCGGGCGAATTCGGCGCGGCGGCCTTCGCGCACGGCATCCGCCAGCTCGGGTCCGAAATCGCAGAAGAAGGGAAAGGGCTGCGCGGCGGCCCATTCCTCGCCCATGAACAGCATCGGGATCTGCGGCAGCAGCAGCGCGACGGAGGCCACGGCCCGCAACGCCGCCTGCGGGGCGATGTGGGACAGCCGGTCGCCGAATGCGCGGTTGCCGATCTGGTCGTGGTTCTGGATGAAGGCGATGAAGGCGGTGGGCGGCAGGACGGCGCTTGGCTCGCCGCGGGGGTGGCCGCGATAGGGCATCATCTCGCCCTGGAAGGCGAAGCCCTCCGACAGCGCCCGGCCAAGCAGTTCCGTGTTGCCCTGGTAGTCCGCGTAATAGCCGCTGCGTTCCCCGGTGGCGGCGACATGCAGCACGTGATGCGCGTCGTCGTTCCACTGTGCCGTATAGAGCGCCGGCACCAGGCGCGCGGCCTGGTTCTCCTCATTCTCCAGCACCAGATGCACCGGCCGGTCGGGCACCGCGGCACGCACCCGCTCGGCGAGTTCGTCCAGCACATGGCGCGGGCTGTCATCGAGGATGGCGTGCACGGCATCCAGCCGCAGCCCGTCGAGGTGGAATTCCTCGATCCAGTACAGCGCGTTGTGGATGAAATAGTCGCGCACCGGCCCGGAGTCCGGCCCATCGAAATTCAGCGCCGCACCCCAGGGCGTGCTGTGCCGGTCTGTGAAGGCCTGCGGCGCGATGGCGTGGAGGTAGGCGCCCTCCGGGCCGAAATGATTGTACACCACATCGAGCAGCACCATCAGGCCGAGGCCATGGGCCGCCTGCACCAGCGCCTTCAGATCCTCCGGCCGGCCATAGCTGGCGTCGGGTGCGAAGGGCAGCACGCCGTCATAACCCCAGTTCCGGTTACCCGGAAAATCCGCCACCGGCATGATCTGGAGCGCGGTGACGCCGAGGGCGGCCAAGTGCGGCAGGCGTTCGATGGCGGCAAGGAAGCTGCCCTCCGACGTGAAGGCGCCGATATGCAGTTCATAGACCACCGCCTCCGCCCAGGGCCGGCCGCGCCAGCCGGCATCGGTCCAGCGATGCGCGGCGGGGTCCACCACCTCGCTCGGGCCATGCACGTCCTCGGGCTGGTGGCGGGAGGCAGGGTCTGGCACGCGCAGCCCGTCCGGCAGCGCGAAGCGATAGCGCGTGCCTGCGCCGGCAGCGGGCACTTCCAGCACATGCCAGCCGCCCGGCTCCCGCCACATGGGCCGCTGCGGGGCGCCATCGCACTCCAGGTCCACCTGAGCATGTGCCGGCGCCCAGAGACGGAAGCGGGCACCGCCACCGGGCAACAGGGCGGCGCCGAAGGGCATGGCGTGGGCACGATGCGCGAAGGTCATGCCCCGCAAACCGGCTGCGGCCGCCTTCGTTCCATCGGGCACCGAAAAATTCTCTTACCGGGCCAAAGGGAACGGTCTGCGCGGTGCCGTGTTGTGCGACTTCCGGAAAGTGTTCCAGTTCGGAACGTCGAGGCAGATGGGGATTGTGGATGCGGATACGTAGCTTGGTGGCCTCGCCGCAGATGATGCGGCGGTCGCGCATCCGTGAGGGTCTGCCCTTCCCGCTCGGTGCCAACTGGGACGGGCTGGGGGTGAATTTCGCGCTGTTCTCGGCCAATGCCACCAAGGTCGAGCTCTGTCTGTACGACGACTCCGGCAATACGGAGCTGGAGCGGATCGAGCTGCCGGAATACACGGATGAGGTCTGGCACGGCTATCTGCCGGATGCCCGCCCCGGCACCATCTACGGCTACCGCGTGCATGGACCGCATGCGCCCGATGCCGGGCACCGGTTCAACCCTAACAAGCTGCTGCTGGACCCCTATGCGCGCGCCATCGTCGGCGACCTGACCTGGGGGCCGGAATGCTTCGGCTATCACCTCGAATCCGGCGATGATCTGAGCTTCGACACGCGCGACAGCGGCCCGCTGGTGCCGAAATGCCGGGTCATCGACCCAGCCTTCACCTGGGGTCGCGAACGCGCCCCGTCCGTGCCCTGGGACCGCACCCTGGTCTACGAGACCCATGTGAAGGGCTTCACGAAAAGCCATCCGGCCCTGCCGGAGGATATGCGCGGCACCTATGCCGGCCTCGCGGCGCCGGAGGTGGTGAGCTATCTGCGCGGCCTGGGCGTGACCGCTGTGGAGTTGTTGCCGATCCACACCTTCCTCAATGACCAGTTCCTGCTGGACAAGGGGCTGACCAATTACTGGGGCTACAACACCATCTCCTTCTTCGCACCGGCGCGCCGCTATGCGCGCAACCCGGCCTTCGCCTTTTCCGAGTTCAAGGAGATGGTGGCGAGGCTGCATGACGCCGGGCTCGAGGTGATTCTGGACGTGGTCTACAACCACACGGCGGAGGGCAATGAGAAGGGCCCGATGCTGTCCTTCAAGGGCATCGACAATGCCAGCTACTACCGCCTTCTGCACGGCCGGCCGCGTTACTACATCAATGATACCGGCACCGGGAACACGCTCAACCTGTCGCATCCACGCGTGCTGCAGATGGTGAATGACAGCCTGCGCTACTGGGCAACGGAAATGCGCGTCGATGGCTTCCGCTTCGACCTCGCGACCATTCTGGGGCGGGAGGAGCATGGCTTCGACGAGGGTGGCGGCTTCCTCGATTCCTGCCGCCAGGACCCGGTGCTGTCCCGCATGAAGCTGATCGCGGAGCCTTGGGATTGCGGGCCGGGCGGCTATCAGGTGGGCGGCTTTCCGCCCGGCTGGGCCGAATGGAACGACCGGTTCCGCGACACGGTCCGCGCCTTCTGGAAGGGTGACGAGGGCATGACCAACGAGCTGGCGGGCCGGCTTGCCGCCTCCAGCGACCTGTTCGACCGGCGAGGCCGCAAGCCGTGGTCCAGCGTGAACTTCATCACCGCGCATGACGGTTTCACGCTGCACGATCTGGTCAGCTACAACGACAAGCACAACGAGGCGAATGGAGAGGGCGGGCACGACGGCCACGACCACAACCTGTCCTGGAACCATGGCGCCGAGGGCCCGACCGACGACCCCGAGATCATCGCGCTGCGCGAGCGGCAGAAGCGCAACATGCTGGCGACCCTGCTGCTGTCGCAAGGCACGCCGATGCTGCTGGCGGGTGACGAATTCGGCCACAGCCAGCAGGGCAACAACAACGTCTATTGCCAGGACAATGCCACCAGCTGGCTGGACTGGGCCGGCATCGGGCCGGATGGCCGCGAACTGGCGGCCTTCACCCGCAAGCTGATTGCCCTGCGGCAGAACTTCCCGGTTCTGCGCCGCGCGCGGTTCCTGAACGGGAAGCTGGACGAAGACCTCGGCATCAAGGATGTCACCTGGCTCACCCCCTCCGGCACCGAGATGGAGGATGGGCACTGGGATGATGCCAATGCCCGCTGCTTCGGCATGCTGATGGACGGCCGCGCCCAGGCGACCCGCATCCGCCGCCCGGCCGGTGACGCCACGCTGCTGCTGGTGCTGAACGCGCATCATGACGCGGTGGAATTCTCGCTGCCCGAACCATTGGCCGGGCAGCATTGGCTGCTGCTGGTGGATACCAACAAGCCAGCACTGGATGAGCCGGAGCCTTTCGAATTCGGCCACCCCTATCTGGTAACGGGCCGGTCGCTGCTGCTGCTGGTGCTGCACCCCGACGCTGGCGGCCTCGCCATCCTGACCGCCGCGCGCACCGCCCTGCTGGCCGGCGCCGAACCGCCGCCCCTCCCCTCGGGGGAGTGAGGCCGAGGCCCGACTGCCGGAGGCCGGTCAGGCCTCCAGCAGCCAGACGGAGAACATCTCCGCCGGGTCGGACCACATGGTGGCGCCGCGCCAGCCGGCGGCGCCGGCAATCTGGCGCAGGCGCTCGGGGCGGTATTTGTGGCTGCTCTCGGTGTGGATGCTCTCGCCTTCGGCGAAGTGGAACGCCTGCCCGGCCACCCGTACCGTTTGCCTGTGGCGGGCGACCAGGTGCATCTCGATCCGCTCAAGCCCCGGGTTCCAGCGCGCCGCATGGTCGAAGGCATCGGGGTTTAAATCCGCCCCGGCCTCCCGGTTCAGGCGGGTCAGCAGGTTCAGGTTAAAGGCGGCGGTGACGCCGGCAGCATCGTCATAGGCCGCCTCCAGGATCGCCACCTCCTTCACCAGATCGGCGCCGAGCAGCATGCGGGCGCCACGGCCCAGCGTGGCGCGGGCGCGGGCAAGGAAGGCCACCGCTTCCAGTGGCTCGAAATTGCCGATGGTGGAGCCGGAGAAGAAGCCCAGCCGCGCCGCGCTGCCGCCGCCATGGACAGGCAGGTCGAAGGCCCGGGTGAAATCCGCAACCACCGGGCGCACCGGCAGCCCGGGGAAGGCGGCGGAGACCCGCGCGGCAACCGCATCCAGCCACTCCGGCGCGATATCCACCGGCAGATAGGCGCCCGGCGCCTCCAGCGCGCGCAGCAACTGCACGGCCTTGGCGCCGTCGCCGGGGCCGAATTCCACCACGGCGGCGCCGCGGCCGATGGCATCGGCAATCTCGGCGCCGCACTGGTCGAGGATCAGCACCTCGGTCCGTGTCGGGTAGTATTCCGGCAGGCGGGTGATCGCCTCGAACAGCCGCGTGCCCTCGGCGTCGTAGAGCCATTTGCAGGGCAGCGTCTTGCGTGCGGCGGACAGGCCGGCGATGGCGTCGGCCGCGAGTTCGGGATGCAGGACGGAGACCGCGCTCATGCCACATCCTCCGCAAGACGCAGCCCGGTAAACTGCCAGCGGGCATCGGGCGGAAAGAAGTTGCGGTAGCTGGCGCGGGAATGGCCCGGCGCAGTGGCCAGCGACCCGCCGCGCAGCACCATCTGGTTCACCATGAACTTGCCGTTGTACTCGCCGACCGCGCCTTCCCAGGGCCGGAAGCCGGGATAGGGGCGATAGGCGCTGCCGGTCCATTGCCAGGCAACGCCCTCGGCCTCCGCAAAGCCAGGCAGCTTGGCGGCGGCTTCCCACTCCTGCTCGGTCGGCAGGCGCTTGCCGCACCAGCGGGCGAAGGCGTCGGCCTCGTACCAGGAAATGTGGCGGACGGGGTGCGTCGGATCCATCGGGCGCAACCCGCCCGGGCCGAATTGCTGCCAGGTGCCGTCGCGCTGTTCCCAATAGAGCGGCGCCTCCCACCCCTGCGCCTGGCAGGCGGCCCAGCCATCGCTCATCCACAGCAGCGGGCTGCGATAGCCGCCATCGGTGATGAAGGCGGCCCAATCGGCGTTGGTCACCAGGCGGTTGGCGATGCGGTAGGGGGCGAGGAAGTGCCGGTGGCGCGGCGTTTCATTGTCGAAGGCGTAGCCGATGCCGTCATGGCCGATCTCCACCACGCCTTCCGGCCCGGCCAGCATTGCCGCTGCCGCGGCATCCGGCGCGGGGTCCCGCCAGTCTGGGTCGTAGGCCGGGCGCAGCGGGTTCAGCGACAAGGCGTGCAGCGCATCGGTCAGCAGCAGTTCCTGATGCTGTTCCTCATGCTGCAGGCCGAGTTCCACCAGATGCAGCGCCTCCGCCGGCGCATCGCCCAGCAGGCGGGCCATCGCCTGGTCCACTTCGGTGCGGTAGGCGGTGACGGCGGCGGAACCCGGGCGGGTGATCATGCCGCGTTGCGGGCGCGCGTGGCGCGGGCCGGCGGCGACGTAGTAGCTATTGAACAGCAGCGCATACTCCTCCCGCACCCGCTTCGCGCCGGGCAGGAAGGGCAGCAGCAGGAAGGTCTCGAAGAACCAGGTGGTGTGGGCGCGGTGCCATTTGGCTGGGCTGCAATCCGGCATGGACTGCACCACCTGATCTTCCGGGGACAGCGGCGCGACCAATGCCTCGGTCCGGGCGCGCACGGCCTGGTAGCGGTCGAGAAGGTGCGGCGCGGCCTTGCCCGGCCGCGCGGAGATCTGATTCATGATGTGACGACGCTCCCCGTTTCAGGACCGGGAACGCCCCGAAACCGTTCGGGTTCGCCTTATTCCATGCCGGCGAGGCGCCGCAGCGCCGGGGCGAGCGGCGCGGGCCGGTCATCCAGCGGCCCGAGCAACGCGGCGAAGCGGCCGATTTCCGCCATTCCGAATTCGGTCACGCCCGGCTCCGGCAGCCGCTCATGCACCTCCCCCAGCCCCATCCGCAGCGCCATCAGCCGCTTGCCATAGACCAGCAGCAGCGGCAGGGAGCGGGACATGAAGACGATGATGGGGAGGATGGCGCGGTGCAGCGCTTCCGCCCGCTCCGTCTCGCCCGCCGACCACAGCCGCCAGATTGCCACCTGCGCGTCGATCAGCTCCGGCGCGGGTATCAGGCCCTGGCAGCCGCTGCGCAGCGCCGTTGGCCATTCCAGCCCGCCATGGCCGGCGAAGACGTCGCAGGTCCGGCTGGCTTCCAGCGCGAAATCGGCGACGGCCACCGCGGCGCCTTCCGCCTTCATGAAGCGGATGTTCGGGTGGTTCCGATGCAGCGTCAGCAGCGCGGCGTCGGAGACCGAGACATCCATCATCATCGGGTTGTTCTGGATGCCCACCGGCAGCACCGCGCGGTCCGCCACCGTGCCGAGGAAGCGCAGGATCCCGGCCTCCGCCACCCCCTTCACTGGCGGTGGTTGCAGCACCACCCAATCCGCGCCGCGCGCCTTCGCCTCCGCGATGAAGTCAAGCTGCCCATGCACCGAGACCTCCGCCACCGTCGCCATCAGCGGCACGCGGCCGGCGATACGGGCGGCGGCCCAGGCGACGATGTCCAGGCGCTCGGCGGTGGACAGCCGGAACACTTCCGTCACCAGGCCAAGCACGGCGATGCCCTGGCAACCGGCGGCCAGGCAGAGATCCACCTGCCGTTCAAGCGCCGCGCGGTCCAGCCGGCCATCCGGCAGGTAGTAGGCGTAGAGAATCGGATGCACGCCAGACAGGCGCGGCAGTGGCGACATGGCGCTGGTTTCCTCTCCGTTGCCGGGAGGCTGACGCCCTGCCCGCGCCCCGGTCAAGCCGGCAGCAAGGCGTCCCGCAGGGAATGCACCACATGCACGCCCATCGCGGCGCGCGTCTCCACCGTGGCGCTGGCGATGTGCGGGGCCAGGACGACGTTCGGCAGGGCGGCGAAGCGCGGCTCCACCTTCGGCTCGTTCAGGAAGACATCGAGGCTGGCCGAGCCCAGCCCGCCATCCGCCAGCGCGCCAGTAGCGCGGCTTCGTCCACCACCTCGCCGCGGGCGATGTTCACCAGCGTGCCATGCGGGCCGAGGGCGCGGAAAATTCCCAGCCATGGTAGCCGCAGGCGAGGCGCCCCGCCGTGTAGAAGCCCTTGGAAAGTTTCGCGGTGCGATGGCAGCAGCGGTCATCCATCGCGGCCGGGTTGCCGTCCCCATCCAGCCACAGGACCAGGTCCTGGTCGAGCAGCCGGAAGGGCTTCGGCACCTCGGCCAGATGGGCGACCGGCATCACGGGATACCAGAAGCGGCGCAGCAGCGGCGTAGCGGTGGCGAGCATCCGGTGGGACCCTCATGCGGGAGATCAGCCAGCAGGGTGCAAATCCGGCCCGGCCGAATCAAGCGGCACATGGCCCGCGCCGGTCGAAAACAGCCCATTCTGCGATCAATTCGCCTAATTCGTGGGCGCTTTGCGGCTGATTCGCCCCATGATCGGGCAGAATCGGCTTTCGCCCTACGTCCCGCCTTTGCTAACAGCGCCGCAGCCACAACCGCCGGGACCGTCACGATGCGCCGTCGCCACGCCCTTGCCCTGTTCGGGTCCGTCGTCCTCGCCGCCCCCGCGGTGCATGCCCAGTCGCTGACCAATGTCCGCTTCACCCTGGATTGGGCGCTGCAAGGCCCGCAGGGCGCCTTCGTGCTGGCGCTCGACCGCGGCTATTTCCGCGAGGCCGGGCTGAATGTCACCATGGATCGTGGCTTCGGCTCCGGCGATGTGCCGGTGAAGATCTCGGCCGGCGCCTATGATGTCGGCGTCGCCGACCTCAACCCGACCATCCGCATGAAGCTGGAGCGGCCGGAGAGCGACCTGTTCACGCCCTTCATCATCCATGACGCGACCGCGCTGGCGGTGATGACCCTGCGGCGGGAGAATATCCGCACCCCGGCGGACCTGGCGGGCAAGACCCTGGCCGCGCCGGACTCCGATGCCGGCCGCCAGTTGTTTCCCGCCTTCGCCAAGGCGGCCGGGATAAGCCCCGCCTCCGTCACCTGGCAGAGCGTGACGCCGCAGCTGCGGGAGCCGATGCTGGCGCAGGGAAGGGTGAACGCCATCACCGGCTTCATCACCTCCGGCATTTTCTCGCTGCGCGGGCTGGGCATTGCGGAGCAGGACATCGTGACGATGCTGTTCAGTGATGTCGGCGCCGATTTCTTCTCGACCTCGATGATCACCACGCGCCGCTGGGCCGCCGCCAACCCAGCCGCCGTCACCGGCCTGATCCGCGGCCTGGTCCGCGCGCAATACGACAGCCTGCGCGACCCCGACGCCACCATCGCCAACCTCCGCCGCAGGGAACCGCTGACGGATGTGCCGCTGGAGACGGAGCGCCTGCGCATGGCGCTGGATCGCCTGACCTTCACGCCGCGCGTGCGCGAGAACGGCTTCGGCCAGGTGGATATGGCGCGGCTGCAGCGCAGCATCGACGCGGTGCGGGAGGCTTTCGGCATCTCGCGCCCACTGCCGGCCTCGGATATCTACGACCCGTCCTACCTGCCCCCGGCCGCCGAGCTGAAGCTGGCCTGAGGCGTCGCGCGAAAGGTTTCCTGCCATGGCCCCGCTTCCCACCCGCTATTGGCAGGACCTGCCCTGGCCGGCCTTCAAGGAACTGCCGGCCAACACCGTGGCCGTGCTGCCGGTGGCGTCCATCGAGCAGCACGGGCCGCATCTGCCGGTCTCGGTGGACACCACCATCAACCAGGGCGTCATCGCCCGCACGCTGAAGGTGGTGGCGCCGGACCTGCCGGTGCTGGTGCTGCCGACGCAATGCGTGGGTTGTTCGGTGGAGCATCTGCGCTTCCCCGGCACCGTCACCACCTCGCCCGAGACGCTGCTGGCGCTGGTGACCGATATCGGCGCGAGCGTGGCGCGGGCCGGCGTGAAGCGGCTGGTGATCGTCAATAGCCATGGCGGCAATGTCTCCGTGCTCGACATCGCCTGCCGCCGCATCCGCATCCAGCACGGCATCCTGGCGATCAACGCCATGTGGGCGCGCATGGGCAAGCCGGAGGCGCTGCGCGACCCGGTCGAGGGCAAATACGGCATCCATGCCGGGCGCGACGAGACCTCTGTCATGCTCGCGCTGACCCCCCATCTGGTGAAAATGGAGAACGCGACGAATTTCGTCAGCCGCTGGCAGGGCGTGGCCAATGCGGCGCCGGGCATGGCGCCCGATGCGGGCGCGCCCTTGGCCTGGCAGGCGCAGGATCTGAATCCGGCCGGTGCCGTGGGCGATGCCTCGCTCGCCACCACCGAGATCGGCGAGCAGCTTCTGGATTTCGCCGCGGAGAAGATGGCGGCGCTCTGGGCGCAGGTCGCGGCCTTCGATGCCGAGAGTTTCCTGGCGAATGAGCCCGCCCCGCATGGCTGACATGGCTTCGCTGGCCGCGGCGCTGGACGGCATCGAGCTATCCACGGATCGTGCCTTGCTGCGGCAGAAAAGCCGCGACTTCTATTGGTACAGCCCGATCCTGAAGGCGCAGCTCGACGGCAAATCCGCCGAGCTTTTCGCCCGCCCGCGCGATGAGGCGGAGGTGCTGCGCATCCTCACCGCCGCCCGCAGCGCCCGCGTGCCCGTTACGGTGCGCGGCGGCGGCACCGGCAATTACGGGCAGTGCGTGCCGATGGAGGGCGGCGTGGTGCTCGACATGACCGCCATGGCCGCGCCCATCGGCATCACCGATGGCGTGGTGGAGGTGGAGGCCGGGGCGAAGATGATCGACCTCGACCTCTGGGCGCGGGATCGGGGGTGGGAACTGAAGCTCTGGCCCTCCACCAAGCGCACCGCGACCATCGGCGGCTTCGTCGCGGGCGGCGGTGCGGGGGTGGGCGGGATCAGCCACGGCACGATGCGCGAGCGCGGCAATTTCGCCGGCGCCCGCATCGCCACCATGACGGACCCGCCGCGCATCCTGGAACTGGAAGGCCAGGCGGCCAATCCGGTGAATCGCACCTATGGCACCACCGGTGTGCTGACGCGCATACGCGTGCCGCTGACCCCGGCGCAGGACTGGCGCGACGTTGCAATCGCCTTCCCGGACTTCGTGCCGGCCAGCCGCTTCGCGCTGGAGCTGAGCTTTGCCGATGGCATCCCGAAGAAGATGTGCGGCGTCTTCGACAGCCAGCTTCCGCCCTTCTTCCGCGGCCTTGCCGATACCGTGCCGGCAGGCCATGCGCTGGCCCTCGTGATGGTGGCGCCCGGCGCGCTGCTCGCGCTGCGCGAATTGGCGGCGGAGCACGGCGGCACCATCGTTGCCGAGCAATCCACCGTAGAAGCCGAGCGCGATGGCGATGCCACGCCCTTCTACGAATATTGCTGGAACCACACCACGCTCCAGGTTCTGAAGAAGGATCGCGGCGTCACCTACCTGCAATGCCGCTTCCCCTTCGAGAACACGCTGGAAGCGATCGAGGCCGTCCGCATCCCGTTCCGCGACGAGGTCTGGATGCACACCGAATGCGTCCGTTTCGGCGGCCGCCTCACCATGTCCGCCCTGCCCGTGATCCGCTGGACAAACGCCGAACGGCTCGCGGAAATCATGGCCGCCTTCGAGGCGCAGGGTATCGGCATCGCCAACCCGCATGTCCTGACCATCGAGGAAGGCAGCAACTACCGCCGCGTGCCCGGCGACCAGCTCGGCTTCAAGCAGCGCACGGACCCGCTGGGCCTGCTCAACCCCGGCAAGATGCGCGATTTTGTCCCAGCAGACGTCCCTGGGGAGGCCCCATGACCGTCCATGCAGTGATGGCCGAACTGCCGGCCATCGAGTGGATCACCGACCCGGCCCTGGTGCGCCAGCGCTCGCGCGATTTCTTCTGGTACTCGCCCGTGCTGAAGCGCCAGCTCAACGGCGTGACGGCGGAGGCGGTGGCCTGCCCACGCGATGAGGTGGAGGTCATCGCCATCATGGCCGCCTGCGTGAAGCACCAGGTGCCGCTGACTCCGCGCGGCGCCGGCACCGGCAATTACGGCCAGGCCATGCCGCTGAAGGGCGGCATCGTGCTGGACCTGATGGGCCTGAACCGCGTGATCTGGACGAAGCCCGGCGTTGTGCGCGCACAGGCGGGCATCAAGCTGATCGACCTGGATGCGGTGACGCGGCGGGAGGTGCGCGGGGAATTGCGCTTCCACCCCTCCACCAAGCGCACGGCCAGCCTCGGCGGCTTCATCGCCGGCGGGTCTTCCGGCATCGGGTCCTGCACCTATGGCAAGCTGCGCGAGCCGGGCAACATCCTGGGCCTGCGGGTGGTGACGATGGAGGCCACGCCGCGCGTGCTGGAATTGCGCGGCGCCGAGATCGACAAGGCGAACCACGCCTACGGCACCAATGGCGTGATCACCGAATTGGAGATGCCCCTGGCGCCAGCCTGGGACTGGGTGGATGTGCTGGCCGAGTTCCCGGACACCCTCGCCGCCGCGCGGTTCAGTGAGGCGCTGGTCGCCAGCGACGGCATCGTGAAGAAGATGGCGTGCGTGGTCGCGCCCGGCGTGGCCCAGAGCTACTTCAAGCCCTTCATGCAGATGCTGGCGCCCGGCAAGGCGGCCGCGCTGGTGATGGTGGCGGAGCCGTTCCTCGACCTGCTGCCGCCGCTGCTGGCGCGCTTCGGCGGCCGGCAGGTCTACGCCACGCCGACCGAGACCGCGGAGACCCCGCTGTATGAATTCACCTGGAACCACACCACGCTGCAGGCGCTCAAGATCGATCGCAGCCTGACCTATCTGCAAACCCTGTTCCCCGCGCCGCACCACTTCGATCTGATCGCGAAGATGGATGCGCTGTTCGGCGACGAGGTGCTGCAGCATCTGGAATTCGTCCGCCTCGGCGGCGTGGTTTCCTGCTTCGGCCTGCAACTCGTGCGCTTCACGACCGAGGAGCGATTGAAGGAAATCATCCGCATCCATGAGGATGCCGGCGCCCCGATCTTCAACCCGCACGCCTTCACGCTGGAGGAAGGCGGGATGAAGCGGATCGACTCGGATCAGCTCGAATTCAAGCGGGTCGCAGACCCGCATGGCCTGCTGAACCCAGGCAAGATGATCGCCTGGGATGACCCGGAGTGGAGCTCGAACCGGCCACAGGGTTTCTACCTCTATGGCAAGGCGGATGCGCCGGAAGTCGAGGAGGTGCTGGAGTAGGTCAGCGTTCCAGCAAAACCTCCACGCGCCGATTGCGCTGCCGGCCCTCAGGATTGTCGCCGCCATTGCTGGTATTCGGGGCAACCGGATCGGCCTCGCCACGACCCTCGATCTGCAACGGCGGCAGACTGCCACCATTCGCCGCCAGCCATTGTTCGACGCTCCGGGCACGGCGCTGCGACAGGGAGAGGTTGTACTCATCGCTCCCAAGCGAGTCGGTATGGCCCAGGATCCGAACCTGCCGGGGGCGGCGCTCGCGGACGATCTCGGCGACACGCTGTAGCGCCTCCGACGCCTCCGCCCGCAACTCGGCCTTGTCGAAGTCAAAGAGCACGTCGTTCTGCACCGTCAGTTTCGTCGATTGCGGCCCTTCCTCGATGATGACGTTGGCGCCGCTGATATCCACGGCGCCGCCTGGTGAAACAGGGGCGACGACGGTTCGGCCATCCCGTTCCACCGTGAAACCGCGCGGCTGCGGCGCCGGTTGGTCGATGGTGACGCTTCCCGTCGCGCGTTCCTGCGCGAGCGCTGGTACTGCGGGGATCAGCAACAAAAGGGCAAAAGCAGCGCTGCGCATCGCAAGCCTCCTCGGGCGGTGGAGGGTTGAACGCGCCGCGTCGTCTCCGGTTATGCGGATCGCAAGGCTTTGTTTTTTGGAACAAAACCGCATCGCTTGACGTTACGTTCACGTAAGTTTCATCGCGAAAACGTCACCGTCGATGCGGAAACCGGTGGCACTTCGAAGGGTTCTTCTGCCGCTTCCACTACGGAGAACACCCTGATGAAGATCGCCCTTCCCACCCGCCTGACCGGCATCATGCTGACCGCTGGCGCAGCACTGCTCGCAAGTGCCTGCACCTATGCGCCCCAGGCGCCGCAGCAGCCGTCGACGATAGTGGTGCCGCAGGCCTCGCCCACGGTGATGGCACCCGCCGCACCGCCGACGACCGTCACGGTGCGCCCGAGCTACTGAGCAAGGCGTCAGACGCTCACCGGCCCTCTCCCATCTTGGGAGAGGATCTTTATCGGTCGAGCCAGTCCGGGCGGGGCAGCGCCTGGTAAGCCTCGCGAAGGCTTTCCGACCAGCGCTGGCGCAGGAAAGCGAAGTAGCGATCATCCTCCGTGATGCGCCGCTTCAGCGAAACCGCGCAGGCGTCGCGGCGGATCACCGTCAGGTCGATCGGCAGGCCAACGGTCAGGTTCGATCGTAGCGTGCTGTCCATGCTGATCAGCGCCAGCGTCACGCCATCGGCCAGCGGCGTCGCCGGGGTCAGCACGCGGTCCAGGATCGGCTTGCCGTATTTGTGCTCGCCCACTTGCAGGAACGGTGTGTCTGCCGTCGCCTCGATGAAATTGCCGGCAGCATAGACCAGGAACAGCCGCGGCGGCGCGCCGCCGATCTGCCCGCCGAGCAGGATGGAGACATCGAAGCTGATGCCCTGGGCGCGCAGGCCGGGTCCATCCGCCTCGAACACGTCCCGCACCGCGGCACCCACCAATTGCGCCGCGCGGAACATGTTCGGCGCGGTGGCGAGCGTCAGCACCTCGCCCTCCAGCTTCACGCCCTCCTGCAGGCGATTCCAGACCGCCTGCGTCACGGCGAGGTTGCCGGCGGTCAGCAGCACCAGCACACGCTCCCCGGCCTTCTCCTCCACGAAGGTCTTGCCGAAGGTGGAGATGTTGTCGACGCCCGCATTGGTGCGGGTGTCGGACAGCATAACCAGCCCGGCATCCAGCAGCAGACCGACGCAGTAGGTCATGACAGACCCCGATGGCTGGAAGGTGTGGCTGGTGTCATCCCGCTGGCGTTCTGCACGCACGACGCCAGCCGAAGGCCGCTGATGCGGCGAGCCAAGCGAAGCGCCGGCACCCGAGGCGCGGATCGGCTCCTATCCGCGCGGCTGGGCATCATGCGTGCAGGTAGAAATCGGCGATCTCGCGGCCGAGATCGAGGTTGCGGTTGATCATCTGTGTCAGGAATTCGTGCAGCCCGCCGGCCAGGATATCCTCGATCCGCGCATCGCGCAGCCGCACATAGGCGTCGTTTGCCAGACGATGGCATTCACCGCGGCGGCCGCCGCTTGATTCCGCGATGCGGTCCAGCACCTGGTCCACCCGGCGATGGCAGGCGAGCAGGGATCGCGGCAGTTCCGGCCGCAGGATCAGCAGATCCGCGACCAGCTTCGGCTGCAACCGCGTGTGATAGACCCACTGGTAGGAGCGCAGCGCGGAGACCGAGCGCAGCAGCGCCTGCCACTGGGCATAGGCCACCGCACCTTCCGCGCCAGGTCCATCGAGCGAGGTGTGCTTGGCATCCAGCAGCCGCGCGGTGTTGTCAGCGCGTTCCAGCATCACGCCCAGATGCACGAAGCGCCAGCCATCATCGCGCAGCATGGTATCGGCCGCCGCGCCGTTGAACAGCAGCGTGCGGGCGCGCACCCAGTCGAGGAAGCCGGGCAGCCGATCCGTATCCGTCGCGGTCGGTGCCAGCAGGCGCATCTCGCGCCAGGTGTCGTTCAGCGCCTCCCACATATCCACGGTCAGCGCCGTCCGCACCGCGCGGCCATTGCTGCGGGCGGCTTCCAGGCAGTTGGCGATGGAGGAGGGGTTCTTCGGCGCCACCGCCAGCCAGGCGATCACCGCCTCCGGCGTCACCTCGGCATGTTCGGCGCGGAACCCTGGTTCGGCGCCGGTGGCGACCAGAAGGCTGGTCCATTCATCGGCGCTGTCGCCCGTACCCTCATCCAGCACGCCCAGGCTTTCGCCGAGGCCTGCCATGCGCAGCGCCACCTGCATGCCGCGCGCGAGGTTGCCGGCGCGCTCGGTATAGCGGCCCATCCAGTACAGGCTTTCGGCGGTGCGGGAGAGCATGGCCACTACCCCTGCTCCCCATTCTGGGATTGGCTCTGGCTCTGGCGCCCGCCGCCGGACTGGGATTGGCTCTGCGATTGCGACCGGCGCGGCGCGTCCTCCACCACCCAGGTATCCTTGGTGCCGCCACCCTGGGAGGAATTGACCACCAGCGACCCCGCCCGCAGCGCCACCCGCGTCAGCCCGCCCGGCACGATCCGCACTTCCTTCCCCATCAGCACATAGGGCCGCAGGTCGACATGGCGCGGCGCGATCTCCTCCCCCGCCAGGCAGGGCACGGTGGACAGCGCGAGCGTCGGCTGCGCGATGTAGTCGGCCGGCCGTTCCAGGATGCGGCGGGTGAATTCGGCGCGCTGTTCCGCGGTGCTGTGCGGGCCGATCAGCATGCCGTAGCCGCCAGAACCGCGCGCCAGCTTCACCACGAGGTCGGCGATATTGGCCAGCACATAGGCGCGGTCCTCCTCCCGCTCGCACAGGAAGGTCGGCACGTTCTGCAGCAGCGGGGTCTCGCCCAGATAGAAGCGGATCATCTCCGGCACGAAGGGGTAGATCGCCTTGTCGTCGGCGATGCCCGCGCCAGGCGCATTGGCGAGCGTGACGTTGCCGGCGCGGTAGGCGGCGAAGATGCCGGGCACGCCGAGCATGCTGTCCGGCCGGAACACCTTCGGGTCCAGGTAGTCGTCATCGACGCGGCGATACAGCACATCCACCCGCTTCGGCCCGGCGGTGGTCCGCATGAAGACGATGTCGTCCTGCACGAACAGGTCGGCGCCCTCCACCACCTCCACGCCCATCTCATCGGCCAGGAAGCAGTGCTCGTAATAGGCGCTGTTGAAATGGCCGGGTGTGAGGATGGCAACCCGCGGCTCACCCTTGCAGTTCGGCGGTGCCGCGTCCTTCAGCGTCTCCAGCAGATCCTCGGGGTAGTGGCTGACCGGCGCCAGGCGGTGGTTGGAACAGAGCGCCGGGAACAGCCGCAGCATCGCCTCCCGGTTCTCCAGCATGTAGGAGACGCCGGAGGGGGTGCGGCAATTATCCTCCAGCACGTAGAAATCATCCGCGCCGGTCCGCACCAGGTCGATGCCCGAAATATGGCTGTAGATGCCGCCGGGCGGGCGGAAACCCTGCATCTGCGGGCAATAGGCCTCGTTCTCCAGCACCAGCGCGCGCGGCACCAGGCCGGCGGCCAGGATCTCCTGCTTCCCGTACACATCCGCCATGAACATGTTCAGCGCGCGCACGCGCTGGGTCAGGCCGAGCGACAGGCGGTTCCATTCGCTGCGGGCGAGGATGCGGGGGATGACGTCGAAGGGGATCAGCCGTTCCGGGTCGCCGCCCTCGCCATAGACCGCGAAGGTGATGCCGACGCGGCGGAACAGCGCCTCCGCCTCCGCGCGCTTCGCGGCCAGGGCCTCCAGCCCATGCGCCTGGAGCCAGGCGGCAATGCCGGCATAGGCTGGGCGCACCGCGCCATCTTCATGCATTTCGTCGAAAGCGCGCCCGGATTCAGTCACCTTGCAAGTCCAGCATTCCCTGTCTCGTTGCAAACCTTGGGCGAAATGGCGCCGCCTGGGAAGGGGCGCGCGTCGGGGCTATCCGGCAGCGGGGCCGGCCTTGCCTGCGGCATGGGCGGCGTTTGCACCCGGTGCATGCAGCGCCACCTCCCGGATCAGCTTGGCACGCAGGGCGCGGGCGAAATCGAGCCGGTCCTCCGCCCGCAGCACGAAGGCGCCGGGACCGCCCATCACATCCCGCTCATACAGCGCCGCCAGGCGACCGCCGCGCCAGGCGGAGGCGGCCTCGATCGCCAGGCCGTTCACCACGATGCCCTGCGCTACGGCGAGATCTCGCGCCGCCGCCGCCGGCATCACGCTGCGGATATCCGGCCCGTCGCCGGAGATATCAATGGTACGGTGCTCTGCCGGCCACGGCGCGGCGGCGATCAGCGCGGTGGCGTGCAGGATGGCATCGCCGATGGCGTTGTAGGATTGGCGGGACCGCGGGGCATCGCGCATCGCGATCGCGGCGGCCTCGGCGCTGGCGGCATCGGCCACGCGCATCCAGTCCACCACCGTCGCCGCACCACCCGGGGTGCCCCATTCCACCATCGCGACGCCGATCGCGCCGAGCGGGCGAGACTGGATGGCGGCCAGCACGGCGGGATTGGTCAGCGCCTCCGCAATCCCGTCCCGCTGCAAGCCGAATTCGGTGGAGTCGATGGAGCCGGAGGCATCCACCGCCAGCACCAGAAGCAGATCCACCGCCGCACCCTGCGCGCCGGCCGGCCACGCTGCCAGCGCGGGCGAGGCCAACAGGGCGCGGCGTGGCAGGCTCATACGGCGATGGCGTAGGCCGGGCGACGCGGGTCGGCGCCGGCTCGCTTCAGCCCTGCCGCCACATCATCCAGCACCACCTCCACGCTGCCGGCCAGCCAGGTGATGTCCGGCCAGGCCTTCACCTCATGCCCCATCTCCGACAGCTTCGCCCGCACTTCCACGGCGATGCGCGATTCCACGGCCAGGCGGCCGGGGAAGTATTCATAGGGTGCGAAGGAAGACGGGAAGGAATAGCTGGCGACGCGGGGCGCCTCGATGGCCTCCTGCACCTCCATGCCGAAATGCAGGATGTTCAGCATGACCTGCAGCATGGCCTGGATCTGCACATCGCCACCCGGCGTGCCGAAGGGCATGGCGCCGCCATCCTTCGTCACCACCATCGCCGGATTCGGCGTCAGCCGCGGCCGCTTGCCCGGCGCGACGCCCGAGGGATGCGCCGGGTCCGGCCGGTTCTGCGAGCCACGGCCGGAGACGACCAGCCCGGTGCCCGGAATCACCGGCACGTTCCACGACCCGTCGGAGGGGGTGGCGCTGAAGGCATTGCCCCAGCGATCCACCACCGCGACGTAGGAGGTATCCGCCTCCACCTTCGGCAGCTCGGCGCGGGTCGCCTCTGGCAGCGCATTGCCGCGGCCCAGGATCGGCTCCGGCAGGCCGGGATGCGCTCGCTTCAGGTCGATGGCGGCCGCGCGGGCGGCGATGTGGCCGGGGGAGAGCAGCGCCTCCAGCGGCACATCCACCATGGCGGGGTCGCCGAAATGGTATTCGCGGTCCGCCAGCGCGCCCTTCAGCGCCTCCACCAGCACATGGATGTATTCGGCGGAATTATGCGCGAGGCCATCGAGGCCGAGGCGCTCCGCGATCAGCAGCGCCTCCGTCAGTGCCGGGCCCTGGCACCAGGGGCCGCAGGTCAGCAGGGTGTGGCCGCGCCAGTCGCGTGCCACCACCGGCTCGATCCGGCTGCGGTATTCGGCCATGTCCTGCGCAGAGAGGAAGCCGCCCTCCGCCTGGATATAGCGCACGATCTGCTGGGCGAGGTCGCCCTTGTAGAAGGCATCATGCGCCGCCTGGAGGCCAGCCTCCCGCCCCTGCCCTGCTGCGGCGCGTTCCTGGTCCACCATGTAGGTCAGGCTGCGGGCGAGGTCGGATTGCAGGAATTTGGCGCCGAGCTGCGGCACCTGGCCGCCGGGCAGGAAGATCGCGGCGTTCTGGTCCCAGGTGCGGTACTCGTCCGCGTGATTGGTGATGCTCTCCCGCAGCAGCGGGTACATGGCAAAGCCCTCGCCGGCGAAGCGGATGGCGGCGGCGGCGATTTCGCCGAAGCTCATCGTGCCGTGGCGGGACAGCGCCTGGATCCAGGCATCCGGCGCCGCGGGCACCACGATGCGGCGCACACCGGGCGGCATTTCCCCGCCATGCTCGCGCATGAACACATCCGGCGGCGTCGATCGCGGCCAATGGCCGAGGCCCGCGATGCTCTCCACCGTGCCATCGGCCTTGCGGATCAGGATGGGCGCGACCCCGGCGACGCTGACCAGGTCCGGCTGCAGCACGCCGAGTGCCAGGCCCGCGGCGCAGCCCGCATCCACCGCATTACCGCCCGCTTCCAGGATGGAGAAGCCCGCTGAGGCGGCAAGATAATGCCCGGCGCTGATGGCGTGGCGCGTGCCGCTGATGGTCGGGCGGCCGGCTTGGGTCATCGTATGGGCCTCATTCTGTTTGGTGCGCTGTCTGTCCGCAGGGTCCATGGCGCCGGGGCGGGCTGTCAACCATTGGCCCGCATTGCGGCCAGCGCCTTCAGGCAGGCCTCGAAGCCGCGCAGGTCCGACCAGCGCGCCGCCTCCGGCACCGCATGGCGCACCAGCAGGCCGTTGGCGGCGCGGATGCCGCCCTCGATCATCAGATTGTCGGCCAGCCCGTGTTCCTCGATCGCCATGCCGGCGCCATCCACCAGGCGGCCGGCGGCGTTGCGGGTGGGCTGGCCGCCGAGGCTGTGCAGGGTGCGGTCGGTGAAGTCCGTCGAATCGTTGGTGTAGCCAAGCACCGAGCGGCCGAGGGCGCGCACGAAGCCCAGCTCGTACACCGTACCAGGGTCGGCGGAGGGGCCGCGGAAGGGGGTGAGGTTGGCGACCAGCGCATCGCAACCGCGCAGATCGGCCTCATTGCCAAGGTAGATGGCGTACCAGCGTTCCAGCGTGGCATCCGTATCGGGCCGAGGGTCAGTGGGGAACACGCCCTCCATCCCATGCTGCGCGCATAGCTGCTTCTTCTGCGCGGCGATGGCCGCGGCATCGGGCAGGAAGACTTCGGGGCCGGCGAGGTAGACTTTCATCGTCCCTCTATGCCCGATCCGGACCGGTTTGCGGAGCGGGGCTTGCCGGCTGGGCCAAGGCCGCGTGCAATGGCGCGTGATGGACCTCGAAGCCGAATACAATTGCCGCGCCCGGGTGCCGGACCACCCGCGGATTCTCGCCGGCTGGGTGCGCGACGCCGCCGCCTGGCGCGAAGCCTGCCCGCGCGCCGAGCTCGACCTGCCCTATGGGGTGCGGGAGCGGGAGCGGCTGGATCTGTTCTGGCCGGAGGACGGGGCGCAGGAGGCACCGATCGCGCTGTTCATCCATGGCGGCTATTGGCAGGCGCAGGCGCGGGAGAGTGTCTCCCACTGCGCGCGCGGGCTGAATTTGCGCGGCGTGGCGGTGGCGATCCCTTCCTATGATCTGTGCCCCGGGGTGACGCTGGCCAGCATCGTGGACCAGATGCGCGCGGCGGCGGCCATGCTGTACCGCAGCCACGGTCGCCGCCTGATGGCCAGCGGGCATTCGGCCGGCGGGCATCTGGCGGCGATGCTGCTGGCGACTGACTGGCCGGCGCTGGACCCGGCGCTGCCGCCCGGGCTGGTCCATGCCGCCATGCCGATCTCCGGCGTGTTCGAGCTGGACCCGCTGCGCCATACCAGCATCGGCGTCGGGCTGAAGCTGGACCGCGCCGAGGCCCGTCGCCTGTCGCCGCGCTTCCTACCGAGCCCGGCGGGCACGCTGCACTGCATCGTCGGCGGCGCCGAAAGTCCTGAATTCATCCGCCAGAGCCGTGACATGGCGCAGGCCTGGGGTGGAAGCTGGGCGGAGGAGGCGGGCGCGGACCACTTCACCATCCTCGCCCCACTGGCCGAGCCGGACAGCGCCATGGTGGCGCGCGCAAAAACGCTTGCCACGGCGTGATGCTTGAAGCCTAAAATATCTCGGGAGACGGAGGGAAAATGATGAACATCCAATTCGGCCGGCGCCATGCGCTGGGCCTCGCTGCTGGCATCGGTTTGGCCTCGCCGCTGGTGGCGCGCGCGCAGGCGGCGCCGATCAAGATCGGGCTGGTCGCACTCGCCACCGGCCCCGCGGCGACGCTGGGCACGCATCTGCGGGATGGTTTCCAGCTCGGCATGCGCCATCTGGACGGCAAGCTCGGCGGTCGCGCGACGGAGGTTCTGCTGATCGATGACGAGCTGCGCCCGGATGCCGCCGTCACCAAGGTGCGCGCCGCGCTGGAACGCGACCGGGTGGATTTCGTGGTCGGCGTGGTGTTCTCCAACATCCTGGCCGCGATCATGCGCCCGGTGACGGACAACCAGACCTTCCTGATCTCCACCAATGCCGGCCCCTCCCCCTTCGCCGGCCGCGGCTGCAACCCGTTCTTCTTCGCCACCTCCTATGTGAATGACCAGAACCACGCGGTGATGGGCAAGGCGGCGCAGGATGCGGGCTATGGCCGCGTCATGCTGCTGGCGCCGAACTACCAGGCGGGGCGCGACGCAGTGGCGGGCTTCAAATCCGAATACAAGGGCACGGTGGTGGACGAGATGTTCACGCCGCTGACCCAGATGGATTTCTCCGCCGAGCTGGCGCGCATCGCCGCCGCCCGGCCGGATGCGATCTTCACCTTCATGCCGGGCGGACTGGGCGTCGCCATCGTGCGGCAGTACCGCCAGGCGGGGCTCGCCAACATCCCGTTCCTGTCCGCCTTCACGGTGGACGAGGCGTCGCTGCCCGCGCAGGGCGAGGCGGCGCTGGATTTCCAGACCGGCACGAGCTGGACGCCGACCTTGCCGAACGAGCAGAACGCCCGCTTCGTCCGCGACTTCGAGGGCGCGTACAACTACGTCCCCGCCAGCTACGCCGCGCACGCCTATGACGCGGCGATGCTACTGGGCAGCGCAGTGGGCAAGACCGGCGGCAACCTGGCCGACAAGGCCGCGCTGCGGGCGGCCATCAAGGCGGCGGATTTCCGCAGCGTGCGCGGCAATTTCGCCTTCGGCGCCAACCACTTCCCGGTGCAGGATTTCTGGCTGGCCAAGGTCGCGCGCCGCGCCGATGGCAAGTTCCAGACCGAGCATGTCCGCAAGGTCTATGACAACGTCACGGACCCCTTCGCGGCGCAGTGCCGCATGCCGGCCGCCTGAGGATACCGGCGGGATGTCGCTGACTCTGCTGCTCGTCCAGGGCCTGAACGGGCTGCAGCTCGGCATCCTGCTGTTCCTGATTGCCGCGGGGCTGACGCTGGTGTTCGGGGTGATGGATTTCATCAACCTGGCGCATGGCGTGCAGTACATGGTGGGCGCCTATCTCGCCGCCTATTTTGCGGCGCAGACCGGCAGCTTCTGGGCAGCGCTCGCCTTGGCGCTGCCAGCGGCGCTGGTGGTGGGTATCGTGCTGGAATTCCTGGTGTTCCGGCATCTGTATGACCGCGACCACATGGCGCAGGTGCTGGCCACCTTCGGCGTCATCCTGATCCTGAACGACGGGGTGAAGCTGCTGTTCGGCTCGGCGCCCTTGCAGGTGCCGATGCCCGACGCGCTGACCGGCGGCTTCCCGATCATGGATGGGCTGCTGTATCCCCACTACCGCTTGGCGATCATCGCCGGCGGTCTGGCCACGGCGGCGCTGCTGTGGTGGCTGGTGGAGCGCACCAAGGTCGGCATGCTGATCCGTGCCGGCGCCACCAATGCGCCGATGGTCGCCGCACTCGGCATCGATATCCGCCGGCTGTTCATGGTGGTGTTCGGCTTCGGCGCCATGCTGGCGGGCTTCGCCGGGGTGATGGCGGCGCCGATCCTGTCGGTGGAACCGGGAATGGGCGACAACCTGCTGATCCTCGCCTTCGTCGTCATCGTCATCGGCGGCATCGGCTCCGTCCGCGGCGCCTTCGTCGCGGCGCTGCTGGTCGGCACGGTGGAGACGCTGGGGCGGACGATGATGCCGGATCTGATGCGCCTGTTTCTCGACCCATCCTCTGCGCGGCAGGTTGGGGCGGCGCTGGCCTCGATGCTGATCTACATCGCCATGGCGGCGATCCTGGCATTTCGGCCCGCCGGCCTGTTTCCCGTGCGCGCCGCCTGATGCGCGGCTTGGCGCGCGAACTGCCGGCATTGCTGCTGCTGGGCGGCCTGGCCGCGGCGCCCTTCCTCGGCTTCGGCGAGGGCTACATGCTGACGCTGCTGGCGCGCATGATGATCCTGGCGACGGCCGCCGTCTCACTCTCCTTCATCGTGGCGGGGGCCGGGCTGGTTTCCCTCGGCCATGCGGCGACGCTGGGCTTCGGCGCCTATGCGGTGGTGATCCTGGACGACTTGCAGGTGGTCGATGCGCTGTTCGTGCTGCCGGCTGCCATCCTCGCCGCCGCCGGCTTCGCGCTGGTGACGGGCGCGGTCGCCATCCGCACCAGCGGCGTGAATTTTATCATGATCACGCTGGCCTTCGGCCAGATGGCGTTCTTCACCGCCAGCTCGCTGTCCGGCTATGGCGGCGATGATGGCTACACGCTGTACGCACGGACCGAGGTGAATGGCGCGCGGCTGCTGGATGACCGGCTGGTGTTCCACTTCGTCTGCCTCGGCGCGCTGACCTTCACCTGGCTGCTCTGCCGCATGCTGCTGGCGTCCCGCTTCGGCCGCGTGTTGCGGGCCGTGCGCGGCAATCCGATGCGGGCGCAGGCGTTGGGCTTCTCGCCCTACCCCTACCGGCTGACCGCCTATGTCATTGCCGGCGCCCTGGGCGGTGCGGCGGGGTTCCTGTTCGCCAATGCGACGGAATTCGTCGCCCCCGCCTATATCTCCTGGCAACGCTCCGGCGAGCTGCTGTTCATGGTGATCCTCGGCGGCCTGTCCGGGCTGCATGGTGCGCTGCTGGGCGCGATCGGCTTCGTGCTGCTGGAGGAGTGGCTGTCCCACCAATGGGAGCATTGGCGCATCCTGTTCGGCGTGCTGCTGATCTTGGCCGTGCTATTCCTGCCCGGCGGCCTGTCCGGCATTCCGGCGCAGGTCGGACGGATGCTGCGCCGTGGCTGAGGCGCTGCTGTCCCTTCACAGGCTGAAGAAACGCTTCGGCGGGCTGGCGGTGACGAATGACGTCTCGCTGGATGTCCTGCCCGGCGAGATCCACGCCATCATCGGTCCGAACGGCGCCGGCAAGACCACGCTGATCAACGAGATCAGCGGCGTGCTGCCGGTGGATGAGGGCCGCATCCTGTTCGACGGTCAGGACATTACCCGCCTGTCCCTGCACCGCCGCGCGCGGCTCGGCTTGGCACGATCCTTCCAGATCACCTCCATCATCCCCGACTTCACGGCGCTGGAGAATACGGCACTGGCGGTGCAGGCGGGCGACGGCACCTCCTTCCGTTTCTTCCGCCCCGCCGGTAGCGAGCGGCGGCTGAATGAGGCGGCGCTGGCGGCGCTGGACTCCGTGGGCCTCGCCCATCGCGCCGCGATGCCCGCGGGCGCGATGAGCCACGGGGAGAAGCGCCAGCTCGAACTCGCCATCGCACTCGCCACCAAACCCCGCCTTCTGCTGCTGGACGAACCGCTGGCCGGTGCGGGGCCGGAGGAGACGGAGCGCCTGGTCGGATTGCTGCGCTCCTTCCGCGGCCGCTACACCATCATGCTGGTGGAACACGACATGCAGGCGGTCTTCGCTTTGGCCGACCGCATCTCCGTCCTGGTCTATGGCCGCCTGATCGCCACCGGCGGCCCTGACGCCATCCGCCACAACGCCGAGGTCCGCGCCGCCTATCTGGGCGAGGACGAATTGCCCTTGGCGGGCGCCCCATGCTGAGGCTGGAGAATCTCACCGCCGGCTATGGCGGCAGCCAGGTGCTGTTCGGCGTGGATCTGGACCTCGCGCCGGGCCAGGTGGTGACGCTGCTCGGCCGCAACGGCATGGGCAAGACCACCACCATCCGCGCCATCATGGGCATGCTGCCCAGCGTCGGCGGCCGCATCTGGGGTGGGGAGGTGGTGGTGGACAACCGCGCCGTCGCCGGCCTGCCGCCGCATCGCGTGGCGCGCCAGGGGCTGGGCCTGGTTCCGGAAGGCCGGCAGGTCTTCCCGACGCTGACGGTGGAGGAGAATCTGCTTGCCACCGCAGCGCACCGCACCGCGGGCCCGCCGCGCTGGACGCTTCAGGCGGTGTACGAGATGTTCCCCCGCCTGCGCGAACGCCGCCGCAATACGGGCGCCAAGCTATCGGGCGGCGAGCAGCAGATGGTCGCGATCGGCCGCGCGCTGATGACGAACCCGCGCCTGCTGATCCTGGACGAAGCCACGGAAGGCCTGGCACCGCTGATCCGCACCGAAATCTGGGCCGTGCTGGCGCGGCTGAAGGCGGAGGGGCAATCGATCCTGCTGATCGACAAGAACCTCGCCGCCGTCTCCCGCCTCGCCGACCGGCATGTGGTGATCGAAAAGGGTCGCACGGTCTGGACCGGCACCAGCGCGGAGCTGGAGGCGGCGCCGGAGGTGCGGGACAGCTACCTGCATCTGTAGCTGCCTTGCCGATGCGGCCGGAAGATCAGGCGCAAAGCCACCGGACATTGCTGAGGATGCTGTCAACGCTCGGCGCCGCGGCATCGCCCTGCAGCCGGATCGTCACGACGCGGATCGAGGTCCATCGAAGGTTGGAATGCACCGCGCCGCCGCCCGTGCTGACCACGGGGAGGTTGCCAGGCACGCTGAACATCATGATCCGGACCGCCGTCGGCTGATAGCGGCGGTTCAGCAGATCCGCATGATAGGTCACCTCGGTCCCCGCGGGCGTGGCCCGCCGCTCACTATGGCCATTGCCCAGGTGAAGCATGCCGCCGCAAATGGATCGCGGCTCCTGCGCCTGCGCAGGCACGGCGGTGGCCAGGGCCGCCAGGGTGATAGCCAGGGCTAAGAACCGCTGCGGTTGCATATAATATCCTCTCTCTCTGCGAAAGATCATCGGTGACGATTCAGGTCCGGTCCAGCAGGCGCTCCCGATGGCGCCGATCGGCAGGGCCTGTGCCACCCTCATCCCCGCCCGCCGAACTCCGCCACCATCAGCCGCCGCAACCCGCCGGAGCGCGCAGATCGCAGACATGAGCTCCGCCTCAGGGTGCCTTCGCGCAGGACATGTGCCCCCCGCGCCGTGGGCTGGGGCGAGAATGCCGAGATCGAATCCGGCGCCGTCGCCATGCAACAGGAGGCAGGCGACGAGACCCTCGTGACCCCTCTGGATGCCCAGTTCGTGCAGCACGCCCGGCCGGGACCGTGCCGGTCCTGGTCAGGCGCCGCGAGAGGCGGGTGTCCCTCGCGGGTGGCGCTATTCCGCCGCCCGCGGCGCATGGCTCGCAGGACGCGCCTTCAGCTTCAGCTCGCGCAGCTCCGCCTGGTCCTTCGCTCCATTGCGCAGGGCGGCATCCTGGCCCCAGCGGTATTGCGGCGGGCAGGCGACGTCCCGCACGCCATATTGCGCGGCGGCGTGCAGGGTGAAGAACGGGTCGGTCAGATGCGGCCGGCCCAGCGCCACCAGATCGGCGCGGCCTGCGGCGATGATCGTGTTCACCTGGTCCGCGCTGGTGATGTTGCCCACGCACATGACGGCCACGCCGGCCTCGTTGCGGATCATGTCCGCCCAGGGCAGTTGGAACATGCGGCCATAGACCGGGCTGGCATCGGCCACCGTCTGGCCGGTCGAGACATCCACCAGATCGACGCCGGCAGCAACGAAGGCGCGTGCGATTGCCAGGCAATCCGCATCCAAAAGCCCGCCCTCGGCCCAGTCGGTGGCGGAAATGCGCACCGACATCGGCTTCCCAGCCGGCCACACAGCACGCAACGCGGCGAAGATTTCGAGCGGGTAGCGCAGGCGGTTCTCGACGGGGCCACCATACTCGTCGGTGCGTGTGTTGGTCAGCGGGGAGAGGAAACTGGCCAGCAGGTAGCCGTGCGCGCAATGCAGTTCCAGCATGTCGAAGCCACAGGCCAGCCCGCGCTGCGCGGCGGCTGTGAATTCGGCTGTGACGGCATCCATGTCCTCGCGCGTCATTTCGCGCGGTGTCTGGCTATGCGGGTAATAGGGGATGGCGCTGGCGGAAACGATCGGCCAAGCGCCGGCTTCCAGCGGCTGGTCCATGCCTTCCCACATCAGCCTGGTCGCACCCTTGCGGCCGGCATGGCCGAGTTGGAGGCAGATCTTCGCCGCCGAAGTCGCATGAACCAGGCCGACGATGCGGGTCCAGGCCGCCTGCTGCGCGTCGTTCCACAGCCCGGTGCAGCCCGGGGTGATGCGGGATTCAGGCGAGATGCAGGTCATCTCGGTAAAGACCAGCCCGGCGCCGCCCACGGCGCGCGCGCCGTAATGCACCAGGTGGAAATCGCCGGGCACGCCGTTCTCGGCGGAATACATGCACATGGGCGAGACCACCACGCGGTTCGCCAGCTTCATGTCGCGCAGCGCCAGTGGCTGGAACATCGGCGGGTTGCGCGGGCTGCCGCCCACCTCCTCCGCCACCGCGCGCTGCGTCTCCGCGACGAATTCCGGCGCGCGCAGCGCCAGATTGTCCCAGGTGATGGCCTTGCTCCGCGTCATCACGCCGAAGGCGAAGCGGGTGGGGGAGAAGTCCCAGAAACGCTTCACATGCTCGAACCAGACGAGGGAGACATTGGCCGCGTGCTGCGTCTTCTCCACATCCTCCCGCCGCCCCGTCTCGAAGGCGTGCAGCGCGCTGGCCACGTTGCTTTCCGCCAGGAAGGCCTGGTGTAGCGCGATGGCGTCTTCCATCGCGAGCTTGGTGCCGGAGCCGATGGAGAAATGCGCGCTGGCCTTGGCATCGCCCAGCAGCACCACATTGCCGCGCACCCAGCGGGCGCATTTGATGGTGGGGAAGCGGCGCCACTGGCTGCGGTTGGTGATCAGGCGGTGGCCCTGCAATTCGTCGGCGAAGACGGTTTCGAGGAAAGCGGCGCTGGCGGTTTCCTCCATGCCCTCCAGCCCGGCGCGCGCAAACGTCTCCGGGTCCGTCTCCAGCACCCAGGTGCTGGCCCCGGCCTCGTACTGGTAGCAATGGGCGATGAAGATGCCGTGCGGCGTGTCCTTGAAGAAGAAGGTGAAGGCGTCGAAGGGACGCGTGCTGCCCATCCAGGCGAAGCGGTTGGGGCGCAGGTCGACCTCGGGCTGGAAGTGGTCCGCGAAGCGTTCTCGGATCGGGGAATTGATGCCATCCGCGGCGACGATCAGATCGGCATCCGGGAAATCCTCCGGCGAGGCTTCGCGTCGGAATTCGAGCTCGACGCCCACTTCGCGCGCGCGTTCGGCGAGCAGCATCAGCAGGGTGCGACGCGAACAGCCGCAAAAACCGTTGCCGCCGACGCGGTGTTCCTGGCCCTTGGCGACAATGGCGATGTCGTCCCAGTACGCAAAACTTTCGGTGATGGCGCGGTAGCTCGGCTCATCCGCCTGCTTGAAGGCATCCAGCGTCGCGTCGCTGAACACCACGCCGAAGCCGAAGGTGTCCTCCGCCTGGTTGCGCTCCACTACGGTGATGCGCGATTGCGGGAAGTCCCGCTTCATCAGGATGGCGAAGTATAGGCCCGCCGGGCCGCCACCGATCACCGCGATCCGCATACGCGCCTCCTGGCCACTATCCGCAATAGTTTAGGCTTCAAGGAATGAGGGTTCAACCGGATGTTGCATAGCGGCGGCGCGATGTTTTAGGCTTCAAGCATCATGCATGTGGGCACGCTCCAGGGCAGGACGGCATTGGTCACCGGCGGCGGCAGCGGCATCGGCGCCGCCTGCGCCGCGGCGCTGACGGCGGCCGGCGCGCGGGTGACGGTGCTGGGCCGGCGCGAGGCACCGTTGCGGGCGCGGGTGGAGGCCGGGGAGGCTGCGGAATTCCTCGCAGCCGATATCAACGCGCTGCCGGAACTGCCGCATTTCGACATCCTGCTGCACGCCGCCGGCGCCGCCGAAAGCGCGCCCTTCCTGAAATCCGATGCCGCGCTGTTCGATCGCATGTGGCGCGTGAACGTTCTCGGCGCCGTCGCCGTGGCGCAGGCGGTACTGCCGGGCATGCTCGCCACTGGGTTCGGGCGTGTGGTGATGGTGGCCTCCACCGCCGCGCTCAAGGGCTACCCCTACGTCACGGCCTATGCGGCGGCCAAGCACGGGCTGCTCGGGCTGGTGCGGTCGCTGGCGCAGGAAGTGGCCACCAAGGGCGTTACTGTGAACGCCATCTGCCCTGGCTTCACCGAGACCGACATCGTGGCCGATTCCATCGCCCGCATCATGGCCAGGACCGGCCGCGACGAGGCCACCGCACGCGCCGAACTCGCGAAACACAACCCGCAGCGCCGCCTGGTGCAGCCGGCGGAGGTCGCGGCGGCAGCACTCGCCCTGTGCTGGCCCGCCAGCGGCGCCATCAACGGCCAGGCCATCGCGGTGGATGGCGGCGAGACATGAGCGTGGACGCCGAAACCGCCCTCGCCCATTCGCCCCCCGGTCACAAGGATGAGTTGCGCCTATGGCTGCGCCTGCTGACCTGCACCACCTTGATCGAGGGCGAGATCCGCGCCCGCCTGCGCCGCGACTTCGACACCACTTTGCCCCGCTTCGACCTCCTGGCCGCGCTGGACCGTGCGCCGGCGGGGCTTTCGCTTGGCGAGGTCTCGCGCCACATGATGGTCAGCAACGGCAATGTCACCGGCCTCGCCGCGCGGCTCGAGGCGGAGGGGCTGATCGAGCGTCGTGCCCGCCCGGGCGATCGCCGCGCCCAGCTGCTGCGCCTGACGCCGAAGGGCCGCCGCGAATTTGCGCGGCAATCCGCGGCGCATGAAGGCTGGGTTGCGGAGCTTCTGGCCGGCGTGACGGCGGTGGAGCGCGGTGCGCTGTTCCGCCTGCTCGGCCACGCCAAGATCTCGGTCCGCAACGCAATGCCACCGGAGCACAGCGCATGATCACCGGCCCGCTCGCCGACTACGCCGCGCAGCATGTGAAGCTGGAGGTGGCGGGCCATGTCGCCACGCTCACGCTGAACCGGCCGGAGCGCAAGAACCCGCTGACCTTCGACAGCTACGCCGAGCTCACCGCCATATTTCGCGCCGCTTTGCGTGACGAGCAGGTGCGCGCCTTCGTCGTCACCGGCGCCGGCGGCAATTTCTGCTCGGGCGGCGATGTGCATGAGATCATTGGCCCGCTGCTGGATCGCGATACGCGCGGGCTGATGGCCTTCACCGCGATGACCGGCGACCTGGTGAAGGCGATGCGCGCCTGCCCGCAGCCGATCATCGCGGCCGTGGACGGCATCTGCGCCGGAGCGGGCGCCATCATCGCCATGGCGTCGGATTTGCGGCTGGGCACGGCGCGGACCAAGGTGGCGTTCCTTTTCAACCGCGTTGGGCTGGCTGGCTGCGACATGGGCGCCTGCGCCATCCTGCCGCGCCTCATCGGCCAGGGGCGCGCGAGTGAATTGCTCTATCTCGGCCGGCCCCTCGGCGGGGATGAAGGCCTAACCTGGGGTTTCTTCAATGAGCTGCATGCGCCAGAAGCGGTGCAGGACGCCGCCGCTGAGATGGCGCGCAGCATCGCCGAAGGCCCGGCCTTCGCCCATGCCATGACCAAGCGCATGCTCGCCATGGAATGGGCCATGTCCATCGAACAGGCGATCGAGGCCGAGGCGGTGGCCCAGGCGCTGTGCATGACCACACAGGATTTCCGGCGCGCCTTCGACGCCTTCGTGGCGAAGCAGCGCCCCGTCTTCAAGGGCAACTAATGGCCGATACCTCCTTCCTCGACTGGCCCTTCTTCGAACCGCGCCACCGCGACTGGGCGGCGGAGGTGGAGGCCTGGGCCGCGCAACACGCGGAGGCGCTGTCGGATGAGCACGACGCCGATGCCAGCGTCATCCGCCTCGCACGCGCCATGGGCGATGCGGGCCTGCTGCGCGTGCCCTGCCCGGCGGATGGCGTGCTCGATGTGCGGGCGCTGTGCATCGCGCGCGATATCCTTGCGCGGCACAGCGGACTTGCGGATTTCGCCTTCGCCATGCAGGGCCTCGGCACCGGGCCGGTGACCTTGTTCGGCAGCGCGGCGCAGCGGGAGCGTGTGCTGCCAAACGCCCGCGCCGGCACCGCGCTCGCCGCCTTCGCGCTGAGTGAGCCTGAAGCCGGCAGCGACGTCTCGGCCCTCGCCCTGACCGCGACGCCGGATGGCAATGGCCACTACCGCCTGCGTGGCGAAAAAACCTGGATCAGCAATGGCGGGATCGCCGCGACCTACATCGTCTTCGCTCGCACGGGCGAGGCGCCCGGCGCCAAGGGTCTTTCCGCATTCCTGGTCGCCGCCGATACACCCGGCTTGACCGTCGCGGAGCGCATCGAGGTCACCGCGCCCCACCCCCTCGCCCGCCTGAACTTCGCGGATGTGCGCGTGGCGGCGGAAGATATGCTCGGCAAGCCCGGCGACGGTTTTCGGGTCGCCATGTCCACCCTCGACGTCTTCCGCGCCAGCGTCGGCGCCGCGGCGCTCGGCTTCGCCCGCCGCGCGCTGGACATGACAGTGGAGCACGCCGCGACCCGAAAAATTTTTGGCGGCACGCTCTTCGACCAGCAGATGTCACAGGCCGCGATTGCGGACAGCGCAACGGATGTTGAGGCCTCCGCCCTGCTCGTCTATCGCGCCGCCTGGCTAAAGGATTCCGGCACGCCGCGCGTCACGCGCGAAGCCTCCATGGCCAAGCTGCACGCCACTGAAGCCGCGCAACGCTGCGCCGACCGCAACGTGCAGATCCATGGCGGGCTCGGCGTCACGAAGGGCCACAAGGCCGAAGAACTTTACCGGGAGGTCCGGGCGCTTCGTGTCTATGAGGGCGCCTCCGAGATTCAGCGCGTGGTGATTGCCCGCGCGGAGCGCCAGCTTCGCACATCACTCGGCTAGGACGAGGATGCATGACATGCGCGACAGCTTCTGCGAGGACCTGCTGCCACCGCGGGAGCAATGGCCGGACTTCCTTCTCGACCGGCCGGAGTTCCACTATCCGCCGCGCCTGAACTGCGCGGTGGAACTCCTGGACCGCAACGTCACCTGCGGCCGTGGTGACCACCCCGCGCTGATCACGCCGGCGGAGACGCTGTCCTATGCGCAGCTCGCCGACCGCGTGGACCGCATCGCCCGTGTGCTGGTGGACCGCCTCGGCCTGGTGTCCGGCAACCGCGTGCTGCTGCGCTCGGCCAACAATGCCTGGATGGTTGCCGCCACTTTCGCGGTGCTGAAGGCGGGCGGCGTGGTCGTGGCCACCATGCCGCTGCTGCGCGCCAAGGAATTGTCCCAGATGCTCCGCAAGGCGCGCATCACCCACGCGCTCTGCGATGCGCGCCTTGCCCATGAACTTCGCAAGGCGGATGCGCCGGACCTGCGCCACCTCGTCACCTGGGACGAGGGTGAGCTGGAGGCGATGGTCGCGGTAGCCGCACCCGGCTTCACGGCCCACGACACCGCCGCCGAGGACATCTGCCTGATCGGCTTCACCAGCGGCAGCACCGGTGAGCCGAAGGCTACGCTGCACTTCCACCGCGACATGCTGGCGATCTGCGATGGGTACGCCATGCAGGTGCTGCGGCCCGATCCCTCCGACATCTTCATCGGCTCGCCGCCGCTCGCCTTCACCTTCGGCCTGGGTGGGCTGGTGCTGTTCCCCTTCCGCGTCGGCGCCACCGCGGTGCTGCTGGAACGCGCCCCGCCCGAGGACCTGCCAGCCGCCATCGCCCGCCACCGCGCCACCATCTGCTTCACCGCGCCCACCGCCTATCGCGTCATGGCCGCCCATGCCGCGCAGCACGATTTTTCCTCACTTCGCAAATGCGTGTCGGCGGGCGAAACGCTGCCCCGGGCGATCTACGATGCCTGGCTGGCCGCGACGGGCCTGAAGCTGATGGACGGTATCGGCGCCACCGAGATGCTGCACATCTTCATCAGCGCGACCGAGGACCGAATCCGCCCCGGCGCCACAGGCCTGCCCGTTCCCGGCTACCTCGCGCGCGTGGTCGATGAGCAGGGCGCGGAGGTGCCGCGCGGCACGCCCGGCCGCTTGGCCGTCAAGGGTCCCACCGGCTGCCGCTACCTCGATGATCCGCGCCAGGCGCAATATGTCCAGCACGGCTGGAACATCACCGGCGACACCTACACCCAGGATGCCGACGGCTACTTCTGGTACCAGGCGCGCAACGACGACATGATCATCTCCGCCGGCTACAACATCGCGGGGCCGGAGGTCGAAGCCGCACTGCTGACCCATCCCGCCGTCGCCGAATGTGGCGTGGTCGGCGCGCCGGATGCGGAGCGTGGCATGGTGGTGCGGGCCTATGTCGTGCCGAAGCCCGGCTTCCTGCCGGATGCCGCGCTCACCAAGGCGCTGCAGGACCATGTGAAGGCCGAAATCGCGCCCTTCAAATACCCGCGCAGCGTGGTCTTCGTCGAAGCCCTGCCCCGCACGGAGACAGGCAAGCTGCAACGCTTCGCGCTGCGCCAGCAGGCCAAATCCGGCACATGACGCGCCCAACCCCCCTGCCCTTCGAAAGCCTGCCCGCCGGCGCCTTCCACGCCGCGGCGCGCATCCGCTTCGGCGATTGCGACCCGGCCGGCATCGTTTTCTTCCCGACCTGGTTCGCGCTCGCCAATGCCGCGGTGGAGGATTTTTTCCGGGACGAGCTCGGCATCGATTTCCACGCCCTGCACGCCACCCGCCGCATCGGCACCGGCTTTGCCCATGCCGAGGCGGATTTCTTCGCCCCCGGCCTGATGGGCGACCAGGTGACACTGACGCCGATCCTCACCCGCATCGGCGGCGCCAGCTACGGTTTCACCATGCATGTCCATCGTGGATCGGCGGAGCTGCTGCGGATGCAGTTGGTGACCGCCACCACGGATCTCGATGCGCGCCGCCCGGTGCCGATACCCGCCGATCTGCGCGCTGCGCTCACCCGCTACCAGGAACGCTGTGCCGATGGCCGATAGAACGCTGACCGCCCTGCAGCCCCGAGGCTGGCCGCAGCCGCGTGGCTATTCCAACGGCATGATGGGGCGCGGCCGGGTGGTGCTGGTCGGCGGGCAGATCGGCTGGGACGCGCAGGGGCGCTTCCCCACCGGCTTCGTCGCCCAGACCCGCCAAGCGCTGGCGAACATCCTGGCTGTGCTGGCGGAGGCCGGCGGCAGGCCCGAGCATATCGGCCGCCTGACCTGGTATGTGGTGGACATCGCCGAATATCGCGTCAGCCTGGCGGAGCTCGGCCCGGCCTACCGCGCCGTGATGGGCCGCAACTTCCCGGCCATGGCGCTGGTGCAGGTAGTGGCGCTGGTCGAGCCGGAGGCGCGGCTCGAAATCGAGGCCACGGCCATCCTGCCCGACTGATGCCTCAGGCCGGGTCGGAAATCCCGGCCTCGGGCAGGTCGAGGTCCAGCGCGGGCTCCGCCTTGGCGCCGTCCTGCCAGCCCTTGCGTTCCTCGCACATCCGTCGCGCCAGCAGCACCGCGCCGACCGCGCCGGCGCCCACCGCCAGGGTGGTCACCGCACCGGCGACCATCATCGCGCCCAACATCGTCCCTGCGGCCATTCGCAGCATCATCAGCCCTGCTCCTCAACGTGCCGCCCCTATCTGGGCGGCCTGCGGCGGGAATCCAGCATCACGGGTGGCGGCGCAAGGGATCGTTCCGCGGCGCAGGAGCACACCAGGCTGCCATCGGAAAGCCGGTTGGGCATGGTCGGCTCCGCGCAATGCGGGCATTCGACCAGTTCCAGCCGTGTCTCAGGGGGTGGCCGGGTCATGCGGACACCAGATAGGTGCAGCCTTGCGCCCGGGCGGGCTTGCCGGGGCGGGGTGCGGTTGGCATGTTCCGCCACCTCCCACCCTTCGGCGTGATGGCATTGCCCCGGCATCGTTGGCCGGCGGCTGAGACAGGCAAGGATACAGGCATGGCCAAGATCAAGGTTAAGACCCCCGTCGTCGAGATGGATGGGGATGAGATGACGCGCATCATCTGGGGGTTCATCAAGGACCGCCTGATCCTGCCCTACCTCGACATCGATCTCAAATACTACGATCTCGGCATCGAGTACCGCGACCAGACCGATGACCAGGTGACGGTGGACGCCGCCAACGCGACCAAGCAGTACGGCGTGGGCGTGAAGTGCGCCACCATCACCCCGGATGAGGCCCGGGTGAAGGAATTCGGCCTGAAGAAGATGTGGCGCAGCCCGAACGGCACGATCCGCAACATCCTGGACGGCACAATCTTCCGCGAGCCGATCATCTGCCAGAACGTGCCGCGCCTGGTGCCGCATTGGTCCAAGCCGATCGTCGTCGGCCGCCACGCCTTTGGTGACATCTACCGCGCGGTGGAGATGAAGGTGCCGGGCGCCGGCACGGTGAAGATGACCTACACCCCGGAAGGCGGCGCGCCGCAGGAGATCGGGGAGTTCGCCTTCAAGGATGCCGGCGTGTTCATGGGCCAGCACAACCTGAACGCCTCGATCGAGGGCTTTGCCCGCGCCTCCTTCAACTACGGCCTCGCGCGCAAGTATTCCGTGTATTTCAGCCACAAGAACACGATCCTGAAGGCCTATGACGGCAACTTCAAGGATATCTTCAAGTCAGTCTTCGACGCCGAATTCGCCGCCAAGTTCAAGGAAGCCGGCCTGGTCTATGAAGACCGCCTGATCGACGACATGGTGGCCTCCGCGCTCAAGTGGGAAGGCGGCTATATCTGGGCCTGCAAGAACTACGATGGCGACGTGCAGTCCGACATCGTGGCGCAGGGCTTTGGCTCGCTCGGCCTGATGACCTCCGTGCTGCTGTCCCCGGATGGCAATACGGTCGAGTCCGAAGCGGCTCACGGCACGGTGACGCGCCACTACCGCGAGCACCAGAAGGGCCGCGAGACCAGCACGAACCCGATCGCCTCGATCTTCGCCTGGACCCGGGGCCTGGCCTATCGCGGCAAGTTCGACGGCACGCAGGACGTGGTCGATTTCGCCAATGCGGTGGAGAAGGTCTGCATCGAGACGGTGGAAGCCGGCGACATGACCAAGGACCTCGCCATTCTCATCAGCAAGGACCAGCCCTGGCTGAACACCCAGCAGTTCCTGGCCAAGCTGGATGAGAACCTGAAGAAGCAGATGGCCTGACCTGACGGGGTCGGGCGGGCCGCAAGCCCGCCCGGCTCCACACTGGCCGTTTTATGCTGCACTGCAGTATAAGACCCGCATGACCAGCTTCACCCTGCTCGACTGGACGGCCCTGGCGATCTTCGCCGGCTGCTGGCTGGGCTACGCCAATGTGGTGGACCGGGTGCCGCGAATCCGCCGCGCCAGTGTCATCGCAGCCATGGATGGCTACCGGCGCCGCTGGATGCACGCCATGCTGACGCGGGAAAACCGCATCGCCGACATGGCGGCGATCGGCAATTTGATGAACAGCACCAGCTTCCTCGCCACCACCAGCATCTTCATCCTGGGCGGCTTGGTGGCGCTGCTCGGTGCGCCCGATCTCGGCCGGCGCGTCGTCGCCGCCCTGCCCTATGCGGCGGTGCCGACGGATCAGACCTGGGAGATCAAGATCGGCCTGCTGCTGCTGATCTTCGTCAATGCCTTCTTCGAGCTGACCTGGGCGTTGCGGCAGTTCAACTACACCTCGATCCTGGTCGGCGGCATTCCCTGCGGCAAACCGGATGCCGAGGCGACTTCGATGGCGGACATGGCGGCCGATGTGGCGAACCGCGCTGCACGGCACTTCAACACCGGGCTGCGGAGCTATTATTTCGGCCTGGCTGCGCTGGCCTGGGTGGTGCACCCGCTGGCGCTGATCGCCACCAGCCTGTTCGTGCTGCGCGAATTGCACCGCCGCGAATTCCGCAGCGCGTTGCGCCATGCGGTGATCGAGAAGGCCTGATCAGCCGCGCTCGATCCCGCGCAGCACCGCCCAGAATTCCTGGAACATCGCGATCCGCACGCGGCGATCCGGGCTGCGCGGCGGCAGCCGGTCTGGATGGAAGCGGCGGGCGAATTCGCGCTTGGCGCGCTGGAAGCGTGGCTCCGCCGGTGCCTGGCGCGCGAGGCGCAACTTCACCCGCAACCGCGCGACCTTTGCCGCCAGCAACTCGGCGCGCGCGCTTTCGGCACGGGCGAAGGCGCGGCTGCGGGACAGGCGCAAGGCGGGCAATGTGAAGCCGCGCCAATGCGGCCGGCGCAGGCGCTGCACGAAAGCCAAGACCGCGCGCAGCATGCGGCGTATCAGCAAGCCCAGGCCAAGCAGCAACAACGCGAGCACCAGCCCGCCCAGCAGGGTCGCCACACCGCCTCCAGCCCTCCGAACCGCGCCCAGACTGCCGGAGAAGCCTTCGCGAAGTGTTTAAGCCCGACGCAACGCCGCCACCTGGTCCAGCGGCAGCGCCCGACCGACCACACGGCGCCCGCCGAGGCGGCTTTCAACGGTGGTCGCCATGGTGAGCGCGTTCAGCACCGCCTCCTCCGTCGCTTCCGCCGCGGCGACGAACAGGGGCGACATGCGATCATTCGGCCAATCCAGCGTGGCGCCCCGCCCGGGGCCGCGCCGCACCGCCTCATGCGTCGCGAAGGCCAGGGCATAGTCGCCGGAGCCATCGGAGAAGGCCGCGCCGGTGCGGGCGATGCCGCCCATGGCGCGCCGCGCCAGGCGCTTCAGGTTGCGGTCCGACAGCGGCGCGTCGGTGGCGACCACCACCATGACGGATCCGTCGGCATCCGCCTGTTCCGCCACATGTTCGGCCAGGTAGTACTTCTTCAGCAGCCGCCCCACCGGCAGCCCGTCCATCACCAGCGCACCGCCGTAATTCGCCTGCACCAGCGCACCCACCACCCACCCGCCCAGCGCGGTGGGCAGGATTCGGGAGGATGTTCCGATGCCGCCCTTCCAGCCGAAGGCCATGGTGCCCGTGCCGGCGCCGACGCAGCCCTCCGCCACCGGACCTTCCGAGGCCGCGGCCAGCGCATCCAGCATGTGCTGGTGGGTGATGCCGCGGGCGCGGATGTCGTTCAGGCGGCCATCATTGGTTTCACCCACCACGGCGTTGACCGAGCGCACCGCCTCATTGCCCGGCTGCGCCAGGGTCCAATCCACCAGCGCCTCCACCGCTCGGCCGACGGCGAGGGTGTTGGTCAGCAGGATAGGCGTCTCCAGCTCGCCAAGTTCCTGCACCTGGGTGACGCCGGCCATCTTGCCGTAGCCGTTCATGGCAAACAGGCCGGCCGGCACACGCTCCGCAAACGGATTGCCGGCATGGGCGTGGATGGCGGTGACGCCGGTGCGGGTGGCCTCGCCTTCCAGCACCGTGACCTGGCCGACGCGAACGCCAGCTACATCGGTGATGGCGTTCAGCTTGCCGGGGGCGAAAATTCCGGGCGCGAAGCCGAGGGCGCGCGCCCTCACCCCGCCAGCGCCGCCCGCACCGCCGCCAGAGCCTCCGCCGCCTTGGCGCCATCCGGGCCACCGGCCTGGGCCATGTCCGGCTTGCCGCCGCCGCCCTTGCCGCCGATGGCCGCGCTTGCCGCGCGCACCAGGGTCACGGCATCCGTCTTGCCCTTCGCGGCGTCGCCGATACCGACAAAGACGCTGGCCTTGCCCTCGGCGGTCGCGACCACGGCCACCACATCCGCGGCGCCGGATTGCAGGATGGCCTCGACCACGCCCTTCAGGTCGCGCGGCGGCATTTCGCCGAGTTCGCGCAGCGCCACGCGCAGGCCGGCGATCTCCTCAACCTCCGCCGCCGCACCGCCCGTCGCCAGCTTCTTGCGCAGGTCGGAGACCTCGCGCTCCAGTTTCTTGCGGTCTTCCAGCAAGTTCGCGATGCGATCCGCCAATTCGGCCGGGCGCGCCTTCAGCACCGCGGCGGCCTGGCTGAGCTGCCGGTCGCGTTCCTCCAGCAGCTTCATCGCCGCCTCACCCGTCACCGCCTCGACGCGGCGAATACCGGCCGCGACGGCGCCTTCGGAGACGATCTGGAACAGCCCGATATCGCCGGTGCGCTTCACATGGGTGCCGCCGCATAGTTCCAGCGAATAGACGCCGTGGCGTTCCACCGCCTGCGGGTCGTGGCCCATGGAGACCACGCGCACCTCGTCGCCATACTTCTCGCCGAACAGCGCCATGGCGCCGACGGCCACGGCCTGGTCCGGCGTCATCAGCCTTGTCACCACCTCGGCGTTTTCGCGGATGCGGGCGTTCACCTCGGTCTCGACCCAGGCGAGGTCGTCATCCGTCATCGGCGTGGGCTGGGAGACGTCGAAGCGCAGGCGGTCCGGCGCGTTCAGCGAGCCCTTCTGGGAGACATGCGTGCCCAGCCGGCGGCGCAGCGCCTCATGCAGCAGGTGGGTGGCGGAGTGATGTGCGCGGATGGTGCCGCGGCGGGTGTGGTCCACTTCGGCCACCACCGGCAGGCCGAGCTTCGCCTCCCCATGCGCCACTACGCCGTAATGCACGAACAGCTCGCCCAGCTTCTTCTGCGTATCGCGCACCACGATCCGGCAGGCCTCGCCAGCGGAGATCAGCCCGGCATCACCCACCTGGCCACCCGATTCCGCGTAGAAGGGCGTCTGGTTCAGCAGGATGGCGACCTCGGTGCCGGCTGGTGCGGAGTCCACCGGCTTGCCGTCGACCAGGATCGCCTGGATTGCACCCTCCGCGCTCTCGGTCGAATAGCCGAGGAATTCGGAGGCGCCGAGCTTCTCCTTCAGGTCGAACCACTGCGTTTCCGTCGCTGCCTCGCCGGAGCCAGCCCAGGCGGCGCGGGCGCGCTGCTTCTGCTCGGCCATGGCGGCCGCGAAGCCTTCTGTGTCCACGGACTTACCCTCGCCGCGCAGCGCGTCCTGCGTCAGGTCGAGGGGGAAGCCGTAGGTGTCGTACAGCTTGAAGGCGACATCGCCCGGCAGGGTGCCCCTGTCGCCCAGCTTGCCCGATTCATCCGCCAGCAGGCCGAGGCCGCGCTCCAGCAGGGACCGGAAGCGCGTCTCCTCCAGCCGCAGGGTTTCGACAACCAGGGATTCAGCCCGGAAAATCTCCGGATAGGCCGCGCCCATCTGGCGGGTCAGCGCCGGCACCAGGCGGTGCAGCAGGGGCTCCCGCGCCCCCATCATATGGGCGTGGCGCATGGCGCGGCGGAGGATGCGGCGCAGGACGTAGCCGCGGCCCTCGTTGGAGGGCAGCACGCCATCCGCCATCAGGAATGTGCCGGCGCGCAGATGGTCCGCCACCACGCGATGGCTGGTCTTCCATGGGCCGTCCGCGTCCTGGCCAGTGGCCTCGGCGCTCGCCAGGATCAGGGCGCGCAGCGTGTCCGTGTCGTAATTGTCGTGCTTGCCCTGCAGGATCGCCGCGAAGCGTTCCAGGCCCATGCCGGTGTCGATCGAGGGGCGCGGCAGCGGCACGCGAACCCCCGGGGGACCTTCCTCATATTGCATGAAGACCAGGTTCCAGATCTCGATGAACCGGTCGCCATCCTCCTCCGGGCTGCCGGGCGGGCCGCCGGGGATGTGGTCGCCATGGTCGAAGAAAATCTCGGAGCAGGGGCCGCAGGGGCCGGTATCGCCCATGCGCCAGAAATTGTCGGAGGTCGGGATGCGGATGATGCGGCTATCCGGCAGGCCGGCGATCTTCTTCCAGAAGACCGGCGCTTCCTCGTCTTCGGAATAGACGGTGACCAGCAGCTTGTCCTTGGGCAGGCCGAAATCGCGCGTCAGCAAGGTCCAGGCGTGCTCGATCGCCTGTTCCTTGAAGTAATCGCCGAAGCTGAAATTGCCCAGCATCTCGAAGAAGGTGTGGTGCCGGGCGGTATAGCCGACATTGTCCAGGTCATTGTGCTTGCCGCCCGCCCGCACGCACTTCTGCGCCGTCGTCGCGCGCTGGTAGCCGCGTTTCTCCTGGCCCGTGAAGACATTCTTGAACTGGACCATGCCGCTGTTGGCAAACATCAGCGTCGGGTCGTTGCGCGGCACGAGGGGGGAGCTTTCCACCACTTCGTGTCCGTTGCGCCGGAAATAGTCGAGGAAAGTGGCGCGGATATCGTTGCTGCTGCTCATGGTCTCGGCATGTCTCGCAAGGGGCCGCGATCGTTAGAGCAGAATCCGCCAAACCGGAAGCGGGGCGTGCGCGTCGCCACCCCGCTGGCGCGAGGCGTGGCCGCCCCGCCATCCCGCCTCAGTCGCGCTCGACCTTCACCACCCGGCCATCGCGCGGGTCCACATCCACCTCGATGTTGCGGCCCTGGGCGTCGCGGCCCTCGACCTCCCAGAGCCCATCGTCGCACTCCGCCTGGTCGACACGGGCGATGCCCGCGCCCCGGGCGATCTCGATGGCACGGGTAATATCGACCTGCCCGACACACCGGCCAGGCGAAGGCTGCGCCAAGGACTGCGCAAAGGCGGGCGCGGCGAACAGAAACGTGGCGGCGGCGATGCCGGCAAGCGGAAGACGGACCTTGGGACCCCCGGTTTCGGTTACGGTTCCGCCATCCAACGCTTGTGGCCGTAAAGGTTCCGCCTACTCGGCCGCCGCCGCTTCCTCACCCTCCCCGGCCAGCATGGTGCTGGCCAGGCCGCTGGCCTGGTCGCGAATGCGCTTTTCCACGCTTTCCGCCATGGCCGGGTTGTCGCGCAGGAACTGCTTCGCATTCTCCCGCCCCTGGCCGATCCGCTGACTGTCGCAACTGAACCAGGCGCCCGACTTCTCGACGATTCCGGCCTTCACGCCGAGGTCGATCAGCTCGCCCACCTTGGAGATGCCTTCGCCATACATGATGTCGAATTCGATCTGCCGGAACGGCGGCGCCATCTTGTTCTTCACCACCTTCACCCGGGTCTGGTTGCCCGTGGTGGTGTCGCGGTCCTTGATGGCGCCGATCCGGCGGATTTCCATGCGGATGGAGGCATAGAACTTCAGCGCGTTGCCGCCCGTGGTGGTTTCCGGATTGCCGAACATCACGCCGATCTTCAGGCGGATCTGGTTCAGGAAGACCAGCAGCGTGTTGGAACGGGAGACGCTGCCCGTCAGCTTGCGCAGCGCCTGGGACATCAGGCGGGCATGCAGGCCGACATGGGTGTCGCCCATCTCGCCTTCCAGCTCCGCCCGCGGCACCAGCGCCGCGACGCTGTCCACCACCAGCACGTCGATGGCGCCCGACCGCACCAGCGTGTCGCAGATCTCAAGCGCCTGTTCGCCGGCATCCGGCTGGCTGATCAGAAGGTTCTCGATATCCACGCCCAGCTTCTTGGCATAGCCGGGGTCCAGCGCGTGTTCCGCGTCGATGAAGGCGCAGGTGCCGCCCTTCTTCTGCGCTTCCGCGATCATATGCAGCGCCAGCGTGGTCTTGCCCGAGCTTTCCGGGCCATACACCTCGATGATCCGCCCCTTGGGCACGCCACCGATGCCGAGCGCCAGGTCCAGCCCGAGCGAGCCGGTGGAGATCACCTCCACCTCATCCGTTGCGGCCTTGTTGCCCATCCGCATGATCGAGCCCTTGCCGAAGGCGCGTTCGATCTGGCTCAGCGCGGCATCCAGAGCCTTGGTCTTGTCCATGCGGCTCGCTCTCCCGAAATCTGATCTCAACCTATGGGCGAAATTGAGGCAGGTCTACTACCCACCGGTCAATCCCCTGGCTGGAAAAACCCTGCGTGGCGCCAACTGGCGCTCCCGCGGGCACCCCAGCCTGCTGAGCGGAATATCGCGCGGAACGGCCATTCCGACAAGAACATTTAGGAAACTTTTACCTTGTCCGCCGGCAAAATGCCCCTCAACTCCGCGACAAGCGCCCCCAGGCTGTAGGGCTTGGCCAGCAGACGGATGCGTTCCGCCGTCAGGTCCCGCCCCAGCGCCGCTTCGGCGTAGCCGGAGACCAGCAGAACCGGCAGGTCCGGCCAGGTGGTCCGCAGCCGGGCGGCCAGTTCCAGCCCGTCCATCCCCGGCATCACCACGTCGGAGACCAGGGCCAGCGGCGTCGGCGCGCCACGTTCCAGCATCTCCAGCGCCTCCTCCGCGCAGCCGGCGCTCATCACCTCGAAGCCGGCGCGGCGGATGGCGCGTTCCGCCAGCCGCAGCAGTGGCACCTCATCCTCCACCAGCAGCACCGGCGCGCTGCCGTAGCTGGCCGGGGTGGGCGGCGGCAGGCTGGGCAAGGCGGGGGTGGGCAGCGCCACCACCATCGCCGTCGGCACCGGCGGGTCGGCCGGTCCCTCATGCCGCGGCAGCCAGATGCGGAAGCGCGTACCCTTCCCTTTCTGGCTGTCCACGGAAATGAACCCGCCGGATTGCTTGACGATGCCATGCACGGTGGACAGGCCGAGCCCGGTGCCGCCCTGTTCGCGGCGCGTGGTGAAGAAGGGATCGAAGATGCGCGGCAGCACATCCTCCGGAATTCCGGCGCCGCTATCGGCCACTTCCAGCAGCGCGTAGCGCCCGGCCGGCAGGGTCTCGCTGCCCAGCGGTTCCGGCCGCAGCACCACGGCATGGCTGGTGCCGATCCGCATGGCGCCGCCTTCCGGCATCGCGTCCCGCGCATTCAGCGCCAGGTTCATGATCACCTGGTCGAGCTGGGTCGGGTCGATCCGCACGCGGCGGGCAGGCTCCTCCAGCGTCAGGGCCAGCCGGACGCGGCTGCCGAGCAGGCGCTTCAGCAATTCGCCCATGGAGGCGACGGCCATATTCAGATCCACCACGCGCGGCCGCAGCGCCTGTTGCCGGGCGAAGGCCAGAAGCTGGCGCACCAGCGCCGCGCCGCGGCCGGCGCTTTCCATCACCTGGCGCAGTTCCGGCGCGGCACTGCCCTCCGGCGTCCGGGTCAGCGCCGCCTCCGCACTGCCGGCGATGGCGGTCAGCAGGTTGTTGAAATCATGCGCGATGCCCCCGGCGAGCGCACCCACCGCCTGAAGCCGGGCAGCGGCCGCCTGCTGTTCCGGCGGGCGAGTGGAGACCCGGTCCAGCCGCAGCGCCGTCAACCGGTCGCCGGTCGCCAACGGGAGGCGCTGCGCCTCCAGCCGCGGCGCCCCGTCGCCGGCCAGGGCCACCACCCGCTTCTGCCCGGCCGCCAGCGCTGCCAGGGTCTCCTCCCGCCCCTCCGGCGCCAGAAGCTGGCGCAGCGTCAGGCCCGCACGCGGCGGCAGCATCGGCCCGCAGAGACCCGCGAAATCGCTGTTCCAGGAGGTCAGCCGGTCCTCGGCATCAAGCAGCGCCAGCCCGCTTCCCGCGGCCTCCATCACTGCCTGTACCAGCGGGTCCGGCCCTGGCAGCAGGGTGCGCCGTAGAAGGGTCTGCAACCCGCGTCGCGCCTCGGTCATGCCGCTGTCCATTGGGCCGGCGGCCGAGGGCCCCGGTTGTTGGGCATCCATGCAATCATCACGCGCATTGTTCGCCCCACTATCAACTATAACGAGCCGCGGCGCCACGCTGGCGCCAGACATAGGCGATGATTTCCGCAACGGCCTGGTAGTGCTCCGGCGGGATCTCGGCCTCCAGATCCAGCCGCCACAGGGCGCGTGCCAGAGGCGGGTTGGCCACCAGCGGCACGCCGGCCTGTTGGGCGGCCTCGCGGATGCGGGCAGCCATGGCGTCCGCGCCCTTGGCCACAACCTTCGGCGCGGCGCTGTCACCGCCATAGGCCAGTGCCACGGCGTAGTGGGTGGGGTTGGTGACCACCACGGCGGCGCGCGGTACCGCGGACATCATCCGCTGCCGGCCCTGCGCCTGGCGTATCTGCCGGCGGCGGGCCTTCATGGTCGGGTCGCCCTCCGACTCCTTGGCCTCTTCCCGCAATTCCTGCTTGCTCATCCGCAGCTGGCTGGCATGGCGGTAGCGCACCCACATCAGGTCCAGAACCGCGATCCCCGCGAAGGCCACCAGGGCGGCCAGCATCAGCCGCAGCGCCGCGGCACCGGCGGTGGCGGGCAGGCCGCCAGGGGCCTGGTGCAGCGCCGCCTGAATCTCCTGCAGATCCCCCAGGGCGAACCACAACGCGGCCCCCACCAGCGCCAGCTTCACCAGGTTGCGGAGGAACTCCATGCCCGCTTCCGGCGCCACCATGCGCTTCAGCCCGGCCCAGGGGCTGATCTTGGAAAGCCGCGGAATCATGTTCTTCGCCGAGATCAGCCCGCCGGTCTGGGCCAGCGTCGCCGCCACCGCCGCCAGCGCCGCGGCTAGCGCCACCGGCAGCAGCGCCATCAGACCCTGCCCGAACAACAGGCGCGCGGTGTCCATCATCGCTAGCGCATGGCCGCGTTCCAGCGTGGCGCGCATCGCCCGCAACATCTCGGTGCCGGTGACCGGCAAGGCGAGCATCGCGGCCAGCGTGGCAGCGGCGAGTGCCGACCAGCCGACCGCCTCCTTCGACAAGGCGACCTGGCCGTCCTGCCGCGATTTCTCGATCCGCCTGGGTGTGGCGGCCTCTGTCTCGTCGGCGGCATCGGCGCCCTCGCCGCCCTCGGCCATGGCTCAGCGCAGACCCGGCAGGGCGGCGAAGCTGGCGCGCAGCGCCTCGGCGAAGGCGGCGATCATCGGCGGCGCCAGCAGGCCGAGCAGCGCCAGCCCGGCCAGGATCTGCCCGGGCACCGCGACGAAGAAGGTCTGCACCTGCGGCGCCAGCCGCGCCAGCAGGCCGAGCGCCACGTTCAGCACCACCGCGCCGATGACGAAGGGCGCGGCCAGCCGCAGCGCCAGTGAAAGACTATCCGCCCCCGCCTGGGCCACCACCTCCACCGCCATGCCGGCCGGGAACGGGTTGCCCGCCGGCAGCACTGCATAGCTCTCCACCAGCGCCCGCAGCGGCCAGGCATACAACCCGGTGGACAGCACCAGCACCACCGCCAGCAGCCCGAGCGTGCGGCCGAGCGCTGTGGCCTGCGCCCCCAGCGTCTGGTCCATCACCATCAGCCCGCCCAACCCGATCAGCGCCGAGATCGCCTGGCCGGCCATGGCGAAGGCGGTCAGCGCCAGCCGTGCCAGGGTGCCGATCCACAGCCCCACCACCACCTCGATCGCCAGCAGCCGCGTGGCCTCCGCCGCATCCTCCGGCGCCGGCGGCAGGCCGGGCGAGATCACGGGAAACAGCAGTGCCACCAGCAGCAGGCCAAGGCCGAGCCGGATCGGCGCTGGCACCTCCTGCTCCCCCAGCCCGGGCAGCAGCAGCACGGCGGCGCCGAGGCGGGCGAAGACGAGAACGGCCTGGAAGGCCAGGCCGGGCAGCGATTGCAGCAGCAGAAGGTCGCTGTCGTTCACGGCGCGCCGCCGATCTGGATCATCCGGTCGAACAGCGTCTCGGTCCAGCTTGTCATCACCTGCGCGGTGAAGGGGCCGAGCAGCAGCATCAGCGCCCCGCCGATCACCAGCTTCGGCACGAAGGCCAGCGTGGCCTCCTGGATCTGGGTCAGCGCCTGCACCAGGGACACCACCAGCCCGATGACCAGCACCGCCAGCAGCGGCGGCCCCATCACCTGGGTCGAGACCCACAGCGCTTCCCGCAGCGCCTGGCCCATGGCCTGTTCCGACATCGAGGCCCTCCTGGCCAAGCGATCACGCCCCGAGGGGCCTTGTGGCGCGGTGCCTCAGATCGGCATCCGCATGACTTCCTGGTACGCCGACACCACGCGGTCGCGCAGCGAGACGGCGGTCTGCAGGGCCAGCTCGGCGCGGGAGATGCTGAGCACGGCGTCGGAGACGCTGCCCTGGCCCATCAGCGCCTGGGTCGAGGCGGCATCGGCGCTGCGGCCGACCTGCACGCCGGCCTCCATCGCCCGGCTCAGCGCCGCGCCGAAACCAGCCTCCCCGCCGGCCGCCTCGGCGCCAATCGCGGGGGCGCGGCCGGCGCCGGCCGAGGCATAGGCCGCCGCGGCCTGAGCCGCCCCAATGGCCATCAGCGCAGCGCCTCGATGGCGCGGGTCAACATGCCGCGCGTGGTCTCAAGGACCGAGAGGTTGGCGCTGTAGCTGCGCTGCGCCTCCCGCATGTCCATCACCTCCACCACGCTGTTCACATTGGGCAGCTTGACGTAGCCGCGGTCATCGGCGGCCGGGTGCGCGGGGTCGAAGCGGGTGGGGAAGTCGCCCGGCTCGGTGCCGATGCGTGACACGCCCACAACCTCCGCCCCCAGCGACCGGTCCAGCCGATTGGCGAAGCTGACGGTGCGGCGGCGATAAGGGTCGGCACCCGCCGACTCACCGGTGCTGTCGCGGTTGGCCAGGTTTTCGGCCACCACCCGCAGCCGCGTCGATTGCGCGGCCATGCCGGCGGCGGAGATGCGAAGCGCCCGATCGAGATCCATACCCTGTCCTCCTCCAGACGCCGGCTTCAGCCCTGACGGCCGATTGCCAGGCGGAACATGCCCATGAAGCTGCGATGCACGGCCATGGCGAGCGCATGCGCCGTATCCGTCTCCGCCATCCGCACCGCCTCGCGGTCCAGCGACACGGCGTTGCCATCCGGCACCGCCTCCGCCACCAGTCGGTCCTCCGGCGCGGCCGCGCGATTGCCGCCGCGGGGGGGCAGATGCGCCGGCGCGGTGCGCGCCATGTCGGGCGGCAGCGCCGCGGCCAGGTGCCGCGCGAAGGGCAGCAGATCATGCGGCCGGTAGTTCGGCGTATCGGCATTGGCGATGTTCCGCGCCAGCACCGCCTGCCGGCTGTCGAGCCAGCTCACCCGCCTCGCGGCAAGGTCGAGCGGGCTGGCCGCGCGCGCGGCCGGAGCGGGGCGGCTGGAGGTGGAGGTCAGGGCTTCCATGCGCCCATTCTGGCCCGCAGGGCATGAAGGAAGGGTTTCCGCCGCCGCTGGTTCATCCCGCCCGCGGCGTTGAGGAATCCTTCACCCCGGCCTGCCAGATTGCGGCCATGCCCCATACCGCCACCCATGCCGAGGCCGTGCATGCCGCCATCGAATCGATGGGCGGCACCGTGCTGGTCGCGCGTGCGCTGGTGGAGGGCGGGCGCCGGGTGGACCTCGAGGGCCTGGATCGCGACGCCACGGCGCTCTGTGCCGCCGTGCTTGCCCTCGGGGTGGAGGAAGCCCGGATGCTGCGCCCGGCGCTGGAGGCGCTGCTGCGCCAGGTGAACGAGCTGACCGCTCAGGTGGCCCGCGGCTGAGCAGGTGTTGTTGCGGGCCGCAGGATGCGGCGCGCGGGGGACAGGATGACCGAGACCGCAAGCCTCATCACCGCCGGATTGACCGCCGCCGCCGCCATGCTCGCGGTGCTGGCGGCGCTGCTGCTGGCCGGGCGCGCGGCGCGGGCGGCCGGCATCGGGCAGCGGGCCGGCCGCCACCTCGCCATCGAGGAAAGCCTGCAACTTGATGGCCGCCGCCGCCTGCTGCTGCTGCGCTGCGACAATCGCCGCCTGCTGCTGGTGACCGGCGGCGCGCAGGATGTGTCGCTCGGCTGGCTGCCGCCAGAGGGGCCGCCGGACGAAGTGCCGCCGGAGGTTAGGCGATGACCCGGCTTCTGGTCCTGCTGCTGGTGCTGCTGCCGGGGGTGGCGCTCGGCCAGAGCCTCAACCTCGATCTCGGCGCGGGGCAATCCGGCACCACCGCGCGGCTGATCCAGTTCACCGCGCTGATCGGGCTGCTGTCCCTGGCGCCGTCGCTGATCGTGATGATGACGGCCTTCGCCCGGATCGTCATCGTCCTGGCCCTGCTGCGCAGCGCCATCGGCGCGCCATCCATCCCGCCCAACCCGGTGCTGATCGGCCTGGCGCTGTTCCTGACCCTGTTCGTCATGGAGCCCGCCCTGATGCAATCCTGGGAACAGGGCCTGCGGCCCATGGCCGCCGGCACGATCGGGGAGCTGGAGGGGCTGCAGGCCGCGGCCGAGCCGTTCCGCCGCTTCATGGCCGCCCAGGTGCGCGATTCCGATCTGGCGCTGTTCCTCGACCTCGCCAACCTGCCGATGTCGGATGCGGCACAGGCGCCCTGGAGGGTGCTGACGCCCGCCTTCATGGTGAGTGAGCTGCGCCGCGCCTTCGAGATCGGCTTCCTGATCTTCCTGCCCTTCCTGGTGATCGACCTCGTCGCCGCCAGCCTGCTGATGTCGCTGGGCATGATGATGCTGCCGCCGACCATCGTGGCGCTGCCCTTCAAACTGGCCTTCTTCGTGCTGGTGGATGGCTGGCGGCTGATCGCGGGCAGCCTGGTGCAGGGCTTCGCCCCAAGCTGAACCCACGCCGCACTGAAATGGGCGAAACCGAATACCTGTTGCGCAGGTTGTGACTGCGGCCGCACGGTCCCGGCGGGGTTGCGGAGACGGGCCATGCTGCGCGGTTTCATTGCCATACTGCTGCTGGGCCTCCTCTGGACCGCACCTGGGCAGGCGCAGCCGCTGTCCCGCGCCATCCAGTGCAGCCCCCCGGTGCCGCGGGACGAGCCCTGGCGCGTCGGGTCCGGCTTCATGATGATGGAGGATGTGGCCCGCCATCTGAATACCAGCGCACCGTCGCTGCCCCTGCGGCCGGTGCGGCAGACCTCCAAGGCCGTACCGACGCTGGAGATCACCGTGGCGCGGCCGCCATGGCTGACCCCGTTGGAGTGGCGCAATGCCTTCTTCGAAGCGGTGATCTACCCCGACGGCATCTCCCCGGTCGATCTGCGCGAGAGCCATCTCCAGCGCGGCACGGTGCTGCCGCCATCACCGGATGATGACGCGACCACCGTCTCCGCCCTTTTCCCGGCGATTGACCGTGGCTGGTGGCCATCCTCCTGGCAGGTGGTGCTGTTCCTCTGCCTGGACCCGACGCAGGCGGATGCCAGCCCACTGCGCGCCAGTGGGCGGGAGCTGCGCGTCTATGCGCGCCAACCGCTTTTCGTCTCCACCCTGCGCCTGTCCACCACGGCTGGGTTGCTGACCGTGCTGGCCGCCTATCTGACGCTGGCCTTTGCGGCTTCGCGAATCCATGCGCGGCAATATGAGCACAGCCGCCGCCTGCTGGGTGCCGGCGCGCCCGGCGCCTTCGCCTATGCGCTGCGGCCGACCGTGATCGCGCAGGACAGCTTCGGTTTTTGCAGCCTGTCGCGCTTCCAGGTGCTGCTGTTCACCCTCGTTCTTGCCGGGGTCTATGCCTATGTCATGGGCCGCACGGGGGAAATGCCGAACCTTTCCACCTCCGTGCTCACGCTGCTGGGCGTGACGCTGACCGGGTCCACCCTTGCGCGGCTGACGGAGGGGTCCGTCATGCACACGGCGAACCGGCTCTGGCTGCTCGGTACCGGCGTGCTGGATCCGACGCCGCGCCTGCCGCGCTGGACGGACCTGGTGGAATCGGATGGCGAGATCGACGTGACGCGGGTGCAGGCGCTGCTGTTCAGCCTGTTCGCCGCGATCGCCCTGGTGGTCAGCGGCACCGGCGACCTGGAGAATTTCACCCTGCCGGACCAGCTCATCACGCTGATCGGCATCAGCCAGGCGGTCTATGTCGCCGGCCGCGCGTTGCCACGGGATTCGGCCAAGCGGCTGAACGAGGAAATCGCGACCATCCGCTCCGCCGAGGCGCGCGCATTGGCCGAGGCCGATGACGCCGCGGCGCGCAAGGAGTTCGAGACGGCGCGCAACGCCATCGCCTCCTCGCTCCGCGACGTGTTCGGCGAACGCTTCTGCGAGCGCCGGCTGCGCGGGTTGCAGCCGGGTGACCGCGTGCCGCCGCCGGTGGAGGCCTGACCTTACCCGCGCGGCAGGTGCATGCCGATATAGGGCGGCAGGTTGAAGGCGCCGAGGTGGATTTCCGGCGTCCAGTAGCGCGTGGTGTCCAGCACGCCCGCGACATCCGCACGGCGGCGGATCTCGGCCAGAACCACCTGGCGGCAGCCGGCATCCTTCGCCGCCCAGCCCAGTGTCATGAAGCCGCCGACATAGGTCGGCACGGCGGCGACATAGGCGAAGACATCCGGAAAGAATTTCCCGCGGCGCAGCGACGTCTCGCGCAGTTCCTCGGCCTGCATGAAGGGCACGCCGCATTGGTTAACCACCAGGCCGCGCTCCGTCAGGATGCGGGCGCAGTTCGCGTAGAACTCGTCGGTGAACAGCACTTCGCCGACGCCGATCGGGTCCGTGCTGTCGACGATGATCACGTCGTAGCTGCCGGCTTCCGCGGTGCGCACATGGTCGATGCCGTCGCCGACGATGACGGTGGCGCGCGGGTCGGTCCAGGCATCGCCGCCGATGGCGGGCAGATGTTCCTTCGCCAGGCGGATCACCTCGCCATCGATCTCCACCATCACGGCGCGCTCCACCGTGCGATGCTGCAACACGCGCCGCAGCACGCCGCCATCGCCGGCGCCGATGATCAGCACGCGCTTCGCCGCGCCATGCGCAAGCAGCGGCACATGGGCGAGCATTTCCTGGTAGACGAACTCATCCGCCTCCGTAATCTGCACCACGCCATCCAGCAGCATGACGCGGCCGTGCAGGTGGCTTTCGAAGATGCGGATGTCCTGGAAGTCAGACTTCACATGCGCCAGTTCCCGCTTCACCAGGAAGCGCTGGCCCCATTCCGCATAAAGCGTCTCGTTCACCCAGGTCTCAGTCGTCATCATCAACCCCATGCGCGCAAAAAAGGGCGGACCCTGCGGCCCGCCCCAAACCCATCCGGCCCTGAGGGCCGGGTTCAGCCGATCAGGCCGCGCTTGTGCTCGGCAAGCTGCACGCGCTCCGCCAGGAAGCCCTTCTTCAGCGCCGGCAGCGCCTTGTAGGGGTCGCATTCGCCGCAGACGAAGATGTCCAGCGCGGCGTAATCGCGCTCCGGCCAGGTGTGGATCGACACATGGCTCTCGGCCAGCACCAACACGCCGGACACGCCACCATTCGGAGAGAAGTGGTGGAAATGGCCGTGCAGGATGGTGGCGCCGGTAGCCAGCGCGCCTTCGCGCAGCACCGCGTCGATATGGTCGGGGTCGTCGAGATTCGTCGCCCCCCACAGGTCGATGATCAGATGCGTTCCCGCATAACGCACGCCGTTGCGATGGACAAAGTAGTCCTTCGTTTCCGCCGAGCGGTTCTCATCATTCTGGGCGTCGCTCGGGAGATCCGAGACCATCCCCAGTTGGACGAGAGCTTCCATGGTAAGGGCTCCTTCCAGCCAGCAGATGACCGGGATGATCGCTCGCCGCGGGAATGCGGCTGTTCAAAGCAGATCGGGTCAAGGCGGCGGGGTATGCGGCAAACCGGGGGGGGGCGCAAGCGAATTCGGGACCAAAGGCCGAAAAAAAAGTGGGTCCCCCCCCGGGGGGGACCGGCTGCTTTGCCGGCTCCCCCCGGGGGGGGGCGCGAAAATTACCTTGTAATGGGGGTCCCGGCCCGCAACCCGTCCAGTCTGCCGGGCAGCCCGCGCGCGACATCCAGTTCCTGCTGGAGCCGCGGCAGGTCCGACAGCCCGGCCACGCGCTCCGCCGTCAGCAGGTTGAAGGTGCCGGAAAGCGGGCCGTCCGACATCCGCGCCTGTTCCTCCGCGCGCAGTTCGGAAAGGCCGGCTTCGTTGCCGGCCAGAGTCAGCAAGGCGGCGATGCGCGCGACCACCGGCTTCAGCGCCTCCTCCAGCGGGGCCGGCGCGGGCGGGGCCACGCTCGCCAGGTGCTGGCGCAGCGCCGCCGCGGCGCCGGCCCAATCCTGCTTTTCCTCCAGCAGCACGGCGAGTTCGGCCGCTGCCGCCGGCCCGGCCTCACGGTAGCTGGCCACCGCCTCATCCGCCTCCCCGGCCCGCGCCTGAGCGCGCGCCTTCAGCAGCAGACGGGACCGTGTGAGATTGCTGGAAAGTTGCGATCCGCCCGTCTCCTCCAGCGCCTTCAATGCGCCGCGCGCATCGCCGGCGCCCAGCGCGAGCCCGGCGAGCCTTGCGCCGATGCGGCCCTTCGCCTCCGCATCCGGGGCGCGTTCCGCCGCGCCGCGCAGCACATGGCCGGCGCGGTCCAGCAGGTCCAGCGCTGCGAGGCGTTCCGCCAGCGAACCCAGCGCCTGTTCCGTCGCATCGCCGGGCGGCAGCATGTCGGCATGGGCGTCGTACAGCACCACGGCGGCCAGCGGCGGCGAACGATCCAGCGCGCCCAGCAGTGCCTGCACCTGGCGGGTCCGCAGCCCGGCGGCGAGGTCGGGGAACATCGCCGCCGTCTCCCGCAGCAGGTCGAAGGCGCCGCGCGCATCGCCGGCCAGCATGCGCAATTCCGCCAGGCGGGAACGGCCCTCCGTCTCCAGCGCATCGCCGCGCCAGGCGGCCAGCGTCGCTTCCAGCGCCGCCGCCGCGCCGGCCGCGTCGATCAGACCTTTTGAAAGGCGCAATTCCGCCGCGCGTCGCATGGCAATGGCACGCGCCCGGCGGTCGCGGCCCCGCACCAGCGCATCATAGGCGACCAGCGCCGACTCCACCGCGCCTTCCGCCTCCAGCACCCGAGCCAGGGCCAGGGCCAGTGAGGGATCATCCTGGTCGCGGGTGGCGAGCAGGCGGCGCGCCGCCTCCCCCTCCCCGCCCGCCGCCAGGGCTTCCGCAGCGAGCGGCGCCAGCCGGGCCTGGAGCGGCGCCGGGTAGGACAGCAGCAGCGGCAGGCCGGCAGCGACTGCGGGCGCCGCCTCCTGCCCCCGCGCCGCGGCCAGCAGGCCGCGCCACAGCGCGATCTCATCGGTCTGCGGCAGGCCGGGGTGGTCCAGGCCCACCGCCTCCGCCAGACGGCCACTGAGCAGCGCCGTGGCGCCGTGCAGGGCGTGGGCGCGCGGCTGTTCGGCCAGCGCCGGGTCCTCCCGCAGCGCAAGCATCACCATCGCCTGGGCTTCCTGCGGCAGGCCCAGCGTCAGCAGCCCCTCCGCCACTCGCAGGCGCGGCACACCGCGGCTGAGCGGGGCGGCGGCGGCCACCGCGCTGGTGGCGTTGCGGACCCGTTCCTGCAGCCCCGCCAGAGTCTCCGCCGGCAGGTCGAAGCTGCGCGTCATGGCCGCGGCGGCCGCGGCGGCAGCGGGCACATCCGGGCCGAGCGCCAACTCCGCCCCTGGCGCGGCGCCGGCCATGAAGCGGCCGGGCAGCGCGCGCAGCGTCACCGTATCGGCACGCGGCAGGATGGCGGCGCCGAGGCGCGTCGGCAGCAATTCGAACAGGGCGGCGCGCCGGCCTTGCGTGACCGCTTCCGTCCCGCCCCGCACGGTGCCCACCAGCAGCGCGGTGCCGGTCTCGGGGTCGAGGACGGAGACGCTGCCGCCGGCCTGTTCGGCGCGCAGCAGCAGGCGGGTGGGTGGACCGGCCTCGATCTCGGGCAGGATGCCGCGCAGCCCGGTCTCCCCGGTCGGCTGGTCCAGCACCCAGGCATTGCCGTCCCGACGCAGGCGCGGCGTGGGCAGGCCGGCGGCGGGCAGGCGCAGCGTCGTCGCCTCCGGCCCGGTGGAGGCCTCGGCGGCGGCGAGCGCCGGGTTGCCGCGCAGCGCGGCCAAGTCCAGCGGCAGCGGCGTATCCAGCACCAGCATCCAGATGCCGCCGCGCCGGAACAGCGCCGCGCCGACCTGCGCCGGGGCGGCGATGCTGATCACGGGGCCGGGCTGCAACCGCACCGCGACGGGGCGCTGGCTTTCGGCCGGCGACAGGGTGGTGGCTGGGGCTGGGGCTGGGGCTGGGGCTGGGGCTGGGGCCGGGGTCGGGGTCGGGGCCGGGGCCGGCTCCGCGATGCGCGCCGGGGCGGGTGGTGGCGCGGGCCGGGCTGCCGGGGCAGCCAGCGGCTCCGCCTGCACGGGCGCGAGCGGTGCGGCGGCGACAATCACTGGGGCCTCGGCCGGTGGCGGCGTCGCGGGCTGGAAGGGCGAGGTCGCGGGCATGGCGGCGCGGGCTGGCGGCGGCGCGGCCCTACTTGGAGCAGCCTGGGGCGGGACGCCGGCCTGCGCGCTGCCCGCCACCACGGCGCCTACCGCCGGGCGCGAAGTAGCCTGGGCCTGGGCCTGACCCGTGGCCCGTGGCGCAACCTGCGGTGCCGGCCGCGGCGCGGGGTCCGGCCTGCCGCCCGGAGCACCGAATTCGGTGCGCCCGGCATCCAGCACATCCACCACCACGCGGTTGCCCAGCCGAAAATGGCGCATGGCGGCACCCGGGGCGAGGCGGATCTCGGCGCTGTCCGCTGCCGTGGTCACGCCCAGCACGTTGCGCGGCGGGCGGCGCAACGTGGTCAGGTCGAAGGCGGCGGGGCTGGCGAAGTGCAGCACGACGCGGCCATCGGATTGTTCAACGCGGTAGACGACAGTGCCGGGCCAGTCGAACACCACCCGGCCGAAACTGGGATGGTCACCGGCACGAACCCCCACCCTGTCCTGCGCCAGGGCCGGGCTGGCCAGCAGCGCCCCCAGCACCAGCGCGGCCGCACCGGAAAGGCCGCGCGGGCGGCGCTTCGGCGTCCTTCCCGGTCCAGCCATCAGTCGAAATCCGCCATCAGCTTGTCGATATCCGCCTGGCTGACGCCAGCACCCGGAAGCTGCGGGCCATTCGCCAAACGGCGGCCTTCCGTCTCATCCGGGTCCACGGGGGGCGACGGGGCCGATGGGTCGGGCGCGCCACCGGCGCCACCGAAGCGCGAGACAACCTGGTCCACCCGCGCCTCGATCGCCTTCAACGCCGTCACCACCTTGCCGATGCGCTGGCCGGTGATGTCCTGGAAGCTGCAGGCCTCGTAGATGCGGGTGACGGCGGAGGCCAGCGCCTCCGCCTCCACCCCGCCCACGCGGGTGGCGACGCCTTCCAGCGTTTCGCACACATCCAGGATCTCGTTCGTCGCCTGCGCCGTATGACCGACGATGGCGTCCAGCTCATCCGTCGCGGAGGGGATGTGGCTGAGCGTGATGTCATCGACGCGAAGCGACGCAATCTCCTGCTTCGCACGCGCGACAGTGCGGCCGAGCCCTTCGAGCTCGGCCAGCAGCGACGCCTCGACCACCGAAAGGTCGCCGGACATGGTGCCCAGCACGGCGCGCACCACGGACTCGATGCGCTCCCCTTCCGGCAGGAGGTCGGCCCCGGCCGGGGCGATCCCGTCAGGCATTCGCCATCACCTTCTCGATCTTGCCGCGCAGCGTCTCGGCGTTGAACGGCTTCACGATGTAATTGGAGACACCGGCGGCCTTGGCGGCGACCACGTTCTCCGTCTTGCTCTCGGCCGTGATCATGATGAAGGGGGTCGATTTCAGGCGCGCATCGGCGCGGACCTCCTTCAGCAGGTCGAGGCCCGTCATCGGCGCCATGTTCCAGTCGCTGATCACCAGGCCGAAATTGCCGGCGCGCATCTTCGCCAGCGCCTCCGCCCCGTCCGTCGCTTCTTCGACATTCTCGAAGTCGAGCTGCTTCAGCAGGTTACGGATGATCCGCAGCATGGTCTTGTAGTCGTCCACGATCAGAACAGACGTGTTCTTGTCCATCAGCATTGCGCCCCTGTTATCCACAAACCGCCATCCTGGCGCCGCTCACCGTGCCGAAATGCGGGCCGCGCGCAGGCGCGCCAGCTCCGCCGTCAGCGACCTTGCCCGTTCCGGGAGCATCGCCCCCATCACGGGCGCGGCCTTTGCTTCGCGCATCTGGTCCATGATCTGGACCAGCACGGGCATCTCCAGCTCGTTGAAGATCATCGCCGCATCGCGCGGGCGCATGCCTTCATAGAGCTTCACCAGGCCACGCAGCCCGGCTTCCTCGCGCGCCGCGCGATCCGCCTCCAGCGCCTCCAGGCGCCGTTGCAGCGCGACCAGCTCCTCCACCCGCTGCGCCAGGCGGCGTTCGGCGGCGGCGACCATCGTCTCCCGCGCCACGGCCTGGGCCTCGCGAGTCTCGATCGCGGCGCGCCGGGCACGCAGCGATTCCAGCACGGCACGTTCAGCGGCCTGTTCCGCGCTGGGCTCGGCCGCAGGCGCGGCGGGCGGCGTGGCAGGCGTCGCGGGGGCCGGGTCCGCGGCGCGCGCCGCGGTGATCACCGGCAGCATCGGCTCACCCGCGCGGACCATGCGCTCGATCTTGGCGGCCGCAAGCAGCGCCATCACGCCGAAGGCCACCGGCAGCAGCCGCAGGCGGCGAAGCCGCAGGGCCGGAATGCGGATACGGCGCATCAGCGGCCACCCCGCAACGCACGCAGTAATTCGCGTTCCGCCTCGCTGCGCGGGGATGGGCCGGACGGCGCTGCCGCGTTCTCCAGCGTCATGTCGGAGGCCGAGGCCGGACGCGCCTGACGGACCAGGCCATCCAGCCGGTCGGCAAGCTGTTCGGCGCGTTCGGTCAGGAAGCGCAGATCCTCGCGCAGCGGCTCCGCCACCGCCACCCGTTCGGCGACGTTGCGCCCGGCCTGTTCCGCGGTGGCGCGCAGCCGGGCCAGCGTGCCCTCAGCCGCCTCGCTGGCGGCGGCGATGCCGGCGGCGCCGGCTTCCAGCGCCGCGCCTTCGCGCCGCAGCGCGCTGATCTGCCGCTCCAGCCGCCAGGCGAAGGGCACGGCGATGGCCAGCAGCAGCAGCAGCGCGCCTTGGGAGATCCATTCCAGGGTGCTCATGCGATCTGCCTCATCGTCGCTTCGGACGGAATCTCCCGCCCGCTGTCGATGCGCACCGCCAGCCGGTTCTCCCGCCGCCCGAGCTGGCCGGCGAATAGCGGAACATCCCCACAGCGCAGCCGCACCGGCGCCCCGGGCGGCGATGACAGGATGATGCGATCGCCGACATTCAGCCGCAGCACCTGCGACAGCAGCATGGTCTGCTCATCCAGCACGACATCCAGCGCCACATCCGTCTGGCGCAGTTCCTCCGCCAGATGGGTTTCCCAGATGCTGTCGCGGCCGAAGCGCTCGCCCATGAATTGCTGCAGCAGCAATTCGCGCACCGGCTCCAGAGTCGCGTAGGGCAGCATGATCTCGATGCGCCCGCCGCGATCCTCCATGTCCACCCGCAGGCGGGACAGAACGGTGGCGTTGGACAGGCGGGAGATGGCGGCGAAGCGCGGGTTCACCTCCAGCCGCTCGAAGCGGAAGGTCACCGGGCATAGTGGCTCGAACGCCGCGCGCAGATCGGCCAGCACCACGGTGATCAGGCGTTCGACCAGCGTGCGCTCGATGGTGGTGTAGGGGCGGCCCTCGATGCGCATGGCGGCGGTGCCGCGGCGGCCGCCGAGCAGCACGTCCACAATGGAATAGATCAGGCTGCTGTCGACCACGACCAGCCCGTAATTGTCCCACTCCTCCGCCTTGAACACCGCCAGCATGGCGGGCAGCGGGATGGAGTTCAGGTAGTCGCCGAATCGCAGCGAGGTCATCGCATCGATCGAGATTTCCACATTGTCGGAGGTAAAGTTCCGCAGCGTGGTGGACATCAGCCGCACCAGCCGATCGAACACGATCTCCAGCATCGGCAGGCGTTCATAGGCGATGAGGCCGGCGGAGATGATCCGCTCGATGCCGCTTTCGCCATTGTCGCCCGCCGGGCCGTTGTCGAAGCCCAGCAGGCTGTCGATCTCGGCCTGGTTGAGCACGCGCGCGGCATCGGCCGGGGGTGCGGCTTCCACATCATCGAAGGGGTCGGGCGCGGCGGCGCCATCTGCCTCGACGGAGGCGCCCCATGCGGCGGCGAGATCTTCCTCCGAGGTATCCGGGCCTTGCGGAGTCTCTCCCTGGCCGCTCATTGCACCAGGAATTCCATGAACAGCACGTCGGTGATGCGGGCCGGCGCGGCGGCCAGGGTGGCGCGCGCGATCAGCTCCTCCCGCAGCCGGTGCGTGCCGGCGCTGCCGCGCAGCTCCTCCGGCCGCACCTCCCGCAGATAGGTCTGGAACAGGTCGAGCAGCCGGGGCATCGCCTCCGTCACCACCGCGGCATCCTCCGCCTTGCTGATCTCCAGCTTGGCGCGCAGCCGCACGAAGACCGGGCGGCGGCCGGGGGCGTTGAGGTTGGAGATGATCTCCGGCAGTTCGACGAAGGCGGGCGGGCTGCGCGGCGGCGGCGCGGCCTCGGCCTCCGCCGCGGCGGCTTCTTCCGTGACAGGGGGCGCGCCCATGCCGAGCAGGCCGGGCAGGATGCCGGTGAACCACAGCCCGGCGCCGCCGCCCACCAGCAGCAGCACAGGCAACAGGATCAGCAGCAGCTTCTTGCTGCCGCCTTTCGCCGGGGGAGCCTCGCCCCCCGCCGCCGCATCCGTCTTGGCTGCCGCTGCCGCCGCCATGCTTCCGGTCGTCCCTTTCATCCAAAGCGGGTGAGACCCCGCCGACCCCCAGAATGACGCGTACCGCTTAAGGAAGCCTTGCGCCGGAACCGGTTGCCCGAAGCTTGCCGGGCGCCGGCCAAACCTGCCCCTCCCCCGGCAGAAGCTGCATGGCCCGTTGCCCGCCCGGGAGCCGCAGGGCTGGCACGCGGCTTGCGAAGCCCCCCGGCAGAAGCGCAGCCCGAGAGAAACTCATGGACAGCCCCGGCTACATCGTCCTGTCCCGCCTGGTGGCGCAGACCCGCGCCAGCGCGGTCACCGCCAACAACATCGCCAATGCGGACACGCCCGGTTTCCGCGCCGCCCGCCCGCTGTTCGGCACGGTGCTGGAGCGCCAGATGGACGCGCAGGTGCCCTTCGGCGGCCGCGACCTGGCCTTCGCACAGGACCGCGCGACCTGGCGCGACACCGCCCCCGGCCCGCTGGCCACCACCGGCAACCCGCTGGACCTGGCGCTGGCCGACCCCGACGGGTTCTTCGCCGTGCAGACCCCGCGCGGCGAGCGCTTCACCCGCGCCGGCCGCTTCAGCCTGGATGGCGAGGGCCGCGTGGTGGATGCCGAGGGCAACCGGGTGCTGAGCGCGGAAGGCCAGCCGATGCAGGTGGCGCAGGGCGACAGCCGCATCGAGGTAATGGGCGACGGCACGCTGCGCACCGAGAACGGCCCGGTTGGCCGCTTCCGTGTGGTCCGCTTCCCCGACCGCCAGCAGTTGAACGCCGAGGGCGACCGGCTTTTCGCCGCGCCCGAGGCGATGGCCGCCGAGCCAGTGGAACGCCCCGGCGTGGTGCAGGGCGCGGTGGAGGGCAGCAATGTCCGCCCCGTCATCGAGATCACCCGCATGACGGAGGAGCTGCGCGAATTCCAGTTCGTCGCGCAGATGGCGGAGAAGGAGAGCGAACGCCTCGGCTCCGCCGTCGATCGCATCCTGCGCCGCCGGTAAGGGAGCTTAGACCATGCGCAGCCTGCACATTGCCGGGACTGGGATGATGGCCCAGCAGACCAACGTCGAGGTCATCTCCAACAACATCGCGAATATGAGCACCACCGGCTACAAGCGCCGGCGCGCCGAATTCCAGGACCTGATCTACCAGAACCTGCGCCGCGTCGGCGCCCAGACGGCCGATGCCGGCAACATCCTGCCCTCCGGCGCGCAGGTCGGCCTCGGCGTGCGCACGGGGGCGGTGTATCGCATTTCCGAACAGGGCAGCCTGTCGCAGACCGAGAACCGCTTCGACCTGGCGATCCGCGGCAATGGCTATTTCCAGATCAACCTGCCAACCGGTGAAGTTGCCTATACCCGCGACGGCACCTTTGCCCTGTCGCCGGAAGGCGTGATCGTCACCGCCGATGGCTTCGTGGTGCAGCCCGGCATCGCCGTGCCGGCGGCGGCGCGCGACGTGACGATCAATGCGACGGGTGAGGTGCTGGCCAAGCTGGATGGGCAGGTCGCGCTGCAGAATGTCGGCCAGCTCCAGCTCGCCATCTTCGCCAACGAAACCGGGCTGGAGGCGATCGGCGGCAATCTGATGCTCGCCACGCCGAGTTCCGGCGACGCGCAGCAGGCCGCGCCAGGGGCGGTGGGCTTCGGCCAGGTTCTGCAGGGCTTTGTCGAAACGTCGAACGTCAATGTGGTGCAGGAGATCACCAACCTCATCACCGCGCAGCGCGCCTATGAGATGAACAGCAAGGTCATCTCGGCCAGCGACGAAATGCTCTCCACCCTGTCGCGGCTGCGGTGATCGCCATGCGCCTTGTCCTGCTGCTGCTGCTCGGCCTTTCCTCCGCCGCCCACGCCACCCCATCCCCCACGCTGCGCCCCTTCGTCACGCTGGAAGACGCGGTGGTGCGGCTGGAGGATCTGTTCGACGGGCTGGGCGAGCGCGGCGCCACGCCGCTCGGCCCTGCCCCGCCGCCCGGCCATCGCCTGGTGGTGGAGGCGCCGCAGCTCTACGCCATCGCGCGCCGCAATGGCGTGGAGTGGAACCCCTCCGGCGGCGCCCAGCGTGTGGTGCTGGACCGCCCCGGCCGCGCCCTGGGCCAGGAAGAAGTGCTGGACGCGCTGCGGGAGGCGCTGCGCCCGCGTGGCGTGGAGGACGACACCGACCTGGTCCTGCAAGCCTTCCACGCGCCCCTGGTGCCGCCCGACGCCTTCCCGCAGATCATGGTGGAGCAGGTGACCTACGACGCCCACACCCAGCGCTTCGCGGCGGGGCTGGCCATCACGGCGGAGGGCATGGCCGCCCAGCGCATCCGCCTCGCCGGCCGCGCCGTGACCACGCTGCCGGTGGTGCTGGCGGTGCGGCAATTGGCGGTGGGGGATGTGGTGCGGCCGGAGGATGTGCGGCTGGCGCGCGTGCCCGCTAATCGCCTGCGGGCCGGCGCCGCGGACAGCCTGGACCAGGCGGTGGGCCAGGCCTTGCGCCGCTCGGCCGCCGCCGGCCAGCCGCTGCTGATGGCGAACCTGGCCGAGCCGCTGGTGGTGGAGCGCGGCAGCACCGTGACCATGCAGTACGAAACCCCCGGCCTGACCGTCACCGCGACCGGCCGCGCCATGGAAGGCGCGGCGCGCGGTGCGGTGCTGCCGGTGATGAATCTCAGCAGCCGGATCGTGGTGGAGGCCCGCGCCATCGGCCCCGGCCGCGTTCGCGTGGAGTCCCGCCGATGAAATACGCCCCCCTGCTGGCGCTGACCCTGGCGCTGGGCGCCTGTGAGCGCCTTTCCGAAGTTGGCCGCCTGCCGGCACTCGCCCCCGTCACCAGCCCCACCGCCGCCCCCGGCTACCAGCCGGTGAGCATGCCGATGCCGGCCGCGCAGGTGCCGACGCATGGCGGCAACAGCCTGTGGCGCCCGGGCAGCCGCACCTTCCTGCGCGACCAGCGGGCGGCCTCCGTGGGGGACCTGATCACCGTGCTGGTCAGCATCCAAGACACGGCGCAGATGCAGAACACGACGGCGCGGGAGCGGGAGGGGACGGATACGATGGGCATTCCGCGCCTGCTCGGCCTGGAAAGCTCCCTCACCCGGCTGCTGCCCAACAGCATCGACCCCTCCGCCCTGGTGCAGACCAGCGGCGCGCAGACCACCAACGGCACCGGCACGCTGCGGCGGAATGAGACGGTGACCCTGCGCCTCGCGGCGATCGTCACGCAGACGCTGCCGAACGGGAACCTGGTGGTGGCCGGGCGGCAGCAGGTGCGGGTGAACCATGAGCTGCGGGAATTGCAGGTGACGGGCGTGATCCGGCCGCAGGATATCGCGAGCGACAATACGGTGCGGCATGACCGGCTGGCGGAGGCGCGTATTGCCTATGGCGGGCGGGGGACGCTGTCGGACGTGCAGGCGCCGCGGTATGGGCAGCAGTTGCTGGATATTGTGCTGCCGTTTTGAGGGGGCGTGAATGGGCAGGGTCCGGGAAGGCCAGGAAAGCGGCATTAGTTCTCTTACCCTTGCTGTTTGGCAAAGACCTCTGTGATCGCCGTACCGAGCTGTGGTTGCCTGGTTGCCAACACACACGGCGGACACGGTCCAAAAACAAGCATCGACACGTGAATGGCGTTTACGCGTCTCAACTCTTGAACGTCATGAAATCGCTACAGCTGCACACAAATGCAACGGTTCAATAAGCCCCACTCATCATTCCGTGAGACAGGAAGATTCCTCATCCGCGCCCCTGCTTCCGTTGATAACCTCAATAGGAACGGATGCAGTCTGATTCAGGTCGGCGTGAAGCGCCGCCCTGCTTGCGAATGGGCGTCAGATGTTCCTTTTGATCGGCGAGCCTGAGGACACGACCATAGCGTCCACCCGGCGGGCAATGGCCGCGCTCGGGCGTCCAACGTTGCATCTCACCGAGGCCCAGCTCTACGGCACCCCCTTCGAACTGCACCGCAACGGCCCTCGGGTCGACGGCGCCCTGTTCCCCGCGGCTGCGGAACCCTTACCCCTGGCGGAAGTCTCCGGCGTGCTCCTGCGCGTGCGGCGCGCCTGGTGGCCCGAGGATGGCTTTGATCTCCCTGATGCAAGCTTCGTCTTCCACGAGACACTCGCTGCCTGGATCGCCGTCCTGAAGGCCTTGAAGGTGCCAACGGTAAACGACTTCGGCCTGGGCTGGTGGCTCGGCGATCCAAGCTATCCAGAGGCCCTGCGCCAGGACTTGGCGCGGCACCTTGAATTGCGCGCCCCGCCATCACGCGCCGGAGCAGCCGGGATCGAGGAGTGGCTCATCGCCGGCAGACTGGTGCTTGGCCCTTCCGGAAACTCCGCGCCCACAGCATTGGCCGGCGAAGCGCTGCGTGACTGGCAGCGGCAGACCGGCATCCACTTCGCCCGGGTGGACCTCGCCTCCGACGGTGGCGCAGTGCTGGCGGTCGATCCCTTTCCTGGCATGCCGCCCGGGCCAGCGGGCCCGGCGGACCGCGTCGGGGAAGCGCTTGCGCGGCTTCTCGTCGGAGCGGCCCAATGATCCTCGTGATCGGCTCGGGGCGAGACAAGGTGTTCCCGGTCCTCATCGAGCGGCTGCGTGAGGCTGGGGCGCGGTTCCGCGCCCTGGACGAGGACGCGCTCGACCGCCCGATCGACATCGTGGCGGAGGAGGACGGCGCCGGCCACATGCTCTTCCGCGTCACCGGCCAGGACTGCGAAGCGCGCATTCCAGTGCGGGTCATCTTCGTGCGACACGCCGTGGCCCGCACCCTCGACCCGGCGGTCACCGAGCCGCTTGGCGCGCTTCAGGTGGCGCTGAACCTGATGCTGCTCCAGGTCCGCTGCCCGGTGGTGAACCCGCCCGCGCACGCCTTCTCGAACTACAGCAAGGTCTACCAGCTCGGCCTGCTGGCCGAGATGGGCTTTGAGGTGCCGGAGACGCTGCTGACCAATCGTCCGCAAGCCGCCGCGGCGTTCGAACCGAGTTGCGGGTGCCGCGAAATCATCTTCAAGGGCGCGAGCAACATGATGACGCTTGTGCAGATCCTGACCGATGCAGGGCGCGACCGGCTGGTGCATCTGCCGAACTCGCCGACCGTGTTCCAGGAGCGGATTCCGGGCGAGGACCTGCGCGTTCATGTCATTGGGGAGAGCTGGATCGCGACGCGCCTGGTCAGCGAGGATGCGGACTACCGCCGCGCCGCCTTCAACGACGAGAGGGTGCGCGGCGAGGCAGCGATCCTTCCGGACGGGCTTGGCGAGCGTTGTGTGGCCGCGACCCGCGGGATGGGGCTCGTCGCCTCGGGCATTGATTTTCGGGTCGAGCCGAGTGGCCGGCATGTGGTGCTGGAACTCAATCCCTTCCCGCAGTTCACTTTCTACGAACGGCTCAGCGGCCAGCCGATCATGGCCGCGCTGGTCGCGCACCTGATGCAGCTTGCCGCTGCCCCGGGCGGCGCGGACAGCAATCTTTTGGTCTGACACAAGGCGACTGGGCAACGCCGGATTGTCGGCGCCCAGAAAATCCAAAGGAGGATCAGCCCATGGCAGAAGAAAGCGGTGACAAGGGCGCTGCCCGCAAGGAGCCGATGATTGACCAGTCCAACCGACCTAGCGCAATCGACTTCGACTCCGAGATCTCGAAGATGAAAGTAAGCGACCTTTCCGCACTCGTCGGCGCGCACGTCGAGGTGCTTAAGGCGGAAAAGGAGATCTCCAAATCTGAGAAGGAGATTTCAAAGCCTGAGAAGGAGGGCTTCAAGAGCGAGAAGGAGAAGGAGATTCGCAAGCCCGAGAAGGAGATCCGCAAGCCTGAGAAGGAGTTTTCCAAACCTGAGAAGGAGGGCTTCAAAGGCGAGAAGGAGAAGGAGGTCTTCAAGCCCGAGGGGCTGAAGCCGGAGGGCCTAAAGCCTGAGGACAAGGCGATCGACTTCACTATCGAACGCATCACCGAGCTGGTCCTTGAGCGGGTCATGACCGAGCTACAGCGGCGTGGACAGCTTCGCTGAGGGTCAGACGAGGTGAAGCCCATTAGTACTATAGCCAATCGGCGGTGGCTTCGAGGCACAGGAACCAACGGTCGTTTGGCTGGTGAGGGCAGCGCGGTCTGGGGCAGTGCCTGAACGGTGGCCTCACGCGGCACCGCCCCCCCCGTTTAGTGACCGTTTGAAAATGCCGGCGGCGGAGAGCCCGCCGGTATTTCAAACGGTCTCTTAGGCGCAGACGGGCCACAGACTAACCTCGCATCAACGCAGGCCGCTGCGGTCGGGCTGCCGCTGCCGGCCCGACCTCCAGTGATCAGCACAATACCCGCCGCAATTTCGCGCGCTCGACCGGTTTGCTTCTCCGCGATTGCGCGGACGCTGGGCGCGCTGTGCAGCGGACGATGCACGAGGCTGATAAGGGACCAATGGGCGCTTTGGGGCCGGCAGCGGCGGTTCAGAATGACTTCGCAGCGAAGCCCGCGCTTCCCCAGTGGTGGCAAGCCGCCTCGTACGGCCAGCGCAACCCCTCAAACCCCCGCCAACACCCGCAGCACCGCATCCCCATACCGGTCCAATTTGGTCCGCCCCACCCCCGCAATCCCGCCGAGCTGGTCCAGGCTCCGCGGCCGTTGCGCCGCAATTTCGGCCAGGGTCCGGTCCTGGAAGATGACATAGGCCGGCACGGATTGGCTCTGCGCCTCCCCCCGCCGCCAGTCGCGCAGCGCCTCGAACACCGCCTCGCCCACCGGCGCGGCGCTGCCGCCGCCGCTGCTGCTGCTGCGGGCCGTGCGCGCGGGGGCGGCGCTGGCCTGCACCAGATCCTCCCGCAGCATCACCTTCTCCTCGCCCTTCAGCACCGGCTTGGCGGCATCCGTCGGCACCAGCTCGCCATGGTTCTCCACCGCCACATCCAGCAGGCCGCGCGCCACCATCTGCCGCGCCACCCCCCGCCAGGCGAATTCAGAAAGGTCCTTGCCGACGCCGAAGGTCGGCAGCTTGTCATGCGCGAATTGCGCCACCTTGTCGGTCAGCTTGCCGCGCAGCACGTCCACCACATGCGCCACGCCGAAGCGCCGCCCCGTCCGCAGCACGGCCGATAGCATCTTCTGGGCCGCCACCGTGCCATCGAACAGGCGCGGCGGGCTGAGGCACACGTCGCAGTTGCCGCAGGGCGGTGGCTCGGCCTCCCCAAAACAGCGCAGCAGGATCTGGCGGCGGCAGGTGGCGGCCTCGGCGATCGCCACCATGGCGTCCAGCCGCTGCCGCTCGATCCGCTTCTGCTCCGGCGCCGCCGGGCTTTCCTCAATCCGGTGCCGGCCGAGCGCGATGTCGCCGGCGCCGTACAGCAGCAGCGCTCGCGCGGGCAGCCCGTCGCGGCCGGCGCGGCCGATTTCCTGGTACCAGCTCTCAGGCGATTTCGGCAGGTCGAGGTGCACCACCCAGCGCACATCCGGCCGGTCGATCCCCATGCCGAAGGCGATGGTGGCGCACATCACAACCGAGTCCCCACGGGCAAACCGCCGATGCGCGTCCCGCTTCGCCTCGGATTCCATGCCGGCATGGAAGGCCAGCGCATCATGCCCATCGCCGCGCAGCCATTCGGCCGTCTGGTCGGTCTTGTTGCGGGTGCCGCAATAGACGATGCCAGCGCCGCCCTTGCTAGCTTCCTCCCGCAGCAAAGCGCGCAACTGGCTGCGTTCGGATTCGCGCGGCGCGGCCTCAATGCGGATGTTCGGGCGGTCGAAGCCGCCGCGGAACACCGGGTCGTCCTGCATGCCCAGCTGGCGGCGGATATCTTCCACCGTGCGTGGATCGGCGGTGGCCGTCAGCGCCAGGCGCGGCGTGCGCGGGAAGCGTTCCGCCAGCACGCCGAGGCCGCGATATTCGGGCCGGAAATGGTGCCCCCACTGGGACACGCAATGCGCCTCATCCACCGCGAACAGCGCGACGGGCAGTTCCTCCAGCCGGCTCAGCATGCCTTCCAGCGCCAGACGCTCCGGCGAGACGTACAGCAGCTTGAGATCGCCATTGTGCAGGTCGCGCAGCACATTGCGCGACTCGCCCTCCGGCAGGTCTGAATGCAGCGCCGCCGCCGCCACGCCCTGCTGGCGCAGCGCCGCCACCTGGTCTTCCATCAAGGCGATCAGGGGGGAGACGACAATCCCCACCCCCGGCCGGCACAACGCCGGCACCTGGAAACACAGGGATTTGCCGCCGCCGGTCGGCATCAGCACCAGGCCGGAACCGCCGCCGGCGACATGGCGCACCACCTCCTCCTGCCGCCCGCGAAAGCCGGGGTGGCCGAAGACGCGGCTCAGAACGTCCAGCGGGTCCGTGTGCTCGTCGGGGTGGTCGGGCATCGGAGAGGCGAATCGGCCATCATCGGGCATGGCCCTGTCTGCCATGCCCGATGGGGCGACAACACCCTCGGCCTATCAGGGGTAGCCGACGACGATCTCCACGCGCCGGCTCTCGATCGGCACCGCATCGAAGGGCACCGGGCCGCGGCCGACCACGCTGATGCGGCTGGTGGGCACACCGCGCTTGGCGATCTCGTCCGCCACATGCTGGGCGCGGCGGCGCGAGAGTTCCTGGTTGAAGGCCTGCGCGCCCGCCGGGCCGGCAAAGCCGCGCACCTGCACCGGCACTTCCGGGTGGCGGCGCGCCAGGCGGGCGACATTGGCGAGGACGGCCATGGCCGGCTCATCCAGTTCCACGCTGTCCTCGTTGAAGAACACCACGCGCGGCGGCTGGCCGACCAATTCCCGCGGATCGGCGGCACAGGCGGCCAGGAGGACGACCGGAACAAGTCCGGCCAGGGCGAAAGCGCGGCGACGCATGTGAGATACTCCGGGAAAGGTGGCACATAGGTCGCTCGGCTGGGCAGGCCGCGTCAATCGCGACCTTACGCGCCTTCACGTGATTCGGTGCGGTCAGGCCGTATTAACCCGCGTCCCGCATCCTGCCGCGGTGTCCCAGACCGAGTCCCCCCTGCCGAGCCTGCCGGACCCGCGCGGCTTCGACCCGGTCCGCTTCCCGGGCACCGCCGAGGGCGAAACCTGGCCGCCGCCGCACTTCCTGTTCCAGGCCAGTTGGTTGCGGGAGCCGGGCCTGGCCTTCGAGCGTGATCCCTCCGGCGGCATCGGCCTGGTGCGGCCCTTTGCCCATATGCGGATGCTGGTGGATCTGGATAACGCGCATCTGCTGCTGGATATCGCCCCAGGGACGCATGATTTCCGCCTGCTGCGCCTGGTTCCGGCGGCGCTGCGCTGTGTCGAGCGCATCACGCCGGGCGACCCCGTCCCCGGCCCGCTGCTGGATGAGGACCCGGACCCGCTGGAGGAACACCACCTCTACGCCGCAACCTCCGAGCTGGTGGCCCGCCTGGCCGTCACGGCCGGGGAGGAAGGGGAAGCGCTGGCGGAAGCGATGCGCCGCACTTCGCCCGGCCCCGCGATGTTCGAAGCCGCGATCGCCCATTGCATCACCAAGGGCGGCTTTCCCATGGGCACCATGGCCCCCCTCGGGCGCCGCCTGCAGATGCTGGCCAACGCCCATGCCCGCGTCCTGGCCACCGCCGCCAGCCAGCCGGATTATGAGGCGATGGAGCGCATGGTTCGCCGTACGCGGGATGCACTCGGCAATGACCGGCGCTGGGCTGGAGATTTGCTGACCCGGGCGATGGATGGGCTGTTGCCGATGATCGCCCGGCCACGCCGCGCCGCCGCCGCGCTGCTGGCCACGGCCGAGAAGGCCATGCGCCGCCCCCTGCCACTGGAGGCACCGACCCGGCTGCTGCGCGACCAGCTGGCACTGCGGGACCGGCTGCTGGACCTGTCGGTATTCTGGCACCGGCTGGCCGCCGCCTGGCTCGCGGTGGACCCGGACACCACGGACCGGCGGGAGATCGAGGCCCTGGCCCGCAACGCGCTACGCCGCCTGGCGCTGGAGCCGCTGTACCGGGTGCCAGACTGAACCGCGGCCGCTATTCCTCCACATCCAGCGCGTAGCCGGCGGAGCGCACGGTGCGGATGATGTCCGCCTCCTCATCGCCGTTCACCGCCTTGCGCAGGCGGCGAATGTGCACGTCCACCGTGCGCGGCTCCACATGGATGTCGCGGCCCCACACCGCATCCAGCAACTGTTCCCGGGTAAAGACCCGGCCCGGGTGCTGCAGGAAGAATTCCAGCAGCCGGTATTCCGTGGGGCCAAGATGCAGCGACCGGCTGCCGCGCGTCACCCGATGCGCGTCCTGGTCCATGACCAGGTCCTTGTAGGCTAGCCGCCCCTTCACCGGCACGGCGCCGGACCGGCGTAGCAGCGCGCGGATGCGGGCCAGCAGCGCGTCCATCACGAAGGGTTTCGAGATGTAGTCGTCGGCGCCCGTATCCAGCGCGCGCACCGCGTCCTGATCCTCGGTCCGCGCCGTCACCATGATGATGGGCAGGTCGCGGGTATTGGGGCGGCGGCGGATCTGGCGGCAGACCTCCAGGCCCGAAAGCGCCGGCAGCATCCAGTCAAGCAGGATGAGGTCCGGCTTGCCTTCGGAGACGCGCAGCAGCGCCTCCTGCCCATCGGTGGCTTCCTCCACTCGGAAGCCCTGCTTTTCCAGATTGTAGCGCAGCAGCGTCAACAGCGGCGCCTCGTCCTCCACCACCAGGATGGTCGGCTTGGCGAGGCTGCCTGTTGCGTCCGGCATGTTCGCGGTTCCCAAGGGTGATCTGTCTATTCGGGTGGCCGGACCACGGCATAGGCGGAACTATCCGCCTTGGGCCGTTCGTCCGGCAGGTTGTCGCCGCGCACGGCGTAGTGCACCGTCTCGGCGATGTTGGTGGCGTGGTCGCCAATGCGTTCCAGGTTCTTGGCAATGAACAGCAGATGCGTCGCCGCGGTGATGTTGCGCGGCTCCTCCATCATGAAGGTCAGCATCTCGCGGAAGATGCCGTTGTAGACGTCATCCACCGGTTCATCATTGCCCCAGACGCGGGCCGCGGCCTCGGCATCGTCATTCACCAGCGCATCGATCGCGGCCTTCAGGTTTTCCTGCACCAACCGCGCCATGCGGGAGAAGCCGTTGAGGCTGCCCAGCGCCGGCTGCTGCGCCACCACGATGCTGCGCTTGGCCGCATTGCGGGCGTAGTCGCCAATGCGTTCCAGGTTGTGCGCGACCTTCATGGCCGTGACGATGAAGCGCAGGTCGATCGCCATCGGCTGGCGGGTGGCCAGGATGCGGATGCAGAAGGCTTCGATTTCGCGCTCAAGCTGATCGAGCGCCGCATCGCGGCCGATCACCTCGGCGGCCAGCGTCGCGTCGCGGCGCACCAGCGCCACGGTCGCGTCATTCACCTGGCGCTCCGCCAGGCCGCCCATGCGCGCCAGCATGTCGCGCACCTTGCGAAGCTGTTCGTCATAGGAACGGACGATGTGCTCGCCCTGGGCTTCCATTGCCATCTGCGTTGTCCTCAGCCGAACCGGCCGGTGATGTATTCCTGGGTGCGCTTTTCCTTGGGCGCGGTGAAAAGCTGCGCCGCCGGCGCCACCTCGACCAGCTCGCCCAGGTAGAAGAACGCCACCTGGTCGGCGCAGCGCGCCGCCTGCTGCATGTTGTGGGTCACGATGCAGATGGTGAAGTCGCGCTTCAACTCGTCGATCAGTTCTTCGATCTTCAGGGTGGAGATCGGGTCGAGCGCGCTGGTCGGCTCGTCGAACAGCATGACTTCCGGACGCACGGCGATGGACCGCGCGATGCATAGCCGCTGCTGCTGGCCGCCGGACAGGCCCATGGCGTTGGTTTGCAGCCGGTCCTTCACCTCGCCCCAGATCGCGGCGCGGGTCAGCGCCCATTCCACGCGATCATCCAGCTCGGATTTCGCCAGCTTCTCATGCAGTTTGATGCCGAAGGCGATGTTGTCATAGATCGTCATCGGGAACGGCGTGGGCTTCTGGAACACCATGCCGATCTTGGAGCGCAATTCGTTCAGATCGACAGAGGCGTCGATCATGTTGCGCCCATCCATCAGCACCTCACCTTCCGCGCGCTGGCCCGGATAGAGGCTGTACATCCGGTTCAGCACCCGCAGCAGCGTGGATTTGCCGCAGCCGGAGGGGCCGATCATGCCCGTCACCTGCCGGTCCGGCAGATCCAGGTTGATGCCCTTCAGCGCCTGGGTGGTGCCGTAGTAGAAATCCAGGTTCCGCACCGAAATCCGCGCAGTGTTGTTCAGCGCCTCGGCGGATCGGGCCTGCATGCCACCGAAGCCGGAGGCGGCGGTGGTGGCGGTCTGTTCGGTCATCGAGCCCACTGGATCGTCCTCATGATGCAGCCCATCGGATCGTCCTCATCTTACGGCCCAGCGGGCCGCCCCTTCCTGGCTCAGTTGCGCCCGCGCAGCACGAGGCGGGCCATGATGTTGATGGCGAGCACACCCATCGTCACCAGCAGCGCGCCGGACCAGGCGATCCGGATCAGGTCCGGGAAGCCCGAATTCGCCTGCTGGTAGATGGCGATCGGCAGGCTGGCCATGGCGCTCGACAGGTCGAGGCTGGTCACGTTGTTGCCGAAGCTGGTCAGCAGCAGCGGCGCCGTCTCACCCGCGATGCGCGCCACCGCCAGCAGGATACCGGTCAGGATGCCGGAGGCAGCTGCCTTGTAGCAGACCAGCGTGATCATCTTCCACTTCGGCGCGCCGAGGCCGATCACCGCCTCACGCAGCGTATTGGGGATCAGCTGAAGCATATCCTCCGTGGTGCGGACCACGACGGGGATCACGATGATGGCCAGCGCGAGCGCGCCGGCGATGCCGGAGAAGGCGCCCATCGGCAGCACGACCAGCTGGTAGATGAACAGCCCGATCAGGATGGACGGCGCCGAGAGCAGCACGTCCGAGACGAAGCGCACCGCATTGCCAAAGGCGGAACCCCGCGCATACTCGGCCAGGTAGGTGCCAACCAGCAGGCCGATTGGTGTGCCGATGAGGGTGGCGATGGTCGTCTGGATGATGCTGCCGATGATCGCGTGCCGCAGCCCACCCGGCTCCGCCGTGTCCTCGCCATAGCTGGTCGGCTTGAACTCGGAGATCAGCGTATTCAGGCTGAGCGACTCAAGGCCGCGCCACAGCAGCGTGCCCATGATCGAGGCCAGGAAGAACAGGCCCGCCACCGTCGCCAGCAGGCACAGCCACTTCACGGCCGCGTCGATGAACCGCCGGCGGCGCCCCAGCGCCCGCGCCGCGCTTTCGTTCCGCGCCTTCATGAGCGAGGGGAGTGTTGTCGTGCTCATCGGATCAGCCCTTCAACCGGGACCGCAGAAGCCAGCGGGAAGATGCCAGCACCAGGAAGGAGATTACGAACAGCAGGAAGCCGAGCGCGAACAGCGCCGACTGCTTCATGCTGCCCGACAGGCTTTCCGGGAACTCCATCGCGATCACGGAGGCGATGGTGGTGGCAGGATCGAAGATGCCCTGCGGCATGCGGTTGGCGTTGCCGATGACGAAGGTCACCGCCATCGTCTCCCCCAGCGCGCGGCCGAGCCCCAGCATGATGCCGCCGACCACGGAAATCCGCGTGTAGGGCAGCACCACCCCCCTCACCACTTCCCACCGCGTGGCACCCAGCCCGTAGGCGCTCTCCTTGTAGACCGGCGGCACCTGCAGGAAGACGTCGCGCATCGTGGCGGCGATGAAGGGCAGGATCATGATGGCCAGCACCAGCGCCGCGGTGAACAGCGAGGTCCCCGCGAAGGACCGGCTTTCGAAGATGAAGCCGATCAGCGGAATGGTCTCAAGATACTCGCCAAGCCCGATCTGGATGTACATCTGCACGAAGGGCACGACCACGAACAGGCCCCACATGCCGTAGATGATGGAAGGCACCGCGGCCAGCAATTCGATCGCCGTTCCCACTGGCCGCCGCAGCCATTCCGGCGCGAGCTCGGTCAGGAAGAAGGAAATACCGAAGGCGACCGGCACGGCCAGGATGATGGCCAGCACCGCACTGACGATGGTGCCGAAGATCGAGACCAGCGCGCCGTATTCCTCGCGGTGGTCTTCCACCGGGTTCCAAGCGTCGCTGGTGATGAAGGCCGGCCCGTAATGCAGGAAGGCCGGAAGCGCGCCGATGAACAGCGTCAGGATGATGCCGCCCAGCGTCAGCAGCACCACGATTCCAGCACCGCGGCACAACCCCTCGAACAGCTTGTCGCCGAAACTGCCGGACCGCCGTCGGGCGCCGCCGGCTGGAATGGCCGAGGCATCGGCCGTGATGGTCTGCTGCAAGGCGGGATGTCCCGGCGATGGAGGTTGTCAGCGATGAAAGCAGTCAGGGCCGGACGCCATCAGCGCCCGGCCCTGACCCTTCAATTTAGCCCGATCAGCGGACCGGCCAAAGAGCCTGGCCGTTCGGACCCTTCACATTCGCCGCCCAGGCCGCGCGGACCAGTTCATGCGCGCTGGCCGGCAGCGGGATGTATTCGAGGCGCGTCGCCGCCTCGGCACCGTTCCGGAAGGCCCAGTCGAAGAACTTCATCGCGTTCTGGTTGCCCGCAACCTTGTCCGCCGGCGGATCCATCGGCAGCAGGATGTAGGTGGGGGAGGTGATCGGCCACACATCGGCGCCGTTCAGGTCGATGGTGTCGGCCTGGAAGTTCGCCACGTTCCAGTTCGCCGTCGCCGCGGTCGCGTTGAACGCCTTCGATTCGGCGCGAATGAAGTTGCCGGCCTTGTTGCGGATCTGCGTCGTCGGCATGCGGTTCACCACCGCATAGGCGTTCTCGATGTAGCCGATGGTGCCCGGGCTGTTGCGGATGGTGTTGGACACACCTTCATTGCCACGCGCGCCATTGCCGACCGGCCAGCGCACGGAGGTGCCGGAACCCGGGCCGTTCTTCCATTCCTCGCTGATGCGGGACAGATAGGTCGTCCACACCCAGGTCGTGCCCGAACCGTCGGCGCGATAGGCGACACTCAGCGGCATGTTCGGGATCGTCACGTCGCGGTTCAGCTCGACGATCTTCGGGTCGCGCCAGCGGGTGATCTTGCCCAGGAAGATGTCGGCAATCACTTCCGGCGACAGGCGCAGCGCCTGGTCGCCAACGCCCGGCAGGTTGGCGGACAGCACCACGGAGCCCATCACGGTCGGGAACTGCAGCAATTTGCGCTCGGTCAGCTGCTCGGTCGTCAGCGGCGCATCGGTGGCGCCGAAATCGACGGTGCGCGCGGTGATCTGGTTGATGCCGCCGCCGGAGCCGATCGACTGATAGTTGAGCTGGGCGACGCCGGCATCACGCGCCTGGGCCGACCAACGCTCATAAAGGGGGCGGGGGAACGTCGCGCCGGCGCCGGTCACGGTCGGAGCCGCCTGAGCCATCGCGCCGCGGGCATTGAGAAGCCCGGCGCCGAGTGCCGCGCCGGTACCGAGCAGAAGGGTGCGCCTGTTCACTGTGTCTCTCTCCGGTCCTGTTGCAAACGGGCTGCGCGTAACAAGCAACGCCGTTCGGCGCCTTCTAGGCGGGTCTGGCGACCGGACGATTGCAAATTGATGAAGCTTCGATGACAACGCCCTCCACAACCATGGCGTGTTGTCGGGTCGCCATCATGCCAGACGCAGCGTCAGCCTCGTGCAGTTGCCGCGATCGGCCTCGTGCTCATAGGTGATTTGAGTGCTCATCCGCCGCACCAGGGCCAGGCCGAGTCCGCCCACCCGGTCATCTTCCAGCGAAGCCGGGGCCGCCTCAGGCGCCGCCAACAGGTCGAAGGGCAGCGCCCCATCGCGCAGCACCATGCGCAGCGCACCCGCTTCCCATTCGCAGTCCAGTTGGGCTGCTGGCGGCGTGGCGCCCGGTGGAAGGCCAGGCCACGCGGCATGCTCGATCAGGTTTGCGATCAGCTCCTCCACCACCAGGCGCAGCCGGAGCACAGCCTGGGGAGGCACCCCCTGCCCTTCCGCCCAGGCCTCGGTCGCATCCTGCGCCGCCTCCAGCCCGGCGAGGGAGATCGGAATCTCCAGCCGAAGGCTCATCCCGGCAGGCGGGCCAGCGCCTCGGCTTCGGTGGCGACCAGCGGCAGAACCTGGTCCATGCCCATCGATTCCAGCACATCCGCCACCATCGGCTGGGCGCCGAACAGAACCACCGCGCCGCCACGGCGCGACACCACGCGGGCGGATGACAAGAGCAGGCGTATGCCGAGGGAGGACAGGAATTCGAGCCCTGTCAGATCCAGCACCGCATTGCGGCCGGAGGCGGCGACGGCGGCGGTGAAGCCGGTTTCCACCTGGCCCACGGTCGTGGAGTCCAGCCGGCCCACCAGGAGCACCTTGTTGGCCGTGGGGCTGATCTCAAGCACTTCGAAGCGCACTGACGGTCTCCGTGAATCGGGGCGCGGTTGTCTAGACCGACGCCCCGCTTCTGAAGCGTGACAGTTTGCTGACAGTCGCGGCCTACCAGACCCAGCGCAGACCGAGGGTCAGTACATGGTCCGTGCCGCCGCTGGTTCGTTGCAGGTCGTAATCCGCCACCACGGCGAAGCGGTCGCCGCGATTGGCGGTGGCGCCGATGCCGGCGGTCAGCGCATCGCGCCCGGTACGGGCCGATTCCACGCCGAAGCTGGCACCGCCCAGGCGATGGGTGCCGCGGCCCAGCCCATCCTGCAATTCCCGCGCATAGCTGATGCGGGCCTCGGGCCGCAGCCGGATGCCCTCACCCAGGCGCAGGGTGCGCGCGGCGCTGAGGCCGATGCCGGCGCGCAGCGCATCCGCGTCCCGGGCATCCACGGCCAGGTTCAGCGACTCGGCGCCGGTCTCGGTGAAGGCGCCGCGGGCGATACGGTCCCAGCGCAGGAAGGCGCGCGGTTCCAGATCCAGCCCTTCCAGCCGCGTGGTGACGCCGAAGCCGGCCTCCGCCATCACATCCGTGCCGTCGCTCTCGGCGTTGGCGCGGCGGGACAGGGTGCCGAAGGCGATGTTGCGGCGGCTGTCACAGCGGCTGAGGCCGGTGCCGAGCGTCGCATCGATGAAGGGCTTCATCATCGCCGTGGTCGGCGGCGCATACACGCCATAGAGGCTGGCCTGGTAGCTATCCAGCCGCACCTCCCCGGTGCCGCCATCGCCATCCACCGTGCCGCGCAGGAAGCCCAGCGCGATGCCGCCGGTCAGGCCCGGGGCGAATCGCCGATCCGCGCCAACCAAAGCGCCGCCGGATTGCCGGGAATGGCCCGGCGCGGCGCCATCGCCGCCCGTGCTGCCCCAGCTTCCGAGCGCGCGGCCCCAACTGGACCAGCCGGCGAAGGCCCCATTCGGACCATCGCCGCCATCACCCTGTCCAAACCCGGCATCCCAATTCGACGTCGGGCCGGTGCCCGGCATCACGCTCATTTGCACGCTGCGCGCGCTGTCGAGCGCGACACGCGGCGCCAGCGCGCCCTGGGCCGCGACCAATGCCGGATCGCCGGCACGGATCGCCGCCATGCGCTGCGTGGTACCGGCGCCCAGCATGCGCCGATGCGCCAGCGCCCCCGCCAGCGCATCGGCGTGCACGACGCCCGAAAGCTGGTCCAGCGCCGGGGCGATGGCGGCCGCCGGCAGCGCATACAGCGCGCCGAAGGTGGCAGTCGCATCGCCTTCCATCCGCACGCCTGCCGCAGGGCGGATTGCATCGAGCGCCCCGCCCACCGCGGCCTGGTTGCGGCGCTGGTCGATGCCGAGCGGGGCGAGGTTGGCGTAGCTGGCTGGGGTGGTGACCAGGTCCAGCGTATTCGGACCATACAGCGCATCGAAGCGCGCCGCCGCGGGCAGTCCCGCCGCCGGCTGTGTCAGGCCGGTGAAGCTGCCGAGCAGCCCGCCCTCCGCCTGGATGACCCGGAAGGATTGGCCGAGCGCCGGGGTGAAGCTGTTGGTGGCGGCGCCCGTGATGCCGCGCAGCACCGGCTGCACGGTGCCACCCGCGGTCAGCGTGCTGCCCGCACCGGTGACCAGCACCCGGTCATGCGACCCGGCACCCGTGCCGGTGCCGGACCCATCGATCTCGAGCCGCGTGGTCGCGCCGGCGCCGAGTGTGACCGGCGCGGTGAAGACCATGGTGCCCGGCGAGGCGCCGGGGGACAGGATGCCATCGATCCGACCGCCGCCGATGCTGCCGCCGCCGGCCAGCGTGCCGCCCGCCAGCACCGTGACCGCGCCCTGGAAGACGCCCCGGACCGAGAGCGTGCCGGATTGCACCTGCGCGCCACCGCTGTTGCTGGCGTTGCCCTGCAACGTCAGCACGCCGCCGCCCAGTACCTGAAGCTGGCCCGTGCCGGTGATGTCACCCAGCAGGATGACCGGCCCCAGGCTGGTGTCGATCATGCCGTTGCCGCCTTCAACCACCACCGGCTGCGTCACCGCGGCGGCGGCGTTGGGCCGGAAGGTGCCGCCATTGAAGGTGATTGTGGCGCCTTGCGCAGCAGGATCGCCCTCGGTGAAGACCGGCTGGCTGCCATCGATCACAAGCCGGCCCGGTGGGTCAGCGGGCGGCTCCCCCGGCGGTCCGCCCGTCAGCCCACCCAGCGGCACCAGCGCGTAGCGGATGACCCCGCCGCCCCACATCGCATCGCCAGCGGCCTCGCCGTAAAAGGCCACGGTGGTGAAGGTGTCGGTGTCGCTGATGGCGGCGACGAAGGTCATCGATTCGTTGTAGCGGGCTTCGCCGGGATTATCGGTGCTGGTCGTGGCACTGCCGACCAGGATGGGCGTGCCGCCATCGAAGGCGATGTAGAGAGCGCTGGGGAAGCAGCAGGTCGCCCAGCCTTGCAGGTCCAGCGCGAAAGCGTTCACCGGGGTGTCGAAGGTGAAGACAAGGCCGCTGCCGGGGGCATCGACCGCGGCCGCAGTCATGCGGATGCCGTCACCGCTGGCGAAGGTGCCATTCGGCCCCGTGATCTGGGAAAACGCGGCGGTGCTGGTGCTGCGAGTCAGCGCGTTGCCGGAGGTGATGGTGTAGCCGCTGCGCGCCCAGCTCGCGACATTGCCGGTCAGGCCGGACAGCAGGTCCATGTTGACCGTGCCGCCGGCACCCGCCACGCGCTGGTCGAACGCCTGCCGACCTTCGAAGATGCTGTCGAAGAAGGTAGCGGTCGCCGCCACGGCGGGGCGCGGCATGGTGGCCGCCAGTGCCAGGGCGGAAGCGGAGAGCAGCAGCCCGGCCGCCCCCCTCAGCATATTGCGCGAACGGAGGTGGGCAGCGTGCATTCGATCGGGCCTTCCTGGCGATGTGCCGGAAGGCGTAGGGCCGTGGCGGTAAAAGCGCGGTTAAGCGCGCCGCGCCTTCGCCTCAGAAGGCAGGATCATCCTCGATGCTGTTCCGCAGCACGCCGATCCCCTCCACCTCAACCTCCATCAGCATCCCCGGCGCCAGGAACAGCGGCGGCTTGCGCGCATAGCCGACGCCGGAGGGGGTTCCGGTGGCGATCACATCGCCCGGCTCCAGCGTCATCACCTCGGACAGGATGGCAATGCAGCGGGCGACCGGGAAGATCATGTCGCCCGTGGTGCTGTCCTGCACCATCTGGCCATCGACGCGGGCCATGATCCGCAGCGGCGCGGCGCCGGGCGGCAGTTCATCGGCCGTCACGATCTCCGGCCCGAAGGCGCCGGTGCGGTCGAAGTTCTTGCCCATGGTCCATTGCGTGGATTTACGCTGGTAGTCCCGCACCGAGCCATCGTTGAACAGCGAATAGCCGGCCACATGGTCCAGCGCCTGCGCTTCCGAGGCCTTGCGGGCGCGCCGGCCGATGATGATGGCCAGCTCCGCCTCATAATCCAGCTTCTCGGACGCGCCCTTCGGCCGCAGCATCGGCTGGCCCGGCCCGGTCAGGCTGGTCTGCACACGCAGGAACACGGCCGGGTAGTCGGGGATCGGGTTGCCACCTTCCTTGGCGTGCAGCGCGTAGTTCAGCCCGATGCACACAACCTTGCCCGGCCGCGCGATCGGCATTGCCAGCGTCAGCCCGGCGAGCGGGCGGTGGGTGGAAGCTGGCGCCGCCTGCGCCGCAGCGCCAAGCCGGGCCAGCGTGTCGCCACCCGCGTGCAGCAGCGCCAGCGTGTCATCGGCAAAGCCGGGCAGCGCCGCCACCGGCACCACCTGGTCGCCGATCCGCACGCCGGCGGCGACGCGGCCGGCATCCTCGAAGCTCAACAAGCGCATCTCTGACTCCTGCCCGTAATGATGAAACGTAGCTCAGGCAACCGCGGTGCGGCGGCGCTGAACCAGTTGCAGCAGCAGCACGCCGCCGCCGAAGACGATGCCGATGCCATCCGTCACCAGGCCGGGGTTGATCAGCGCGATCGCCGCGATGAACAGCGCCACCCTCTCCCACATCGGCATCGGCCGCAGCAGGTAGGCGTGCAGCGATGCGGCCAGCAACAGGCAGCCGGCGGTGGCGCTGGCGACCGCGAAGATCACCTCGCCCCAGGTGCCGATCAGCAGCAGCGCCGGCTGGAAGACGAACATGAAGGGCACGATGAAGCCGGCCGCGCCGATCTTCATCGCCGCCCAGCCGCTGGCCCACATATCCGTCTTGGCCAGCCCCGCCGCGGCGAAGACCGCCAGCGCCACCGGCGGCGTGATGGCGGACAGGATGGCGAAGTAGAAGGCGAACAGGTGGGCGGCCGGCACGACCACGCCCATGGCGATCAGCGCCGGCACGAGAAGGGAGACCATGACGATATAGGCCGGCGTGGTCGGCATCCCCATGCCGAGGATGATGCCGGCGATCATGGTCAGGATCAGCGCCAGGATCAGGTTGTTGTCGGCAACATTCACCACGAGCTGGGTGAAGGTGATGCCAAGCCCGGTGAGTGCGATCAGCCCGATGACGATGCCGGCGCAGGCGCAGGCCATGGCGATGCCCAGCGTGTTGCGGGCGCCATCCAGCAGCGCGTCCCACACCGCGGCGGCGGTGACGTGGTGGCGGCTATTGGCGCGCAAGGCCGCGGCCGGGAAGCAGGACAGCGTCGCCACCAGCGCCACCAGCGGCGCCGAATAACCGCCGAACAGGCCGATGATGATCACCAGGATGGGCAGGAACAGGTGCCAGCTTTCGCGCATCACGTCGCGCAGCTTCGGCACCTCGTCATCCGGCAGGCCGGCGAGGCCGGCGCGCTTTGCCTCGAAATGCACCGCGGCGAAGGTCGCCACGTAATACAGCAGGGCCGGGATCAGCGCCCAGGTGATAACCTGGATGTAGGAGACGCCGAGGAACTCGGCCATGACGAAGGCGGCCGCCCCCATGATCGGCGGCATGATCTGCCCACCGGTGCTGGCCACCGCCTCCACCCCCGCCGCGAATTGCGGCCGGAAGCCGCTGCGCTTCATCAGCGGAATGGTCACCTGCCCCGTCACCATCACATTGGCGACCGCGGAGCCGGAGACGGAGCCGAACAGGGAGGAAGACACCACCGCCACCTTGCCCGGCCCGCCGCTGCTGCGCCCGGTCAGCGCCAGGGCGAAATCCATGAACAGCTTGCCGACGCCCGAGCGTTCCATGAACGAGCCGAACAGCACGAAGATCACCACGAAGCCGGCCGAGACGCCGAGCGTGGAGCCGAAGATGCCATCCGTCGTCAGGTACAGCTGGTCCAGCATGGCCATCGCGCCGACATCGGTGAAGAAGTAGGACCACAGCAGGAAGACCGAGGCGGTCAGCGGCAGCGCCCAGCCGATGACCCGGCGCGTGGCTTCCAGGATCAGCGCCACCAGCAACCAGCCGCCGATGATGTCGGCAGGCCGCGGGTCATCGATGTAGGGGATGCGGTTGACCAGCCAGTCATATTCCACGAACAGCCGGCCGACCGCCCAGATGGACAGCGCGCAGAGCAGCCAATCCTCGGGCCCCGGCGCGCTGCGCCTCCCGTCCTTGGCCGGGCGCAACGGGAACAGAATGAAGACCAGCGCCATCGCGAACAGCAGGTGGGTGCCGCGAAAGATCACCGCCTCGGGCGGCGAGGCGGCGATGGCCCACATGTGATACACGGCCATTACGGCCGCGATGGTGCCGGCCAGCCAATGCATGGCGCGCGCATAGGTCATCGCCGTTGTTCCCGTATCCTGAACGCTGTGTAATTTGGTGTCTGGGCGGATGCATCAGGGCCGGTGATGGGCCTGCCAAGGCAGCCCGTCACCGGCCCTCTGGTCGCTTTGCGCGCCCGGACAGGCCGGGCGCGCCATCATCGTCTCAGCGAGACGCGGCTTCCTGGTAGAAGCGCGCCGCACCGGGGTGCATCGGCACGCCGATATCGGCGGCGCCGGTCGCCGGCGTGCTGTCACGCATGGCGGCGACGATGTTGCGCAGCGTGCCGACATTGTCCCAGAGCAGCTTCACCATCTGGTAGACCTGATCCGGGTTGCGGTCGCAGTTGGTGATCAGGTGCGCGGTGTAGGTGATCTGCGTCGGGGTGCCTTCCTGCTGGGGATAGGTGTTGGCCGGCAGCGGCGCACCCTGGTAGCCCGGGTTGATCTCCCGCATCTTGTCCACGTAGCGGGACAGATCGATGATCCGCATCTGCCGCGCGCTGGCCAGGTCCATCACCGCGCTGGCCGGGATGGTGGTGCCGAGGGTGAAGACCTGGGCATGGCCGTCACGCAGCAGGCCCACCGCATCCGTATAGCTGGACTGGAAGCTGGCGCGCACGTCGCTGTAGCGCATGCCAGCGGCCTGCAGGATGTGCTGCGTCACCACCTCGGCCGTGTTGCCGCGCGGCTGCAGCGCGATCGGGCGGCCACGCATGTCCTCGATGGAGTTGATGCCGGAATCGGCCAGGGCGATCACCTGGAACCATTGCGGGTAGAGCGAGCCGATGTTGCAGACATTGCTCACCGCCTCGGGGAAGGGCGCACGGCCGGCGATGCCGTCCACGGTGCTGATGGAGTTACCGAAGGCCACCTGGGCGCGGCCACCACCGATGCCACGGACGTTGGCGACGCCGGCACCCGGCAGGGTCTGCACGGTCAGGCCGGGGATGGCGCTTTCCCAGATGTTCTTCAGCGCACCCGCGATCGGAACCCAGGACCCGCCCTGCGGGCCGGTCATGAAGCGCATCGTTTCCTGCGCCGTGGCGGGGGTGGCGAAGATGGCGGCACCGATCATGGCAAAGGCCGCGGCGGTCTTGCGGATGGTCATTCTTCTTCTCCCTGAACGCATCTTGGTCGTGCCCTGGGGTATTCCCGATGGGAAGTCGTCCGACAACCCCGTGCGATGCCGGCGGCCGCACATTTCAGCCACAAACCCGCATCACTGCTCAGTTGCCGGGTTGGTTCAGGATAGTCTTCCTGGCCTGGGCCGCCCGGCGCCGCCGGGCTAGCATGCGCACAGCAAGGGATGAGAGGGGATTCGCGGCGCATGTGCGGACGCTACCTGTTGCAGCGGACCCCGGCCGAGCTGGCGCAATACTTCGCCACCAGCAACCCGACCCCGAACCACGCACCCTCCTGGAACATCGCGGTGACGCAGGTGAGCCTGGTGGTACGCCGCCACCCGGAAAGCGGCGAGCGCCATCTGGATGCACTGCGCTGGGGCCTGGTGCCGCGCTGGGCGACGGACGCCAAGGACGCGGCCAAGCTGATGAACGCCCGCGCCGACGGCATCGCCGAGAAGCCATCCTTCCGGGAGGCCTTCCGCAAGCGGCGCTGCCTGGTGCCGATGGATGCCTTCTATGAATGGCGCAAGGCGGAGGATGGCAGCAAGCAGGCCTATGCCGTGGCTCAGGCGGATGGGATGCCGATGGCCGTCGCCGGTCTATGGGAAGGCTGGAAGCAGCCCGATGGCGCATGGCTACGCACCTTCACCGTCATCACGACGGAGGCGAATGAGAAACAGGCCCTGGTGCATGCCCGCATGCCCGTGGTGCTGCCGCCCGAGGTCTGGGACGCCTGGCTGGGCGAAGAACCGGCGGAGCCGGAGGACCTCCAGGAACTGCTGGTGCCCTGCCCGGCCGAGGAATTGCTCGCCTGGCCGGTGGACAACCGCGTCGGCAAGGTCGCGGAAAATGATGCCCGCCTGCCCCGCCGCGACCCCACCGCCAGCCCGCCGCCCGAATTGGACGACGCACCGCCGGACTGGGTGGCCTAGGATGCCGCACACCCTGCGAGGGTCCGGCGTTTGATCGAACTCTACGGCTGGTCCGATGCCTGGCGATCGGCCTTCGAACCGCATGCGCACGCGGGCCATATTCCCGGGCGCATCATCGTGCAGCGGCGCGAAGCCAATCTGGTGGCAACGGACCTCGGCATCCTGACGGCGCGGCTCTCGGGCCGCCTGCGGCACGAGGCGCGGGAGGCCGGGCATCCTGCCGCCGGCGACTGGGTGGCCCTGTCCGCCAAGGCCGAGCAGGGCACCGCCACCATCCACGCCGTCCTGCCGCGCCGCACCGCCTTCGTGCGCCGGGCGGCGGACAGCGTGCAGACCTTGCAGGTGATCGCCGCCAATATCGACGTGGTCTTCGTCGTCACCTCGATGAATGCGGACCTCAACCCGCGACGGCTGGAGCGTTTCCTCGCCGCGGCCTGGCAGAGCGGCGCGCGGCCGGTGGTGGTGCTGACCAAGGCCGACCTGGCCGAGCAGCCGGAGGCTCAGGCCGCCGAGATCGCCACGCTGGCGGCCGGCTGCCCGGTGCTCATCGTCTCGGCCCTTCAGGGCGTGGGCCTCGGCGCCATGATGGAGCACATCCGGCCGGGCGAGACCTGCGTGCTGATCGGCTCATCCGGCGTCGGCAAATCCACGCTGGTGAACACCCTGCTGGGCGAGGATCGCATGGCAACCCAGGATATCCGCGCTGCCGATGCCCGCGGGCGCCACACCACCAGCTCCCGCCACCTGATCCTGCTGCCGGGCGGCGGGCTGCTGCTCGATACGCCCGGTATCCGCGAAGTGGGCCTGATCGACGCCGAAGCGGGCCTCAGCACCGTCTTCGACGATATCGAGGCACTGGCCGAAACCTGCCGCTTCCGCGATTGCAGCCACACGACCGAACCTGGCTGCGCGGTGCGCGCCGCGCTGGAAGCGGGCACGCTGGATGCCGAACGCTGGGCGCATTTCCAGAAGCTGGAGCAGGAGCTGGCGGCATCCGGTCAGGCGAAGGACCGTGCGGCGCAGGAGGTCCAGCGCCGTCGCCTAGCGGGGCAGCAGCGCGCCTACCGGTCGTCCAAGAAGGACCTGCTCGACCCGTCTTCGTAACCACGGGGCCCGCAGCCGGGCCCCGCACCCCTCAATCGTCGCGGTGCACCCGCTCCATCCGCTCATGGCGCTCCTGCGCCTCGATCGACATGGTCGCGATGGGGCGGGCCTCCAGCCGGCGCAGGCCGATCGGCTCCCCGCTTTCCTCGCAATAGCCGTAGGTGCCGTTCTCCACCCGCTCCAGCGCCTGGTCGATCTTGGAGATCAGCTTGCGCGCCCGGTCCCGGGTGCGAAGCTCCAGCGCCCGGTCGGTCTCGACGCTGGCACGGTCGGTCAGGTCGGCCTCGATGATTCCACCCTGGCCCATGGAGGTCAGGGTCTCCCCCGCCTCCCGCACCAGGTCAGCCCGCCACTTCAGAAGCTTCTGCCGAAAATACTCCAGTTGGAGTGGGTTCATGAATTCTTCGTCGCTGCTCGGACGATAATCCGGCGGCAAGGTTACCAGCATGGCAGGACTTCCCCAACCTTAGCCGCCCAGGGCCCGGCGCCCGGGGGGCGAAAGCGGCCGGACCATAGTGGCGGCAATGGGGCGGGTGCAAGAGCTCGTTTCGCCGCAAGTTCCTGATCTTTGCGTGTTTTTCAATTGGATGACCTTCTGGCGACACTTCGGCGTGCCAGTTCCAGCCGCGCCCGCAGCCGAACCTCGGCCAGCAGCGCGCCGAGTTCCGGCGCCAACCCTGGCTCCGGCGCCGCGGCCAGCGCCTCCAGCCGCGCCAGGCGCCCACCATCGCCCGGAGTCTCACGCAGCAGATCCAGTTGCAGCCCACGCAGTTCGTCCAACGCCTGGGACGCGCGGCGGCGGGCGCGCTCGGCCACCACTTCGGGTCGATCCGCCCCGCCCGATTCCTGCAACGCCAGCAGGCCCCCCATCGCGGGCGGCGCGGCCACCCCGGTGGCGGCGGCCGCATCGCTGGCGGCGTCGGGCAGCGCGAAGCCGCCGGCCCCGCGCCGGGCTCGCCCCGCCTGCACCCCGCTGAACCCCACCGGCCGCACTGGACCCACCGCCATCATCGCCCCCTTCTGAAGCCGGCCCCCGCACCTGCCGCACAAGCTGCCGGGTCCCGGCAGCCCCTGCCCCGCCCCGGCAAAGCCTGCCGGTCGAATGGACCCTCCGCGCTGGCACGCCATTTGCGAAGGCCACTTCGCGCCCCTCCACCAGGATGGCGGCGGCGAGGAGGAGAGTGTGGCGACAAAACCTTGCCTGAGGATGAGCGGTCTGTGGTGCCAGGTGCTGGCGCTGTTGTTCATCCTCCTCCTCTCGCCGGCGGGCGCGCTCGCCCAGGTCCGCATCAAGGACATCGCGGATGTCGAGGGCATGCGGGAGAACCAGCTGGTGGGCTACGGCCTGGTGGTCGGGCTGAATGGCACCGGCGACAAGCTGCGCTCCGCCGTCTTCACCCGGCAATCGCTGATCGGCGTGCTGGAACGCCTCGGCGTCAATACGCGGGACCAGGAACGCCAGCTCGATACCCGCAACGTTGCGGCCGTGATGGTCACCGCCAACCTGCCCGCCTTCGCCCGCACCGGCAGCCGCATCGACATCGCCGTCTCCGCACTCGGCGACGCCACCAACCTCACCGGCGGCATGCTGCTGGTCACCCCGCTGCTGGCCGCGGATGGGGAGGTCTATGCGGTGGCGCAGGGGCCGATCGTCACCGGCGCCGTCTCCGCCCGCGGTGCCGCCGGCTCCGTCACCCGCGGCGTGCCGACCGCGGGCCGCATCGCCAATGGCGCCACGGTGGAACGCGAGGTGGCCTACAGCTTCGCCTCCGGCGACCGGCTGCGGCTGTCGCTGCGCAACCCGGACCTGACCACCGCGCGCCGCATCGCCGCCGTCATCAACCGCACGGTGGGCGGCACGCCCGCCACCGCGACCGACCCGCGCACTGTCAGCCTCAGCCTGGCCGGGCGCGACTCAATCGCCTTCCTCGCGCAGATCGAACAGTTGCGGGTGGAGCCGGACCAGGTGGCCCGCGTGGTGATCGAGGAAGCCTCCGGCACCATCGTCATGGGCGCGAATGTGCGGCTTTCCACCGTCGCCATCGCGCAGGGCAACCTCACCATCCGCATCACCGAAACCCCGCAGGTGGTGCAGCCCAATGCGCTGGCCGGCGGGCAGACCGCCGTGGTGCCGCGCACAAATGTGGAGGTGGATGACCAGGCGGAACGCCGCCTCGGCATCCTGCGCGGCGCGGTGACGCTGGAGGATCTGGTGCGCGGGCTGAACGGTCTGGGCGTCGGACCGCGCGACATGATCACCATCCTGCAGACCATCAAGGCCGCCGGCGCGCTGCAGGCCGAGCTGGAGGTGCGCTGATGAACATCGCAGCCACCCCGCACACACCCGCCCTGGCCGCACCGCGCGCGAGCCAGAGCCCGGCCGCGCTGCGGCGCGCCGCACAGGATTTCGAGGCCCAGGCCCTGGCAGCGATGCTGCAGCCGATGTTCCAGGGCCTCGACAGCAAGGCGCCCTTCGGGGGCGGGCCGGCGGAGGACCAATGGCGTCCGATGCTGGTCGATGCCATCGCCAAAGACCTGGCGAAAGCCGGCGGCCTCGGGATCGGGGAGGCGGTGCTGCGGGAGCTGACGCGCCTCGCCGGTGCCCCACCCGCCGAATCTTCTTCCCCCCCTTCCACGGAAAGGCCCACCCCATGATGCAGCCCCTGATCATTGCCGCCCAGCGACTGACCGAAGCGCTGCGCGCGGAGAACGAGGCGCTCGCCCGCCTCGACCTCAACAGCGCTGCGGCGCTGGCCCTGCCGAAGCAGCAGGCCTCCGACGCCTTCGCCGCCGCCTATGCCGCCGCCAGCCGCACCCAGAGCAAGGCCGAGGGCGAGGACCGCGCGCGGGCGGAAGAACTGGCCGTGCGGCTGCGCGATCTGGGCGCGGAGAATCGCCGCCTGCTGGAGCGCGCGATCGATCTGCAGTCCCGCGTCATCGAGACCATCGCCGGCGCCGCCCGCCCGGCCGGCCCCGGCACCTATGGCGATCGCGGCCTGAACCGGGATGGGCGGCACCGGCCGCTGTCGCTTTCCGCGCGGGCCTGAAGCGCCCCGCTTGCCGGCCCCGCTTGCCGGCCCCGCTTGCCGGCCCCGCTTGCCGGCCCCGCTTGCCGGATCGCATGCGGGGGCGCAGCTTGCCGCCCTCGCATGCTCCGCCGCAACGCAACATTCCTGGTCATCTCCGCGCTGACCCTGGCTGCCGCCATCGCCGTCTGGGTGCTGCGCGGCCTGGGGGCCGTGCAGCATGCGCTGGCGGCGACCTGGGACCTGATCCTGACGGTGCTGCCCTCCATCCTCGGCGGGCTGCTGCTGTCCGCCGCGCTGCGGCAGCTGGTGCCACCGGGGGCGCTGGCCCGCTGGATGGGGGCGGAAAGCGGGCTGCGCGGGCTGCTGGTGGCCACCGCCGCCGGCATGGTGATGCCCGGCGGGCCGATCGCCGCCTTTCCCGTGGTGCTGGTGCTGGCCCAGGCCGGGGCGGATCGGGGCGCGTTGATCGCCTTCGTCATCGCATGGTCGTTGAACGGCTTCCAGCGGATCGTGGTGTGGGAACTGCCGATCCTGGGCCCGGATTTCGCCCTGCTGCGGCTGATCTGCGGCCTGCCGCTGCCGATCCTGGCCGGGCTGTTCGCGCGTTGGCTGCCGATACGCTGGACGCCGGCGGATGCGCCGGGGATGCAGCCACGGCGTGAGGGCCCGCCATGACCTTCGGCGTCATCGGCATCTGGGTGGTGGCGCTCGGCGCGCTGGCGCTGTGCCTGAGGCGCAGCCCGGTGGTGGCGCGGCGCGCGGTGGTGGATGCGGGCGGCGCGCTGTGGCGCGTATTGCCGGTGATGCTGATGGCGCTGCCCATGGCCGCGCTGATCGCGGAGCTGATTCCCGCCGGCTGGGCGGAGGCCTGGCTCGGCCCCGATAGCGGCGTGGTCGGCGTGGTGCTGGCATCCCTGGCGGGTGGGCTGCTGCCGGGCGGGCCGTTCGTGGCGTTTCCGCTGGTGCTGGGCTTCCTGAAGGCTGGCGCCGGGCCGGCGCAGATGGTGGCGCTGATCTCCGGCTGGGCGATCCTCGGCCTGCACCGTACCCTGGCGTGGGAGCTGCCGATCCTCGGCGGGCGCTTCATCGTGCTGCGGCTGCTGGCGAGCTTCACCCTGCCGGTGCTGGCGGGGCTGTCGGCGGAGCTGCTGCTGCCGCTGTTTCCGGGTGCGGCGCTGCGCTGAGCGTTGCCGCAATGCCGCCGCTTCGGCATAGCATCACCCACAGATGAATGACGCGCCCCCCACCGACGACACCGAATGGACCGCGCTGCTGGCCGCGCGGCACGGTGGTGCTGTGCCGCCCGGCCCGCTCGCTGCATTGTTCGCGCCACTCCTCACCGCGCCGGCCGCCGCCGATGGCTGCATCGTGATCGGGCGGCTGGCGCAGACGCTGGATGGCCGCATCGCCTGCACCAATGGCGCGAGCCAGTGGATCGGTGGGCGCGGCGATATCCTGCACACCCATCGCCTGCGCGCGCTGTGCGACGTGGTGCTGGTCGGCGCCGGCACCGTGCATCACGACGACCCGCGGCTGACGACGCGCGAGGTGCCGGGCCCCAACCCGGTGCGCGTCGTGCTAGACCCCGGCCGCCGCCTGCCCGCCACGCACAAGGTCTTCCGCGACGGCGCCGCGCCTACGGTGCTGGTAGCGGGCACGCACGGCCCCGCACGGCACGGGCAGGCGGAGGTGCTGGTGCAGCCGGACCTGCCCGCCTTGCTGAGGGACCTCGCAGCACGCGGACTGACGAAAATCTTTGTCGAGGGTGGCGGCCGTACCGTCTCCGCCTTCCTCGCCGCCGGCTGCCTGGACCGGCTGCATCTGACGGTAGCGCCCATCATCCTCGGCTCCGGCATCCCCGCCTTCTCGCTGCCGCAGGCCGCGCGCATCGACGACGGGCTGCGTTTCGACTGGACGCCGCACCGCATCGGCGAGGACATGCTGTTCGACATCGCCCTCGGCCGCGCCCGGCCCGGCATTTGCACCGAAGGCACCATGCCATGAAGGCGAAGGCGCTCTGGATCACCGGCCCCAACCAGGCGGAACTGCGCGAACATGAATTGGAGGTGCCGGGCCCCGACCAGGCGCTTGTGGTCACCCACGCCTCCGGCATCTCCCGCGGCACCGAGCGCCTGGTCTTCGCCGGGCGCGTGCCGGAAAGCCAATGGCCGGCGATGCGCGCGCCGCTGCAGTATGGCGAATTCCCCGCGCCGCTGTCCTATGGCTATGCGGCCGTCGGCACGGTGAAGGCCGGGCCGGCGCATCTGCATGGCAAGCGCGTGTTTTGCCTGCACCCGCACCACGACGCCTTCGTGGCGCCGGCCGCCATGTGCATCCCCATCCCGGATGCGGTGCCGGATCGCCGCGCGGTGCTCGCCGCCAATATGGAAACCGCGGTGAACATCCTGTGGGATGCGCGGCCGCTGGTCGGCGAACGCGTGCTGGTGGTCGGCGCCGGCGTGGTGGGCCTGCTGGTCACCTTCCTGCTCGGCCGCATGCCCGGCCTCGACCTGCATGTCTGCGACCTGGATGCCACGCGCGGCGCGCTGGCTGAATCCTTCGGCGCCCAGTTCTGCGCGCCCGGGGATGCGCCGGCGGAGCGCGACCTGATCATCCACGCCTCCGCCAGCCCGGAGGGCCTGCGCCTGGCGCTGTCCCGCTGCGGCTTCGAGGGGCGGATCGTCGAGGCCTCCTGGTTCGGCGACAAGCCTGTGGACCTGCCGCTGGGCGAGGCCTTCCATTCGAAACGCCTGTCGCTGATCTCGACCCAGGTGGGCCATGTGGCACCGGCGATGCGCGGCCGGCGCACGCATGGCGAACGCCTGGCGCTGGCGCTGTCGTTGCTGGACGATGCGCGGCTGGATGCGCTGCTCGGCCCCGACACGCCGTTTTCCGATCTGTCGCATGCCATCGGCGCCTTGCTGTCGCCACCTTCCGGGTCACATCAACCGCTCTGCCCCGTTGTCACCTATCCATAAGAGAGTGTGTCCATGTTCAGCCTGACGGTCGTCGACCACATCATGATCGCGCATTCCTTCCGCGGCGAAGCCTTCGGCCCGGCGCAGCGGCTGCATGGCGCGACCTTCATCGTGGAAGCGGAGTTCCGCGCGCCGCAGCTCGATGACCTGCACCTGCTGGTCGATATCGGCCTGGCGAAGGACCATCTGCGCGCCATCCTCGCGCCGATGGATTACCGCAACCTCGATGCCGAGGACGCCTTCGCCGGCAAGAACACCACCACCGAGTATCTGTGCCTGCACATCCACGGCCTGCTGGCCACGGCCTGCCGGGATGGCGTGCTGGGCGATGGCGGGCGCGCGGTGACCGGCCTGAAGATCCTGCTGCGCGAGAGCCACATCGCCTGGGCCGCCTTCGAGGGGCCCGTCTGATCTTGGACATCGCCTTCCTCGTCCCCGCCCCCTTCGACGCCATCTCCGGCGGCTACGAATACGACCGGCGCCTGGTCGCCGGGCTGCGTGCGCAGGGCCACGCCGTGCAGGTGATGGAACTGCCCGGCGCACATCCGCACCCCGACGCCGAGGCGGTGGACGGCGCCTGCGCCGCGCTGGACGCGGTGCCGAAGGGCGCACGTATCGTCATTGATGGCCTGGGCCTGCCTGCCTTCGAGCCATTGCTGGAAGAACTGGAACAGCGCGGCGCGATCGGGCTGATTCATCACCCGACTGCGCTGGAGCATGGCAATCCCGCCCGGGTGCGCGATGCGCTGCGCGCGACGGAAGCCGCGATCTTCCCGCGCCTCGCGCGCCTGGTCGCCACCAGCCCCCTCACCGCCCGTCGCCTGCCGCCCGAATTCGGCGTGGAGGAAGCACGCATCGGCGTGGTGGAGCCGGGCACGGACCGCGCGCCGCGCAGCGCAGGTTCGGGCGGCCCCGGTTGTGCCATCCTCTCCCTCGGCACGCTGGTTCCGCGCAAGGGGCATGACGTGCTGCTGCGCGCGCTGGGTGGGCTTTCTGATCTCGATTGGACGCTGACCATCGCCGGTGCGCCGCGTGACAAGGTGCATGCTGATGGGCTGCTGGCGCTGGTCGAGGAACTCGGCCTCACCAACCGCGTGACCTTTGCGGGCGAGATTCCGGAAACGCAGCTTGAGGCGCTGTGGGTGGGCACAGACCTGTTCGCACTCGCCACCCATTGGGAAGGCTACGGCATGGCGGCGGCCGAAGCATTGGCGCGCGGCGTGCCCGTGGCGATTACCGCCGGCGGCGCAATTGCGGAGGTGGTGCCGGTGCAGGCCGGTGTGATCTCCCCGCCCGGCGACCACGTCTCGCTCGGCCGCGCGATGCGCCGCGCGATCTTCGACACCGACCTGCGCGCGGATATGGCGGAGGCCGCCTGGAAGGCCGGGCAGGCGCTGCCGCGCTGGGACGACCGGGCCACAGCCTTCCTCGCCGAGATTGAAAAGGCCGCAGGCTGATGGCGGAAAGCTTCGACGGCGATTGGCTGGAACTGCGCGAGCCGCATGATTCCGCCGCCCGCAACCTGGACCTGGCCACGGCACTGGCGCAGGCGCTGCCGGCGCGGCCGCGCCTGCTGGACCTCGGCGCCGGCACCGGGTCCCTGCTCCGCTGGCTGGCGCCGATGATCGGGCGCCCCCAGGCCTGGACACTGGTGGATGCGGATGGCGAACTGCTGTCCCGCGCCTTCACCACCACGGAGGACTTCGCCGAGGACCAGGACTGGCGCGCCACCTTCGCCAACCGCAAGACGCTGCTGGTGCATGCGCCGGGCGGCGCCTGGCGGGTGGAAGGGCTGATCGCCGATCTGCGCGACGCGCCGAAGGGCCTGCCGCTCGGCCAGGTGGATGCGGTGGTGAACACGGCGCTGTGCGACCTGGTCTCCGCCGATTGGGTGGCCCGCATCGCCGCGGCCTGTGCGAAGCACCGCCTGCCCTTCTACGCCGCGCTGAACGTGACGGGGCGGGAGCGCTTCGACCCGCCACACCCCGCCGATGCGGTGGTCGCGCGCGGCTTCGCCCGCGACCAGCTTCGCGACAAGGGTTTTGGCGGCATCGCGCTGGGCGCCCGCGCGCCTGGCGTGATCGCCGAAGCCTTTGCAGCGCATGGCTATGCCGTGCAGCGTGCCGCGAGCGATTGGCGCATTCCGCGCCACGACCCGGAAATGGTGGCGCAGCTTGCCAGCGGCCATGCGCGTGCCGCCATGGGGCAGTTGCGCCGCGAACGCGCCCGCATCCTGGACTGGGCGGTGGACCGCCGCGCCCAGGCCGGGCTATCGCGGCTGTCCGCCCGCATCGGCCATGCCGACATCCTCTGCCTGCCGCCCAAGGAATAGAATGATGCCCCTGCTGCTCGGCTGCATCGCCGATGATTTCACCGGCGCCACCGACCTTGCCTCCATGCTGGTCAAGAACGGCATGGCGACGGTGCAGGTCATTGGTATTCGCACCGGCCCGCTGCCCGAAGCCGACGCCATCGTCATCGCGCTGAAGTCGCGCACGACGCCGGCCAGCCAGGCCATCGCGGAAAGCCTGGCGGCGGCGGAGGCGCTGCTGGCAGCCGGCGCGAAGCAGTTGTTCTTCAAATACTGCTCGACCTTCGACAGCACGGACGCAGGCAATATAGGCCCGGTGGCGGATGCGCTGCTGAAGCGGCTCGGTGCCGGCTTCGCGCTGGCCTGCCCCGCCTTCCCGGCGAATGGCCGCAGCATCTACCAGGGCCATCTGTTCGCCGGCACGCATCTGCTGAACGAAAGCGGCATGGAGAACCACCCGCTGACGCCGATGCGCGATGCAAACCTGGTGCGCGTGCTGAGCCGGCAGACGGAGGGTTCGGTCAGTCTGGTACCCTTTTCCGTGGTGGAGCAGGGCGCACATGCCATCCGCGACGCGATGACCCGCATGGCGGAAGGCGGGCGGCGCTACGCCATCGTCGATGCCGTGACCGACGCGCATCTGGCCGCGATCGGGGAGGCTGCCGCGAAGCATCCGCTGATCACCGGCGGGTCCGGAATCGCCATGGGCCTGCCGGCCAATTTCCGCGCCCAGGGCCTGCTGCCGCCGCGTCCCGATGCCGCGGCGCTGCCGGCCGCGCAGGGGCTGTGTGCGGTGGTGGCGGGAAGCTGTTCCCGCGCCACCCTCGGCCAGATCGGCTTCGCGCGGGATCACGCACCGGTGCTGGAGCTGGATGCGCTGGCCACGCCCGATGCCGCGGCGCTGGCCGCGCAGGCGCTGGAATGGTGCGAGGGCAAGCTCTCCGCCACGCATCCGATCGTCATCGCGGGCAGCGCGTCGCCGGAGAAGGTGGCGGCCCTGCAGGCGAAGCTCGGGCGGGATGCGGCGGGTGCGCTGGTGGAGCACGCCATGGCCACGGTGGCGCAGGGGCTGGTTGCACGCGGCGTCGGGCGGCTGGTGGTGGCGGGCGGCGAGACCTCCGGCGCCGTCGTCTCCGCGCTGGGCGTGCGGACGCTGCGGATCGGCGCCGAGATCGACACGGGCGTGCCCTGGACCTATGCCGACCCGGCAGGAATCCACATGGCGCTGAAATCCGGCAATTTCGGCGGTCGCGACTTCTTCCTGAAGGCGTTCCAGCATGACTGAGGACGCCGCGCGCGCGCAGCTCGCCGAACTCGCCAAAAGCCTGTTCGACCGCGGCTACAGCGTCGGCACCGCCGGCAATATCAGTGTGCGCCTGGCCGATGGCTACCTGATGACGCCGACCAATTCCTGCCTCGGCCGGCTGGACCCGGCGCGGATCAGCAAGCTCGGCCCGGACTGGGCGCATCTGTCGGGCGACAAGCCTTCGAAGGAAGTCTTCCTGCACCGCGCCGTGCTGAATGCGCGGCCGGAAGCCGGGGCGGTGGTGCATCTGCATTCCACCCACGCCACCGCCATCTCATGCCTCACGGCCGAGGGCGAGGATGCGCAGATCCCGCCGCTGACGCCCTATTTCGTCATGCGCATCGGCCGCCGCCTGCCCTGCGTGGCCTATTACCGCCCCGGCGACGCGGCGATGGAACCGGCGGTGCATGAGGCCGCCCGGGACGCCAAGGCGTTGCTGCTGGCGAACCACGGCCCCGTCGTCTCCGGCGCCACGCTGGTGGATGCGGTGCATGCGGCGGAGGAGCTGGAGGAAGCCGCGCGGCTTGCGCTGCTGCTGCGCGGCGTGCCCGGCGTGCGGGCGCTGAACGCGGCGCAGGTGGACGACCTGTTGCGGACCTTCGGGTAGGCTACAGCGACGCGGCTGGGTCCAGCCGCACCACGTAGCTGCGCCAATCGGCGCGGGTCGCGATGCGTTCATACAGCGCGATGGCGGCGACATCGGCCTCCGGCACGATCCAGCGCAGATGGCTCCAGCCGCGCTTCCGGCCCTCCGCAATGGCCGCTGCGATCAATGCGCGCGCCACGCCCTGCCCGCGTGCCTCTGGCCGGACGAACAGATCATCGAGGTTGCCGCAGCTTCGGGCGAAGACGACCTCCGGCAGGTCGAACAGGATGGCGAAGCCGAGCGCGCGGCCCTCCGCATCCTCCGCCAGCAGCACCTCTGCCGCCGGGTGGCGCGCCAGCAGCGCCGCCTGCGCCTCCGGCGTCGCGACCTCCGCGCCGGTGAGGACGTCGCGCATTTCCTGCGCATAGAGCGCCAGCAGCGGCGCCAGGCGGTGGCGCTGGTCGCGTGGCAGGGCGGTGATGTGCGGCGTCATGCGTACAGGCTCCAGACGTGCGAAGGGCGCCGCCCGCATGCGAGCGACGCCCTTCGCTGGTATGGACCGAGAGGCTTAGGAAGCGGCCTCGGGCGTCGTCGCCGGTGCGTCGGCGGCAGAAGCGGCAGCGGCGGCGGCCTTCTTCGCGGCGCGGGTCGCGGCACCCTTGCGGGCGGCTTCCGAACGGGCGGAGGTGGCGGCCTTGGCAGCAGCGGTCGGCGAAGGCTTGCGCGGCGCGGCGGCCTTCCTGGGGGCTGCGGCCTTGCGCGGCGCGGCGGCGCGGGCGGCAGGCTTCTTGGCGCTCGCGGCCTTCTTCGGCGCGGCAGCCTTGCGGGCGGCGGGCTTCTTCGCGGTCGCGGCCTTCTTCGGTGCGGCCTTCTTCGGCGCGGCGGCCTTGCGGGCGGCGGGCTTCTTCGCAGTCGCAGCCTTCTTCGGCGCGGCAGCCTTGCGGGCAGCGGGCTTCTTCGCGGCGGCGGCCTTCTTCGGTGCGGCCTTCTTCGTCGCAGCCTTCTTCGGCGCAGCCTTCTTCGCGGTCGCGGCCTTCTTCGGCGCGGCCTTCTTCACAGCGGCAGCCTTCTTCGGCGCGGCCTTCTTCGCGGCCGGCTTCTTGGCGCTCGCGGCCTTCTTCGGCGCGGCGGCCTTCTTCGGCGCAGCGGCCTTCTTCGCAGCGGGCTTCTTCGCGGCGGGCTTCTTGGCAGCCGGCTTTTTCGCCGTCTTGCGGGCAGCGGCCATCGCCATCGGCTGGGCGCGCGGTGCGGCCTCCTCCGTCGCGATCGTGTCGTTGATGTCGGTCATGATGATATGGGTCTCCGCTTCAGTTCCGGTGATGGTGTTCCGCTGGTGCTGGCGCGGCTGCCCGGCTGGCGCCGCGTCACACCCCACAAAGTCAGGTATGGAGCATGCGGTTCCGCGGTCGGCACGAAACCCGTTCGGGCCGTGCGACTGCTGCCGCGATCCACGTCACGCCGGCACCCGCCATGCGACGGTGCGGGACGCGGCGTGCGCTGCACGATCCTCTGCCCCACAAGCCTGCGGTCCATGGACCGATCCTTTCCTGCTGCGTGCTCCGTTGTCGTGCTGCGCCGGTTCTGCGTCGCCCTACGGCAGCGAAGTCCCTGCGCGAATCGCGTCAAGCGATGCGTGCAACGCCACGCTATCCGTGCGCGTCACCTGCCTGTCAAACGGAATCGCACGAAAGCCGTGCAGACTTGTGCAAGTGCTGTGCAGCGCGGGCGGCGATGCTGTGCATCTGCGTCGCCCAAAGCGCGTTGCACGCGCGCCGTTTGAAGGTGCCGCGCCGGCTTTCACCGGCGCGGCAGGAATGCGTTAACCCCTTGCGGCAAGCGACGGAACCGCGCGCTGCTCGACACCGGTATAGTGCGACAGCGGGCGGATCAGCCGGTTGTCGGCGGCCTGTTCGAACACATGCGCCGCCCAGCCGGTGATGCGGGAGCAGACGAAGATCGGCGTGAACATCGGGATGTCGAAACCCATCAGGTAGTAGGCAGGGCCCGCCGGGAAATCGAGGTTCGGGTGGATGTTCTTCCGCTCCAGCATCTGCTTCGCCAGCACGCGGCTGGTCTCCATCCAGCGCCGGTCCCCGACGACCTCCGCCATTTTCTCGGCGTATTTGGTCATCGTGGGGACGCGCGAGTCACCGCTCTTGTAGACGCGATGGCCGAAGCCCATCACCAGGGCGCGATGGTCGAACTTGCCTTCCAGCCAGTCCACCGCCGCTTCCGGGCTGCCGACTTCCTTCAGCATATGCATCACGGCTTCGTTGGCGCCGCCATGCAGCGGCCCCTTCAGTGCGGCGATGCCGGCCGCGATGGCGCCGTGGATGTCGGCGCCGGTCGAGGTGACCGTCCGCGCCGTGAAGGTCGAGGCGTTGAAGGTGTGCTCGGCGTAGAGGATCATCGACACGTCGAAGGATTTGATCACCTCCGGCTGCGGGACCTTGCCGAACACCAGGTGGAAGAAGTTCTCGCAATAGGGCAGCGAGGCGTCCGGCTCGATCGGCTCCAGCCCTTTGGAAAGCCGGTTGGCGGCGGCCACCGCGGTCGGCGCCTTGGCGAACAGGCGCATGGCCTTGCGGCGCTGGGCGGCGTCGGAGACATCGGCCGATTCCGGATCCTCCATGCCCATGAAGGACACGGCGGTGCGGATGGCGTCCATCGGGTGCGCGTCCTTCGGGAAGTCCCGCAGCACGCGCAGCAGCGCGGGGGACAGCGCGCGGTTCGCGCGTTCCTCCGCCCGGAAGGCCTCAAGCTGCGCGGCGGTGGGGAGTTCCCCGTGCCACAGCAGATAGGCGACCTGCTCGAAATCCGTCTCCTCGCACAGATCCTGCACGGCGTAGCCGCGATAGGTCAGGCTGTTGGTCTCCGGCATCACCTTGGAGACGGCGGACACATCGGCATAGACGCCGACGAGGCCCTTGTAGATGGTCGGCTCGGTCATTGGGTTTCTCCGTGTTTCGGCGGGGGAGCGGCCGGATCGCGCCGGCCGGCTCCCTCTCATTCCTCTCCGCGGGTGCGGTCAGAAGATGCCCGGCTTGGCATCCGCCAGCGTGCCCGCCGGCAGCGCCACGTTCAGCCCGGCCAGCTGCTCCGCCGTCAGCTTCGGCAGATCCTGCACCAGTTCGAGGAAGCGGTTCTGCTCCCGCGTCGTGATGATGCCGTTGGTGAGGATGAGGAACTTGCCGATGTACTGCTCCCGCCCGAAGGGGCGGGCGCCGTTCGGGTGGGCATTCGCCACGCCCAGCTCATCCACCAGCCGCGTTCCATCCTTCATGATGATCTCGACGCGGCCGCCGAAGGACAGTTCCTCGGGGTCGCGGGAGTGGTACTTGCGGGTCCACTCCGGGTCTTCCGTGGTCTCGATCTTGTGCCACAGGCGCACGGTATCGGCGCGGCCGGCGCGCTTCGGCGTGTAGCTGTCCACATGGTGCCAGGTGCCGTCCTGCAGGGCGACGGCGAAGATGTACATGATGGAGTGGTCCAGCGTCTCCCGGCTCGCCTTCGGGTCCATTTTCTGCGGGTCGTTGGCGCCGGTGCCGATCACGTAGTGGGTGTGGTGGCTGGTGTGAATGATGATCTTCTCGATCGCCTCCATGTCCTGGATCTCCTCCCGCATCCGGAAGGCCAGGTCGATCAGCGCCTGGGACTGGTATTCGGCGCTGTGTTCCTTGGTGTAGCTGTCCAGGATCGCGCGCTTGCCCTCGCCGGTCTCGGGCAGCGGCACCTCGTAGTAGGTGGGGTCGAACACCGTCTTGCGGCCCTTGCTGTCGGCCTGCGTGCGGCCCGAGAGCACCCAGGCGATGACCGAATCCTCGCCTTCATAGATCGGGCTCGGCGCACCCTCGCCGCGCATGCAGCGGTCCACGGCTTCCACCGCCAGCTTGCCGGCATGGGCCGGGGCATAGGCCTTCCAGGAGCTGATCTCGCCCTTGCGGGACTGGCGGAAGGAGACGCTGGTGTGCAGCGCCTGCTGGATGGATTGGAACACCACCTCCTGCTTCAGACCGAGCAGCGTGCCGATGCCGGCTGCCGCCGCCGGGCAGAGATGGGCGATATGGTCCACCTTGTGCTCATGCAGGCAGATCGCCTTCACGAGGTTGATATGGAGCTCGTACGCCGTGGCCAGGCCGCGAACCAGATCCTTGCCCGAGCGCCCCATCGCCTGCGCCACCGCCAGAACGGGGGGGATGTTGTCGCCGGGGTGGGAGTAGTCGGCGGCCAGGAAGGTGTCGTGCATGTCGAGCTCACGCACCGCCGTGCCATTTGCCCAGGCTGCCCATTCGGGGGAAACCGTGGCGCCGGACTTCACGCCGAACACCGTGGCGCCACCGGCCTTCTTGGCGTGGCCCAGCGCCATGCCGCGGGCGGAGACGACGGGGCGGCGGTTGATGGCGGCGATCGCGACGCTCGCATTGTCGATGATCCGGTTGATGATCATCGCGGTGGTGTCCTTCGGCACCGCCACCTTGTCGGTCGCCACGCCCGCCATCTTCCAGGCGAGCTGATCCTCGCGCTTGAGCAGCGCCTTGGAGGGGTGGACCTTCACCGGGTGCATCTTCATGCGTCTTGTTCCTCGATCTGCCGTGCAAATACTGGCGGCTGGTCTTGTGGACCGCGCGCCCGTCATCGTCCATTCCGATTGGCATGACAACGCGATACGGTTTCCGTATCGCGCAAGGCTGAACCCACCATGGATTTCCGTCTGGTCCGACGCCTCGGCCATTTCCTCGCCGTGGCCGAGGAAGGGCATTTCGGTCGCGCCGCCGCACGGCTCGGCATTTCGCAGCCACCGCTGACGGCGCAGATTCAGGCGCTGGAACGCGAACTCGGCGTGCGGCTGCTGGACCGCACCGGCAAGGGCGCGCGCCCGACCCGAGCCGGGGAGGCGCTGCTGCCGCTGGCGCGCCGCCTCGCCGAAGGGGCCGGGCAGCTCGAACAGCTCGCGCGCGAATTGCGCGCCGGGCGCCACGCGCCGGTGGCGCTCGCCTGCGTCACCTCCGCCCTGTTCGACTACCTGCCGCCGCTGGTCCGCGGCCTGCAGGCGGCCCGCCCTTCCTCCGCCATCGCGGTGCGGGAGATGGACACGGCCGATGCGGTGGAGGCGCTGCGCCGGGGCGAGGTCGATTTGGCGCTGCTGCGGCTGGAGCGGGACCGTCACCCGGTGCGGCTGCGCAGCCTGGGGCGGGATGTGCTGGCCGCCGCCCTGCCCGCAGCGCATCCGCTGGCCGATGGCGAAGGTCCGCTCGACTTGGCGGCGCTGGCCGATGAGCCGATGCTGGTGCTGCCGCGCGCCATCAGCCCCGCCTATTCGGACGCCATGGTCGCCGCCTGCCGCGATGCAGGATTCGCGCCCAGGGCGGAACGCGAGGTCGGCTCCGCGATGGCGCAGCTCGGCTTCGTCGCGGCGGGGCTTGGCGTCGCGCTGGTCTCCGCCGGCATGGCACGGCTGCGGCCGCCCGGAGTCGCCTTCCGGGCGCTCGCCGGGCCGATCCATGCGGTGGGCGTGGCGCTCGCCTGGCATGCGGAGCGGGAGAGTGAGGCCACCCGGCTGGCGCTGGCCCTGGCCGAGTCCCTGTTTCCGCAGGCGCCGGAACAACAACAGGCGGGGACGACCGCAGACAAAGCCTGACGGATGCGCTAACGGGTTCGCATGGACCTATCCCCCGAACAGCTCCGGTCGGCCCGCTCGGCGGGCTGCGCCTTCATCCCCGCCACCGACGACCAGGTGGCCCGTCTCACCATGCAGCGCCGCATCTTCCGCATCGATGGCGTGCCGCACCTCGCCCAGCGGGCCGATAGCGGCTTCTACGAGACGCATGGCACGCTGACGCCCCTGCTCGGCGCCACAGCCGGCGAAGTCGCGGCGCCGCCGCCCGAGACCTTGCAGGAAGCCGAGGCGGCGGACGCCTCCGCCACCCTGGCGCTGGCCGCCGAAAGCCGCGGTGGGCGCGGCGCGCAGGTGATCAGGCGCGGCCGGCCGCGCAGCCCGCGCGGCGGCTGAGGGCCTGGCGCCGGGTAACCGGCGCCACCCGGCGTGCCCTCTATTGCGAATGACTCTCATTTGCTGTATCTGCCGCGGGCCACTGTCCCGATGGACCCCCAGCATGACCGAACCCGCCGCCACGCCCGGGGACACCGCCGCGATCAGCGCCACCGCCAGCCAGGATGCCGCGCGGGTCCAGAGCACGGACCTGCTGCGGGGCGGGCGTGAACTGCTGATCCAGCACAACGGCGACACCTACCGCCTGCGCCTGACCAGCAACGACAAGCTGATCCTCACCAAGTAACCGCCCTTCCCGCCAAGCCAGCCCGACGCGTCCGTTCACGCCGAAGCCAGCCAGGCCCCGATTTTCCCTCGGAGCGCCCCCATGGCCGATCGCCGGCTCGCCTCAGCCCAGCTTACCGCTGCCATCATCGCCCTCGCCGCAGGTCCCGCCGCGGCGCAGCAGGCCCCCACCACCGGCGCCGCCGTCACGCCGCTGGATGCCATCACCACCACCGCCACCCGCACCCGCGCCGTCTCCGGCGATGTCGCCGCCCCGGTGACCGTGGTGGGGCGGGAGGAGATCGAACGCCGCGACGCGCGCAGCGTGATCGATCTGATCCAGGATATTCCGGGCGTCGAATCCTCCGGCGCGCCGCGCACCACCGCCTTGCAGCCGACCATTCGCGGCCTGGGTGATGCGCGAATCGTGCTGCGGACCGATGGGGCGCGGAACAATTTCAACGCCGGCCATCGCGGCCGCACCTTCGTGGACCCGGATCTGCTGCGCCAGGTCGAGGTGCTGCGCGGCCCGGCCTCCACCCTGTATGGCTCCGGCGCGCTGGGCGGCGCCATTTCCCTGCGGACCATCGAGGTGGAGGACATCCTCCAGCCGGGTGCGAGCTTCGGCGGCACGCTCGGCGCTGGCTGGCAGAGCCAGGGCAACGGGCCGCGCGGCAGCCTGGCGCTCGGCGCGCGGGCGGGTGACTTCAGCGTGCTCGGCGCCATTGCCGGCTTCACCAACAACAATTTCCGCGACGGCGCGGACAACACCATTCCCTTCACCGGGGACGAGGCGGTCTCGCTGCTCGGCAAGCTCGGCTGGAATCCCGGCAACCACCGCTTCCAGCTCTCCGCGCTGCGCTTCCGCGACGACCACGAGATTCCGATCTCGGCCAACACCGCGACGACGACGGGCATCACCGACCGCGACACGGTCTCGGAAAACCTGTCCTTCCGCTGGTCCTACGAGGATCCGGCCAACCCGCTGTTCAACCCGCAGGTGGTGCTCTACCGCACCCATGTGGACCTGACGGAACAGCGCCTGACCGGAACCCGTGTGCGCGACCGGACGGAGCTGACGACCATCGGCGTGGATGCCCAGAACACCTCCCGCTTCGCCCTCGGCCCGACCCGCCATGTGCTGACCTTCGGCACGGAAATCTACCGGGACGAGCAGGAAGGCCGCGCCAATGGCGTGGCGCGGGCACAATTCCCTTCCGCCGAGCAGTCCATCACCGCCTTCTTCATCCAGGATGAGATCGGCCTCGGCAATTTCACCCTGACACCGGGCGTGCGCCTCGATCGCTTCGAGCAGGAAAGCCCGGATGGCCGCAACGACCGCAGTTCCGAACGTGCCTCACCGCGCGTCTCGCTCGCCTGGCAGGTGACGCCCTGGCTGCAGCCCTATGTCAGCTATGCCGAGGGTTTTCGGGCTCCGTCGCTGACCGAGCTGTATGTCGGCGGCCAGCATTTCCCGGGCAACAACTTCATCCCCAACCCGAATCTGCGGCCCGAGGTTTCGCGCAACAAGGAAGTCGGCGCCAATCTCCGCTTCTCGGACGTGTTCCAGGGCGGCGACCGCCTCCGCATCCGCGTCGCGGCCTTCCGCAACGATGTGGACGACTTCATCGAGCAGACCGTGCTGCGGACCAGCACCGTCTCCGCCAATGTCGCCAGCGCGCGGATCGAGGGTGTGGAGGCGGAGGCGCAGTATGATGCGGGCTTCTGGTATGCCGGCATCGGCGCCGCGGCGCTGAAGGGTGACAACCGCGTCACCGACCAGCCGCTGGCCTCCATCCCGGCGCATCGCGTGACCCTGTCCGGCGGCTACCGCTTCCTCGACCACGGCGTCGTGGTCGGCGGCCGCATCACCGCGACAGCGGAACAGGACCGCGCGCCGAATGTGCCGGGCGTGGCGCAGCGCACCAGCGGCTACGGGCTGCTCGACCTGCACGCATCCTGGACGCCGAATGCTGCGCCGAATGTCCGGCTTTCGGTCGCGATCGACAATGTCTTCGACGAGGCCTACCGCCGCGCCAACTGGAACAGCGACCCCTCGCCGCCCTTCTACGATCTCGGCCGTAACATCCGCGGCGCCGTGCGCGTCAGCTTCTGATCCAGGGGAGACCAGGACATGCCCAGCCTCAACGAACGCTACGCGGACCTGCTGCAATCCGGCCCCGTCCGGGTGCGCGACGCGGCGCAGCGCCTGGGAACGACGGAGGCGGCGCTGGTCGCCGCCGGCGTCACCGGCGCGGCGACACCCCTGAAAACTGAATGGGGCGCGCTATTCGCCGCGATGCCGCGGCTCGGCGGCATCATGTGCCTGACGCGCAACGAGCATGCGGTGCATGAGCGCCATGGCCACTTCGTCGATGTCTCCTCCGGCCCCGGGCACATCCTGGTGCTCGGCCCGGATATCGACCTGCGGCTGTTCCCCGGCCGCTGGGCGCATGCCTATGCGCTGGGTGGCGAGCGTCCCTCGATCCAGATCTTCGACAAGGACGGCAACGCCGCCCACAAGATCTTCGCCACCGGCGAGACCGACAAGGCCGGCTGGGATGCGGTAGTCGCCGAGTTCACCGCGCTGGCGGCCGCCCTGCCGCCGATGACCGCCGCCGAGCCGGCCGCGCCCGCCACTGAGACCCCGGTGGACCAGGCGAAGCTGCGCGAGGACTGGCAGGCGCTGCAGGACACGCACGACTTCATCACCCTGCTGCGCCGCCACCAGGCCAGCCGCCGCCAGGCTTTCCGGCTGGTGGGCGAGGATCTGGCGCTGCGCCTGCCGCCCTCCGCCGCCGTTGCCACCTTGCAGAGCTCGGCGGCCGCGGAGGTGCCGATCATGATCTTCGTCGGCAACCGCAGCGCCATCCAGATCCACACCGGCCCGGTATCCCGCCTGCGCGCCACGCCGGGCTGGTTCAACGTGCTGGACCCCAGCTTCAACCTGCATCTGCGTGAGGCAGGCGTGGCCGAGGTCTGGCGCGTGGTGAAGCCGACCGCCGATGGCGACGTGACCAGCATCGAACTGCTGGACGCGGCGGGCGAGACGGTCGCCATGATGTTCGGCGCCCGCAAGCCGGGCCAGGCGGAACGCGAGGATTGGCGCGCCGTGGTGGCCGATGTGTCTGGCACGCCCTGGCCGTCCGAGCGCGCCGCGTGATGCAGCGCCGCACCCTGCTCGGCCTGGCCGCGAGCCTTCCCTTCGCCGGCCCTGCGCGCGCGGATGCGGCGCGGATCATCACGGTGGGGGGCGCGGTGACGGAGACAGTCTTCGCGCTCGGCGCCGGTTCGCAGGTGGTGGCGGTGGACAGCACCAGCCAGTTCCCCGCCGCCACGCGGGCGCTGCCGCAGGTGGGCTACCTGCGCGCCTTGGCACCCGAAGGGCTGGTCTCGCTGAACCCGGACCTGCTGCTGCTGTCGGATGAAGCCGGACCGCCGCAATCCATCGCCGTGCTGCGCGCGGCCGGTGCGCCGGTGACGATGATTCCGGATGGCGCGGGCGCGGCGGCGGTGCGGCGCAAGATTGCCGCCATCGCCACGGCGCTCGGCCAGGATGGCAGCGCGCTGGCGGATGCGGTGGCGGGCGACTGGGCCGCGCTGGATTCCCCGATTGCCGCGCTGCGGCCGGTGCGAGCGCTGTTCGTGCTTTCGGCCGCGCGTGGCGCGCCGCTGGTCTCCGGCCGCAACACCCATGCCGATGCGCTGCTGGCGGCGGTGGGGGCGGAGAACTGCGTGACCGACTTCCAGGGCTACCGCCCACTTTCTGCCGAATCCGCCGCGCAGCGGGCGCCGGATGCGATCGTCATGATGGACCACGCCTTGGTCGAGGCCGGTGGCATCGATGGCGTGCTGCGTGCCACCGCACTCGCCGTGACGCCCGCCGCCGCCGCGCGGCGCGTGGTGGCGCTGGAGGGGTCCTACCTGCTCAATTTCGGCCCGCGCGCGGCGCATGCACGGCGCGACATGGCTGCTCTTCTGCACCCCGGCGCCAATCTTCCCGCCCTGCCCGCGCGGCCCTGGGTGTGATGCATATCGCCCGGATCGTGCCCGCCAAGGCGGACCACACGCCATGGGTGCTGCTCGGCGGCGTGGCCGTGCTGCTGGCGGCGATGGCGGCCGGCGTGCTGCTCGGCCCGGCGCGCATCTCCCCCGGCGGGCTGGGCGCGGTGCTGGCCGATGCGCTGGGCCTTGCCGATGTGCCGGATGCCTTCCGACGCGATGCCGCCGTGCTCGGCGTGATCCGCGCGCCGCGCGTGCTGCTGGCGGCGATCATCGGCGCGGGGCTGGGCGCGGCGGGGGCCGCCATGCAGGGGCTGTTCCGCAATCCGCTGGCGGATCCCGGGTTGATCGGCGTCTCCGCCGGCGCGGCGCTTGCGGCGGTGGCCGCCATCGTCTTCGGCGCCACGCTGTTCGGTGCGGCGGCGGGCGCGCTCGGGCTGTGGATGCTGCCGTTGGCCGGCTTCATTGGCGGGCTGGCCGCGACGCTGCTGATGGCGCGTCTCGGCAGTGTCGGCGGCGTCACCGGCGTGGCGACGCTGCTGCTGGCGGGTGTCGCGGTGAATGCGCTGGCCGGGGCGCTGACCGGGCTGCTGATCTTCACCGCCGATGACCGCCAGGTGCGCGACATCACCTTCTGGACCTTGGGCAGCCTGGCCGGGGCGCGGTGGGAACAGGTGCCGGTGGTGGCCGCGCTGGTCGGACTGCCGACGCTCGGCCTGATCGCGCTGGCCCGCCCGCTGGATGCGCTGCTGCTGGGCGAGGCGGAGGCCTTCCATCTTGGCCACCGGGTGGAGGCCGTGAAGCGCGTGGCGGTAACGCTGGCCGCCATCGCGGTCGCCGCGGGCGTCGCCTTCACCGGGCTGATCGGCTTTGTGGGGTTGGTGGTGCCGCATCTGCTGCGGCTGGGCTTCGGCTCCGGCCACCGGCTGGTGCTGCCGGGGTCCGCGTTGCTCGGCGGCGCGCTGCTGGTGCTGGCCGATCTCGCCGCGCGCAGCCTCGCGGCGCCGGCGGAACTGCCGGTCGGCGTGGTGACCGGGTTGATCGGCGCGCCCTTCTTCCTGTGGCTGCTGCGCCGTCGCGCCGCAGGCGCGTCACCATGATGTCGAGGGCTGGGGCATGATCGCGGCGGAAGGCATCGGCCTGAAGGCCGGCGGCCGCGCATTGCTGGCGGATGTCTCGGTGGCGATGCGGCCGGGCGAGGTGCTGGTGCTCGCCGGCCCGAACGGCGCCGGCAAATCCACGCTGCTGAAAATCCTGGCTGGCGAGGTCTCGCCCGGCGCCGGAACTGTCTGCCTCGAAGGCCGCCCCCTGCCTGCCTGGCACCCGCGCGACCTGGCGCGGCGCCGCGCGGTGCTTGGCCAGCATGTCGGCGTGGCCTTCCCGATGCTGGCGCGGGAGGTGGTGGCGCTCGGCCGCCTGCCCTGGCACGGCCACCCGGCGGAGACGGAGCGCGATGCGGCGGCCATCGCAGCGGCGCTGGCGGAGGCCGATGTGACCCATCTCGCCCACCGCGCCCATGCCACGCTTTCGGGCGGCGAACGCCAGCGGGTACATCTGGCGCGCGCGCTGGCGCAGCTCGATGGCGCCGGCATGCCCGCCGCGCTGATGCTGGACGAGCCCACCGCCAGCCTGGATGCCGGCCACCGCGCCGCGCTGCTGCGCCTGCTGCGCCGCCTGGCGCGGCGGGGGCTGGCCGTGCTGGTGGTGCTGCATGACCTGCAGGAAGCCGCCTTTGTGGCGGACCGGGTGGCGCTGCTGGAACAGGGCAGGCTGCTGGCCTGCGGCCCACCCGATGTGGCGCTGGACACGGCGCTGCTGGAGCGGGTCTATGGCCTGCCCTTCCGCCATCTTCCCGGCCTCGGCCCGATCCCGATGCTCGCCGAAGGTGCGTTGACGCCGGGGTAGACGTTCCGTCAGGGTGATCGCGCACAGGTTGTGGGATTCGGGTGAAGGCGGGCGCATTGCGGGGCGATTCGAGAAGCCGTGCCTGCGCGGCCCTGCTCGCCACGATCCTGGCCGCGCCGGCGCTGGCGCAAGCACCGCCGCCGCAGCCGGGCCTGATCGAGCGCGTTGCCCCCAAACCCGCCCCCAGCCTCGGCCCGGCCCTGCTGCCACCCGAACCCCTGGCCGCCACCGGGCCCGGCGCGCAGCGCCGTGTGCCGCTGGGCGCCGTGCGGATCGCCGACAATACCTCGCTGCCCGTCCCGCTACCGCAGGGGCTGGCCGGGCGCGAGGTGACGCTTGCCGAGATCGAGGCCGCGCGCCTAGCCGTGCTGGCCGCCTATCGCGCGGCCGGATTCGCCTATGTCGCGGTCGGCGCCAGCCTCTCAGCCGACGAGGAAGGCCGTGCCGACCTGCTGCTGACGGTGACGGAGGGCTTCGTCGCCGCCCTCGCGCTGGAAGGCGCCATCGGCCCGGCGGAGCGTCAGGTGCGACGCTTCCTGGAACCGCTGATCGGCCAACGCCCCCTGCCCCATGCCGCGCTGGAACGTGCCTTGCTGTTGGCGGGCGACATCCCCGGCCTCACCGCCCGCGGCCTGCTACGGCCCATGGATGGCGAACCAGGCGCGCTGGAACTGCTGGTGCGGCTGGAACGCCGGGCATTGTCCGGCTTCGCGAGCCTGGACAATCGCGGCAACCCCGCCACCGGCGCCTGGCAGGGGCTTGTGGTGGGTCAGTTGAACGCCTTCACCAGCCGCGGCGAACGCAGCGAACTGGCACTGTTCCAATCCGACCAGCACGGCCAGAGCTTCGGCCAGTTCAGCCACGAAGTCTTCCTCGGCGCATCCGGCCTGCGGCTGCGCGGCTTCGCGGGTGCCGGGCGGGCGGCGCCGGGCGGGGCGCTGGCAGCGCTGGGCTATGCCGGTGAGACGCGCGTGGCGGGCCTCGCCTTGAGCCAACCGCTGATCCGGTCCCGCCCGCGCAACCTGACGCTGACGGCGCAGCTCGATGCCTTCGAAAGCCTCGTGAAGCTACGTGCTGGCGAGGGCGCGCCGCGCGAACGCGCCAGCCGGGATGCGGTGCGCGCCCTGCGGCTGGGGGTGGAGGGTGAGGTGCGGGACGCCTGGCTCGGCTTCCCCCGCCGCCGCGACCAGCACCGCCAGCCTGCGCCTGCATCGGGGGCTGGAGGTGTTCGGCGCCAGCAGCGGCAGCCACGGCACCAGCGCGCGCTTCGGCAGTGATTTCGGCTTCTTCCGCGCGGTGGCGGAGGCCACCCGGCTGCAACCGCTGTTCCAGCCGGCGCCAGGCTGGATGATCTCGGCCTATGGCGCCGGCGCCGTGCAATGGGCGGATGATGCGCTGCCGCCGGCGGAGAAATTCTACCTCGGCGGCAACCGGCTGGGTCGCGGCTTCTTCGCCGGACAATTGGCGGGCGACCGCGCCATCGCCGGCAGCCTGGAGCTTCAGGCCGCTACCCATCTCACCCTGCGCTGGTCGGCCGACCCGCGCGGCGTGCAGCTTTACCTGTTCCGCGACGAGGCCCGCGCCACCGATAGTGGCAACGATGCCGGGGCGCGGCGCCTGGCTTCCTGGGGTGGCGGGGTGCGGCTGCAACTCTCGGAGCAAGCGCAGATCGAGATCGAAGGATTGCGCCGAATCACGCGCCAGCCGGAAGGCGCTGGCGTGCGTGCATTGGATGAGGGGGCGGTGTTTACCCGCCTGCTGATCCGGTTCTAAACCACCCCGGCACTATCCGGGGGTTTCACATGGCAGGCTTTCTCAGCGATCTCCGGGTGGTGGAAGTCTCCGCCTTCATCGCGGCGCCGATCGGCGGGATGACGCTGGCGCAGATGGGGGCGGAGGTGATCCGCATCGACCCGATCGGCGGCAATATCGACTACCGCCGCTGGCCGCTGGCCCCCACCGGAACGTCGCTGTACTGGACCGGCCTCAACAAATCGAAGCGCAGCGTGGCGCTGGCGCTGCACAAGCCGGAAGGGCGGGAGCTTGCCCGCGCGCTGATCTGTTCCCCTGGGGCCCCCGGCCAGGGCACGGGCATCCTGCTGACCAACCTGCCGGCCAGCGGCTGGATGAGCCATGCGGAACTGTCCAAGCACCGCGAGGACCTGATCATGCTGCGCCTGACCGGCAACCACGATGGTTCCGGCGCCGTGGACTATACGGTGAACTGCGCCAGCGGCTTCCCCACCGCCACCGGCCCGGGCGGCGATCCGGTGAACCATGTGCTGCCGGCCTGGGACATCGCGGCGGGGCTGTATCTGGCCACCGGCCTGCTCGGCGCCGAACGCGCGCGGCGACGCGATGGCAAGGGGCGAGAGGTGACGCTGGCGCTGTCCGATGTGATGCTCGCCTCGGTCGCCACGCTTGGCTACGTCGCCGATGTGCAGGTGAATGATTCGGTGCGCCCGGCCATGGGCAATGATCTGTACGGCGCCTGGGGGCGGGATTTTCCGACCAAGGACGGCCGCCGGGTGATGGTCTGTGCCATCTCCAACCGGCAATGGGCGGCGGTCGGCAAGGCCACCGGCCTCACCGCCAAGATCGCGATGATCGGCCCGATGCTGGATGTCGATCTGAACGACGAGGGCGGCCGGTTCGAGGCGCGCCACGCCATCAATGCCGTGCTCGCCCCCTGGTTCGCGCGGCACACGTTGGCGCAGATCGGCGAGGCCTTCGCGGGCACCGGCGTGCTGTGGGGGCCGTATCAGGATTTCGGGCAGTTGGTGCGGGAGGATGCGCGGTGTTCGACTGCCAACCCCATGTTCACCACCATCGCCCAGTCTGGCGTGGGCGACATCCTCGCCCCCGCCGTGCCGCTGGGTTTCGACGAACGCGCGCCCGCCGCACCGGCACCAAGGCTCGGCGAACACACGGAACAAGTGCTGGCGGAAGTGCTCGGCCTCACCACCTCCGCCATCGGCAAGCTGCATGATGCCGGCACCATAGCCGGCCCGAAGGAGTGAAACGGATGGACCAGATCGTGGCCAATACCAGCACCACCCGCGACCTGTTCGCCCGCGCCTCCGCCGGGCTTGAAGCGGCGGAGCGGCTGCATGAGGTGACGCGCGGCGCGCTCGCCGCGCTGCTGGCCCCCCAGGGCAAGGTCAGCGGCGCCTTGCTGGAACGCCACCAACTCGCCGGCCACGGCCTCGCCTGGCAGGCCACCTATGTGGCGGCATTGCGGGAGACGCTGGCCTGGGCGCAGCGGCTGGACCGCGCCGGGCGCTTCGGCGCGCTGGAACAGGCCATCCTGCATCTCGGTTTCGCCGAATATTTGGCGCAGCTTGCGGGCGGCATCCCGATGAGCCAGACGGAAATCATCCGCCCCGCCGATATGGGCGTGCCGGCGGAGGCGCTGGCCCGCTTCCAGGCCGACCCTGCGCTGGCCGCGCTGTCCGACCTGGAAGCGCTGGATGCCGCGCGTCGCCTGCTGGCGAAATCCGCCACGGAAAACCTGCTCGGCGCCGATCACCTGGAAGATGAGATGCTGGAGGCGACGCAGGCCACCTTCCTGCGCTTCGCCGCCAATGAGATCGAGCCCTTCGCCCAGGATTGGCACCGCAATGACGAGCTGATCCCGATGCCGACGGTCCAGAAGCTGGCCGAGATGGGCGTCTTCGGCCTGACGGTGCCGGAGGAATTCGGCGGCCTCGGCCTCGGCAAGGTGGCGATGTGCCTGGTGTCGGAGGCGCTGTCGGGCGCCTATCTCGGCGTCGGCTCGCTCGGCACCCGGTCCGAGATCGCGGCGGAGCTGATCCGCCTGGCCGGCACGCCGGACCAGCAGGGCCGCTTCATGGCCGGCATCGCGAGCGGCGAGATCCTGCCGACCGCGGTTTTCACCGAACCCGATACCGGCTCCGACCTCGGCAGCCTGAAGACCCGCGCGGTGCGCGTCGGCGATGTCTACAAGGTCTACGGCGCGAAGACCTGGATCACCCATGGCGCGCGGTCCGACCTGATGACGCTGCTGGTCCGCACCGACCCGAACGCGCCGGGCTACCAGGGCCTGTCCATGCTGCTGGCGGAGAAGCCGCGCGGCACGGATGAGAACCCCTTCCCCGCCGAGGGCATGGCGGGCACCGAGATTCCCGTGCTCGGCTATCGCGGCATGAAGGAATACGAGATCACCTTCGACGGCTTCGAGGTGCCGGTGGCCAACCTACTTGGCGGCGTCGAGGGCCGCGGCTTCAAGCAGCTCATGGAGACCTTCGAAAGCGCCCGCATCCAGACCGCCGCCCGCGCGCTGGGCGTGGCGCGCAATGCGATCGAGCTGGCGGCGCATTACGCCGAGGGCCGCAACCAGTTCGGCAAGACCATCCAGCACTTCCCGCGCGTCTACGCCAAGCTGGCCTGGATGGTGACGGAGACGATGATGGCGCGGCAGCTCACCTATTTCTCCGCCCGCCAGAAGGATGCCGACCGGCGCTGCGACATCGAGGCCGGCATGGCCAAGCTGCTCGCCGCGCGCGTCGCCTGGTCCAATGCCGATTGCGCGCTGCAGATCCATGGCGGCAACGGCTATGCGGTGGAATACCCGATCAGCCGCGTGCTGTGCGACGCCCGCATCCTGTCGATCTTCGAGGGCGCGGCGGAGATCCAGGCGCAGGTTATCGTCCGGGGGATGCTCGGCCGCATCAACTGAAGGTATCGGAACCCTGACACCCTCGGCGCGCTGTGATGGCTCAGCCGAGGGATACTGCACAGAATGCTACGATGGGTGATCGGGATCGCCGTGCTGCTAGCGGCGCTGGGGCTTTTGGCGCGCATGCTGCAGTTCGGCGTATCGCTGGCGCTGCTTGGCGTCGCCCTGGTGGCGGGCGTGATCGGCCTGGTGATGGCCCTGATCACCTGGATGCAGCGACGTGACCCGCCGGATGCCCTGTAGGCGGCCTCAGTACAGGTTGGCGGCGAGGCGGGCCGGGGCCTCCCGGTCATAGGTCTCGGCATCGAAGGCGCCGGCGGTGGCCGATTTCAGGAACTGGCCCGCGGTCGGCACCCCGGCCGGGCGCGGCGTATCGCCCCAGAGCGCCGAGCGCAGCAGCGCGCGGGCGCATTGAAAAAACACTTCCTCCACCGCAATCCGCAGCACCGTGGCGGGCCGCTTGCCCTGCTCCGCCAGCCGCGCACATAGCGCCGGGTCGGTGGTGATGGTGGCGTGGCCGGCCACCCGCAGCGTCTCCCCGACGCCAGGGATCAGGAACAGCAGCGCCACGCGCGGATCGCCGATGATGTCGCGCAGCGCGTCCAGCCGGTTGTTGCCGCGCCGATCCGGCATGGCGAGTTCGGTGCCGGACAGTACGGTGACGAAGCCCGGCGCATCGCCGCGCGGCGTGCCATGCACCGCGCCATCAGCGCCGCGCGTGGACAGGATGCAGAAGGGGCTGTGGGCGATGAAATCGCGGCTCGGCACATCGAGGTCGCGCCGGACCTTCTGCAAGGAAGCCGGCACCGCCTCGCCATACAGCGCCTCCAGCGCCGCCAGGCTGTGCACTGCATGCGGGTCGCGCATCGCCGGTTCTCCTATCGGCGCAGCGTCGGCGCCGGCTGGGCATCCAGCACCACATTGACCACGGCGGGCTTGCCGCTGGCAAAGGCGCGGTCCAGCGCCGGGGCCAGGTCGCGGGCCTGTTCCACCGTCTCCCCATGCCCGCCCAGCGCCGTCGCGATCAGGTCGTAGCGCGTGCCGGGGGCGAGGTCGCAGCCATGCGCGCGGTTGGCGCCATAGTCGCGCACCTGGATCTGATGCTCGGCATTCCAGCGGCTGTCATTGCCGACCACCGCGACGAAGGGCAGACCGTGCCTCGCGGCGGTGTCCAGTTCCGCCATGTGGAAGCCGAAGCTGCCATCGCCCATCAGCGCCAGCGTCGGCTGCGGCTTCGCGGCGCGGGCGCCGATGGCGAAGGGAATGCCGACGCCGATGGCGCCCGCCACGCCATTCACGATGCGCGTGCCGGCGCGCACCAGCGACATGCCCCATTGCCCGATCTCGCCACCGTCGCAGACGAAGGTGGCGCCATGCGCGGCCACCGCCGCATTCACCGCATGGCCCAGCGTGGCGGAACGGATCGGCCCGGCCGGCGCGCCGGCCAGCGCCGCCCATTCCGCCGGCCGCCAGGCCACCGCCTCCCGCACCCGATCCGCCCAGCCGGATTGCGCCGCCACCGGCCGCATCACGCTGGCCAGCGCCGCGATGCTGGCCGCGGCATCGGCCACCGCGGCAAACACCAGCCTGTCCGACACCAGCCGCTGCGCCCGGGCGACCAGCGCGCCCTCCGGCTCCAGCACGATCCAGCGGCAGCCGGGCGCGGTGGCGGGGCTTCGGCCGAATTTCAGGGTGAAGTCCATCGCCTTGCCGATCAGCACCACCAGATCGGCTTCCGCCAGCACCTCCGCAAAGGCGCCAAGCGTCGGGTCCGCCAGGCCGCGCGCCGATTGCATCGGGATCACGGGCAGACCGCTGGAGACATCCAGCGCCGCCATGGCGCTGAAACCGGAGGGGGTGCAGAGCGCCGGCGGGGCGAGCAGCAGCGGCCGCGCGGCGGCGGCCACCGCCTGGGCCACCAGCAGCGCCGCTTCCGCGCCCAGCGGCATGGCGCTGCGGGCGAAGGCGCCGTTCTCCGGCACTGGCGCTGCCTCGACCTTCGCCTCCAGCACATCCGTCGGCAGGCTGAGATGCACCGGGCCGGGGCGGCCGCCCAGCGCGATGCCGAAGGCGCGCGCCACATCCTGCGCCAGCCCCTCCGCCGTCTGCGCCGCCCAGGCCGCCTTGCTGATCGGCGCTGCCAGCGCCGCCTGCGGCACTTCCTGGAAGGCACCATTGCCGAGATCGGCCAGCGGCGCATGGCCGGACAGCAGCAGCACCGGCACCTCCCCGGCCAGGGCGGTGCACAGCGCGGCGGTGGCGTTCGCATGGCCCTGCCCGCCGGTCACCATCGCCACGCCGACCTGCCCGGTCAGCCGCGCATAGGCATCCGCCATGTGCACCGCGGCGGCTTCGTGGCGGGTGTGCACCAGCTCGATCCCAGAGCCGACCAGCGCGTCGAACACCTCCATGATGTGGTTGCCGGACAGGGTGAAGATCCGCGTCACCCCGGCGGCCTTGAGGCCACTCACCAGGACATCCGCACCGCGCTGCGCCATCGTTTCCATGCTCCCGAATTGGCCGCGAAGGGACCATGCGCGGCGGTCCCGCACAAGGCGGGGGGCTGGCGCTTCGGTCTTCGATGCGGTTGTTTCGGGCAGCGACGCGCGGAGCCGTGATGCCCTTCGAATACCTGATCCTGATTGGCGGCTGCTTCATCGCGGCGTTCGCCTCCGGCATGGCCGGCTTCGCCTTCAACCTGGTCGCCGCCGGCATCCTGCTGCACTGGCTGCCGCCGCAGCAGGCGGCGCCGGTGATGGTGGTGGGGTCGCTGCTGGTCCAGCTCGGCACGCTGGGGGCGATCTGGCCGGCGGTGCGCTGGCAGGTGCTGCGGCCCTACATCATCGGCGGGCTGCTCGGCACGCCGATCGGGGTGCTGGTGCTGGCGCGGGTCGATTCCGGGGCGATCACCGCCGGGGTGGGGCTGCTGCTGGTGGCCTATTCCGCCTGGGCGCTGGTGGGCATCGCCCGCGGGCGCGCGGCGGGTGCGCTGCGGGCGGGGGCGCAGGCCGATGCCGGGGTGGGGTTTGCCAGCGGAATTCTGGGCGGCATCGGCGGCTTCTCCGGCGCGCTGCCGGCGATGTGGGGGGACCTGAAGGGGCTGCGGAAGGATGAGGCGCGGGCCATCTTCCAGCCCTTCATTATCGTGATGCAGGCGGCGGCCGCCATCGGGCTGCTGGCCGGTGGCTTTTTCGGGCAGGAGAGTGCACGCATGCTGCTGGTGGCGCTGCCGGCCCTGGTGCTGGGTGCCTGGCTTGGCGTGCAGGCCTACAAGCGGATTCCCGCGCAGGGCTTCCGGCTGGTGCTGCTGGGGCTGCTGCTGGTCTCCGGCCTGTCGCTGATGGTGTGAAGGGATGCGCCGGGACATGAAGCTGATCATCATGCTTTTCCTCCTGGCCACCTGGCCAGCCGTGGCGCAGCCTGTCGCGGCGCCGCCGCAGGAGGATTGCGGCTGCGGCGTGCCGAGTTCGCCGCGCGGCCCGCGTTGAGGCGGCCAGGCCGCATCGGTTGACCGGGACGACGGGTCGATCCTAGTCTGCGCCAGGGGCCACCGCGATCGCCCCATCAGTCACATGCCAGGTCAAAGTCTGATGCCCGGCCAGGCTTGTGCCCAAGCGTCGCGTCCAACCACCCGTCAGGGAATGGACGCCCATGCCTGAAATGCCCACCATCAAACCCGTTGATCTTGCCCGCCGGATCGGCTTGCCGAATGCGCCGCTTTTGATCGATGTGCGACTGGCGGAGGATGCCGCCGCCGATCCGCGCAGCCTGCCCGCGGCACAGCGCCGGGACCATCGCCAGATCACCGCCTGGGCGCCGGCGCAGCGCGGCCGGCAGGTGGTCGTCATCTGCCAGCGCGGGCTGAAGCTCTCCGAAGGGGCAGCCGCCTGGCTTCGGCACGAAGGCGCCGAGGCCACGGTGCTGGAGGGCGGCTTCGACGCGTGGCGGGCCGCCGGGCTGCCGCTGTTCCGGGATGCGCCCCTGCCGCCACGCGACGCGGCGGGCCGCACGCTATGGGTCACCCGGGCACGGCCGAAGGTGGACCGTATCGCCTGCCCCTGGCTGATCCGACGCTTCATCGACCGTGAGGCGGTGTTCCTGTTCGTCGCCGCCTCGGAGGTTGCCGCCGTGGCCACGCATTACGGCGCGACGCCCTTCGACATCGACGGCGTGTTCTGGAGCCATCGCGGCGAGACCTGCACCTTCGATACGCTGCTGGCCGAATTCGGCCTGACGAGTCCGGCCCTGCAACGCCTCGCGCTGCTGGTGCGCGGCGCCGATACGGCACGGCCCGATCTGGTACCGGAGGCGGCCGGGCTGCTGGCCGCGTCGCTCGGCCTTTCGCGCCTGCATGACGACGACCTGGCGCAGCTCGACGCAGGTTTGTCGCTCTACGACGCCTTCTATTTGTGGTGCCGGGATGCCACAGGGGAAACCCACAATTGGCCGGCCCAGGGAGTCGCCTGATGGACACCCCGCAGAGCGCGGATTTTCCCACCCTCCGGGTGGCGACGCGAACCTGGCTGAGGATCGGCCTGCTGTCCTTCGGCGGCCCCGCCGCGCAGATCGCGCTGATGCACAGGGAGGTGGTGGAGCAGAACCGCTGGATCTCCGACGCACGTTTCCTGCACGCGCTGAATTTCTGCATGCTGCTGCCGGGGCCGGAGGCGCAGCAACTGGCTACCTATCTCGGCTGGCTGATGCATGGCGTGCGCGGCGGGTTGGTGGCCGGGCTGCTGTTCGTCCTGCCGGGTGCGGCGGTGATGCTGGCGCTGTCGGTGCTGTATGTCACGCTCGGCACGGTGCCTCTGGTGGCGGCGCTGTTCTTCGGCCTGAAATGCGCCGTGCTGGTTGTCGTGGTGGAAGCGCTGCTGCGGGTGGCGAAGCGGGCCCTGCACGGCGCGCTGCCCTGGGCGCTGGCGGTGGCCGCCTTCGTGGCGCTGTTCGCGCTGAACCTGCCCTTCCCCGTCGTGGTGCTGTCCGCCGCCGCCATCGGCTATGCGCTGCCCAAGGCCTTTACCGGCGGCGGCCATGGCGATGCGCGGGATGGCCCGCCCGCGTTGCTGGACGCGATGATCCTGCGCGAACCGGACCGCATCCCCCGCATGGCGCGCCGGGCGCGCACCGCGGGGCTGGTGGCGCTGGCGCTATGGGTCTGGCCGGTGGCGATGTTGATGCAGACGCCGCCCTGGGGCGACATCGCCTGGTTCTTCTCCAAGATGGCCGTGGTGACCTTCGGGGGCGCCTATGCCGTGCTGGCCTATGTGGCGCAGGAGGCGGTGGAGGGTTACGGCTGGCTGACCGCCACCGACATGCTGGCCGGCCTCGGCCTGGCGGAGACCACGCCCGGCCCGCTGATCCTGGTGCTGCAATTCGTGGGCTTCCTGGCCGGCGTCACGGCGAATGGGTTGTGGAGCGGGGTGCTGGCCTCCCTGCTCGTGCTCTGGGTCACCTTCGCGCCCTGCTTCGCCTGGATCTTCCTCGGCGCGCCCTTCGTCGAGCGGCTGCATGCGGAACCCCGGCTGAAGGCAGCGCTGGCCGGGGTGACGGCAGCGGTGGTGGGCGTGATCGCGAGCCTGGCGCTGTGGTTCGCGCTGCGCGTGATCTTCGCGCGGGTCGAGACCACCTCGCTCGGGCCGTTGCGGCTGGACCTGCCGGACCTCTCCAGCCTGCAGGTGGATGCGCTGGCGCTGAGCCTGCTGGCGGCGGTCTGCCTGTTCGGCCTGAAGCTCGGCCTGCTGCGGACGCTCGGGATTACCGCGGCGGCGGGGTTCCTGATGCGGGCGCTGCTGGGCTGAGCGCTGCGCCCAGCGTCTCCGCCGCGAGCACGCCGAGCAGCCTGCCACCCGGCGCGAACACCGCCAGCGCGCCTTCCGGGTATTCCGCCTGGCTCAGCCCGCAGCGGAGCACCATGCCGAGCGGTACGATGTGGCCGACCAGCACATCCACAGTATCCGGCGCGGAAGGCCGGCGGATGCGGTCGCGCAGCCAGGCGATGTTGGCAGTCAGCAGCGCCGGATCATGCGTGTAGTCATCCGCCGTCAGCCGCGGCTCCACCAACGCCCGCGCGCCGAAGGCCAGCTCCGCCGTATCCAGCGCCCGGAACACCGGGCTGGTCAGCACCTGGCCGATCGGCAGATAGGCGAAGGCGCGGCCGAGCGCGCGGGATTGCGCCCGCCCGGCCTCCGACAGGTTGCGCTGGCCGGCACGGTTCGAGCGGTCGCCACGGTCGAACTGGCTGCGATCGGTGATCGCATGGCGCAGCACCACCACCACGCCGCCCCGGCGCAGCGCCGCGACCAACGCGGCCGCGTCCTCTCCTCGCGCGGTCGCCGCCTCCGCCCGCACCGCGAGCAGGGCCGGCAGGGCCAGGGCCATGCGGCGTTGCATCAGCCGAGCGTGAACGCCTCATGCACCGCGGATTTAATGCTGCCGCCGACCACCGGCCCGCCGCCGGCCACATAGATGAAATCGCCGATTGTCACCGCGCCCATGCCGTGGCGCGGAGTCGGCATCGGGGCGTGGTGCTGCCAGGTGTCGGTGGCCGGGTCGTAGCTTTCCACCTGGCCATGCACATGGCCGGTCAGCGTGCGGTTCTCGAACCAGCCGCTCTCGCCACCCATGGCGAAGAAGCGGCCGCGATACAGCACCAGGCCGTGGCCGGAACGCGGCGTCGGCAGCGGCGCGCGTTCCACCCAGGTGTCGCGGTCCGGCAGATACACATGGTGCAGGCCGGTATTGTATTCGAAGGTGCTGAAGCGGCCGCCGATGATGTGGATGACGCCGTCATGCGCCAGTACGCCGGCATGGTCGCGCGCGCCCGGCAGCGCCTTGCGCATCTCCCACTTGTCGGTCTGCGGGTCATACACCTCGTGCCAGCCGACCGAGGCGCGCTCCCGCTCCGGCTCTGAGGCGCCGCCGATGTGGTGGATCTTGCCATTGATTACCGCCAGCGCGCCGGCACCGCGCGGGCGCGGCATCGGCGCCAGCGTGTCCCAGCGATCCGCCGCCACGTCATAGGCGAAGGCGAGCGTATCGGCACCGCGATTCTGATTGCTGAAGCCGCCGAAGGCATAGACCCGGCCGGCATGCGCCACCACGCCCACATGGTTGGCGCCACGCGGCAGGCGGGCGGCCTCGCGCCAGCTATCGGCGGCGGGATCATAGATGTGGTGCCAGGTGTTGTTCACCTGCTGCTCGGCATAGCCGCCCACCACGTGCAGCTTGCCGGCCCATTCGGCGGCCCAGGCCATTTCCGTGCGCGGCAGCGGCAACGGCGCGCGGCTGACCCAGCGGCCGGGTGCGCCGGCCGGGGCCGGGCTGTCCACGAAGCGCTGCGCGTATTGCGCCGGCGTCAGCACCACCGGCCCCTGCCCGCGCAGCGGCGCCATCCGGTCCGAGGGAATCGGCAGGCCGTGATGTGGCATCGCCTGCTGCGCGCCCGCGGCCTTGGCCCCGCCCAGCAGCGCCATCGCACTACCCAGCATCATGCGCCTGTTCATCCGCCGAGCTCCCGCCGCCTTCGCGCCATCAATATGTTCCACATGTTCAGATAGCTTCAAGACCGGTCCCAGGACCGGCCCGGCGAACCGGTGTGGCATGCTGGCGTTGTGACCAGAATGGTGCGCCACCGCCAGACGAACAGGAGATTGCCCATGATGACTCCCCGTATGGCCTTGCTGGCCGCACCGCTGGTGCTGCTGGCGGCGTGTTCCGACCCGAATGACCGCAACCAGCGTGCCCTGGCGGGCGGTGCGTTGGGTGCCGGCGCCGGCGCGCTGATCGGCTCCGTCACCGGCAGCGCCGGGCGCGGCGCGTTGATCGGTGGTGCGCTTGGCGCAGTGGGTGGTGCGCTGACCCCGGCGCCGGAGCCGGACCGCATTCCGCGCGACCCCTATGTCGCGCAGCAGACGGACCCACGCTACGGCGGCTGGTACGACCAGTATGGCAATTGGCACCAGGGCGCCCCGCCGGCCGGCTACCGGCCGAACTACCGGTAGCTCACGCCACGCCCTGGGGCGGCAGCGGCTCGAAACACAGGCCGCGCGCCAGCAGGCCGGTGATCAACGCCTCCATGATGCCGGCGAAAGGCTCTCGCCGGCTGCGGACGCCCCAATGCATCACCAGCACCTCGCCGGGCCGGATATTGGCCAGGTTGCGGCGCAGCAGTGCGGCGTTGGGGTTCGCGGCGCTGTCCAACTCATCGCCCAGGAAGCCGTTGCGGGTCCAGCCCTGGTGGCGTAGCCCGCAACCGGCGGCCAGGGACACGGCATTGCGGGTGACGATGCCGCCAGGCGCGCGCCACAGCGGCAGCACCCGCGCTTCCGGCGCGAAGCGGCGCAGCGCCGCGATCGGGCGGGCCAGCTCGTCGCACATCGCCGCCTGGTCCAGGACCTCCTGCCCCTCTCCGCGCCGGGATCGGAAGGTGGTGCGCCCGGTTCCCGGATCACCCGTAAAATACCAGTGCCGCCAGGTGTGGCTGGCGAAGCTGTGGCCCTCCGCCACGCGGGCACGCCAGAACGGCGCCCAGCTATCCGCCAGGCTTGTGTCGCCGCGGAAGGTCGGCTCATCGGCGATGAACAGGGTTGCGGTCACGGCGTGGCGCCGCAGGATGGCGGCGATCGCCTCTGCCTCTCGGCTCCAGCCCGTGTCGATGGTGAGATAGACCGGGCCGCGGCAACCGGGTGGCGCGACCTGCGCCAGGGCGGGCGCGGCCAGCGCCGCCAGCCCGCCGCCGAGCAGCACACGCCGCCTCATGGCGCGCGCCGCAGCGAGGCCGGCAGCGCCGGCGGCGCCAGCGGAATGCTGCCGGGCACCAGGCCGGGCGCTGCCGGTGGTGCCGCGGCGGGCCGCCCCGGCATCGGCGATAACAGCGGGCGGGTGCCGGAGGTCGCACCCGGCATGGCGAGTGCGAAATCCGCCCCGCGTCCCAGCGCCTTGTAGAAGATGCCATGCGGGGAGCGGCCGACCCGCGCCGTCTCCCACCGATCCGCCACCGGATCGAGCACGGCGATCCGCCCGGACCAGCGCAGCGTCATCCAGACGCGGCCCTGCGTATCGAAGGTCAGGCAGTCCGGCCCGCCCGGAATCGCCCACCAACGCCGCACCGCCAGCGTCTCCGGGTCGATCTCCGCGATGCGGCTGTCGACCCGGCTGGTGGCATACAGCGCGCGGCCATCTGGCGCCGGGTAGATGGTATGGGCGCCGCGGCCGAGGGTGAAGGCGGGCTTCACCGCCTGGCTCGCCGGGTCCAGCGCCACGAAATGCGTGCTGCCCATGATGCCGATCAGCAACTGGCCGCGATGCCAGATGATGCCGGCCGGTTCCGGCCCCACCGGCACGGTCCAGGATTGCACCATCCCTTCCAGGTCGAAGGCCGCCACCTTCCCGTCACCCTGGATGGTGACATAGACCATGCGGCTGTCCGGGCTGAAGGCGATATGGCTCGGCTTGTCGCCCGGGCGGAAGCGGTGGACCAGTTCCAGCGTCCGCGCATCCAGCACATCCACCTGGCCGCGGCGCAGGCTGGCGATCACCAGGAAGCGGCCATCCGGGCTGAATTCCAGGTGGTAGGGGTTGGAGATCGGCGCCCGGCGCAGCACCGTCCCGGTCGCGGGGTCGAGGAAGAACACCTCGTTGCCGCCGGAATCCGCCACCAGCAACTGCGAGCCATCCGGCGTCACCACCAGATGATGCGGCTCCCGCAGCACGGGAATACGGCTGCGTTCGGTACGGGTCGCGGCGTCCAGCACCGAGATGCTGGCCTCGCCGGAATTGAGCACATAGACGAGATCCGCCCGCGCACCGGCCGGCAGGGTCAGCGCGAGAAGCAGGACAAGACGGCGCCAGGACAAGGTGCGGGTTCCGGAGAGCGGGATGTGTCAGCCAAAATCCGCGCCGCCCCGCCGCTTGTCCAGCGGCGGCGCGCGACCGCGTGCCTTATTCCGCCGGCTGAAACACCATGGCCACACCATTCATGCAGTAGCGTTCCCCGGTTGGAGCCGGGCCGTCCGGGAAGACATGGCCCAGATGGCCGCCGCAGCGGGCGCAATGCACCTCCGTCCGCGTCATGAAGAAGCTGCGGTCGGTGGTGGTGGCGATGCCGCCGGGCAGCGGCTTGAAGAAGCTCGGCCAGCCGGTGCCGCTTTCGAACTTGGTGGCATTGTCGAACAGCTCATGCCCGCAGGCGGCGCAGGCGAAGGTGCCGGGGCGCTTTTCCGTCAGCAGCTTGCTGGTGCCGGGCCGTTCGGTGCCGTGCTGGCGCAGCACCTTGAAGGCTTCGGGCGAGAGCTCGGCGCGCCAATCGGCCTCCGACTTCTCGACCGCGAAGCTCTCGGCGGGCTTGGCCTTGCTGAACAGGCTCATCTGTCTCTCCTCAAGCCGCAGCGGATTTCAGGCGATCCGCAAAACTTTTGCGGAACTTGGCGACCTTGGGGGCGACCACCACGCGGCAATAGCCGGACCAGGGGTTGCGGGCGAAGTAGTCCTGGTGCTCCGCCTCGCCCGGCCAGTACTCGCCCGCCGGCTCCAGCTCCGTCACCAGGGGGGCGCCCCAGATCTTTGCGGCTTCGATCTCCGCCATCACCGCCTGCGCCACCTGCTGCTGCTCCGGCGAGTGGTACTGGATGATGCTGCGGTATTGCGGGCCGACATCATTGCCCTGGCGGTCCTTGGTGGTCGGGTCGTGCAGCGTGAAGAACATGCGCAGCAGATCGGCGTAGGACAGCATGGCGGGGTTGAATTCCACGCGCACCACCTCGGCATGGCCGGTCTGCTTGCCGCAGACCTGCTCATAGGTCGGGTTCGGCAGGTGGCCGCCGGCATAGCCGCTCTCGACGCGGGTCACGCCGTTCACATGCCGCAGCGCGCCCTCGATGCACCAGAAGCAGCCGCCGCCCAATGTCGCGGTTTCGGTCGTCATGGGTCTCTCCTCGGTTGCTGCAGTATATGGGCGCTATGCTCCGCGGGTGCAGGGGGTTCCGCTGGAAGCCCGGCTTCGGCACCTTCCACCACATGACCCAATCCGACCCCCGCCTTACCGAGGCCGCCGCCTTCGCCGCCGCCCAGGAATCCCCCTTCCCCCGCGACCTGCTCGCGCATCTGGAAAGCGGCCATTTCGAGCCGCCGCCCTACAACACCGTGCTCGGCCCGGTCTTTCCGCGCGGCGCGCCGAACGGGCTGGTGGCCCAGCGCGGGCAGCGCCTGGCTTCCTGGGGCGATACGCGCCAGGCAGACATGACCTTCAGCGCCGCCAAATCCTACCTGTCGCTGCTCACCGGCATCGCCCAGGCGGATGGCCTGCTGCCCGACGTCGATGAGCCGGTGCGCGCAAAGGTGCAGGATGGTGGCTTCGAGTCGCCGCAGAACGCGCCGATCACCTGGCGCCACCTGCTGACCAACACCAGCGAATGGGAAGGCGAGCTGTTCGGCAAATCCGACCGCATCGATCGTGGCCGGGAGCTGTCCAGCGAAGGCAGCGCGCAGAAGCGCATGGACCGCCCCCTGCAGCCCGCCGGCACGCATTGGGAATACAACGACGTCCGCGTGAACCGCCTGGCGCTGTGCCTGCTGCACCTGTTCCGCCGCCCGCTGCCCGAGGTCTTCGCCGAACGCATCCTGGACCCGATCGGCGGCAGCCGGGACTGGACCTGGTACGGTTACGACAATGCCTGGGTCGAAATTGCGGGCCAGCGCCTGCAATCCGTGCCTGGAGGCACGCATTGGGGCGCCGGCATGCGAATCCATGCCGAGGACCAGGCGCGCATCGGCCAGCTCGTGCTGCAGAAGGGCGCGTGGGACGGCCGGCAGGTGGTACCGAAGGCCTGGATCGCGCAGTCCCTGGTGCCCTGCCCGCTCAACCCCGCCTACGGCTTCCTGTGGTGGCTGAACGGCGCCGGGCGCTGGCCGGAGGCGCCGCGCGATTCGGTCTTCGCCATGGGCGCCGGCGGCAATGTCACCTGGATCTGGCCACGAGGCGAGGCGGTGGCGGTGCTGCGATGGGTGCATCCGGATGCGGTCGGGCCGTTCTGCGCCAAGGTGGCGGCGGCGCTGGGCTGACAGCCTGGCCGGCACAGGCGGGGGGTGCGTCAGCGGCGCGCCCCCTCTTCACGAAATCGTTGCCTTATTTCAAGCAGTCCGAAAAATACTTTCGCGCCGGTACGAATAGTTTGGCTTTTCTGATCCTCTTAAGATATTTACTTCCTTAAGAACTGGCTGACGCACCGCAAATGCGCACCTTCCAGTCCATGCCCCCTGCGCGGGGCGGCTGGTTTCCCAACGCCTCGCATTCCCAATCCGATCGACGCGTCCGCATTTGGCGCCTGGTTCCGCACGGCCATTTGGCCCCGCGGTGACCGGACACGCTGCGGCGGCGTCACCTGTCTGCCAAGGCACGGTCCCGGACGAAGTTTGCGAGACATGCCCACGACAAGAAAGACACGAACATGGCGACAGTTTTCATAAACCTGGGCAATACCAGCAACACCATTACTTTTGGCGACGACGACCACGTGGTCACCGGCGAGAATGGCGACAACACGCTGACCTTCGGCGGTGGCCGCGATTCGCTGACGCTGGGCAACGGCAACAACACCCTGACGCTTGCCGGTGGCGATGACCGCATCTCGGCCGGCGGCGGCAACAACACCATCACCGTCTCCGGCCTCAGCGCCAGCCGCATCGTCCTGAAGGACGGCAACAATACGGTCACCGTCGCCGATGGCCCCACCACCATCCAGGCCGGCCACGGCATGAACACGCTGACCGCCGGCGACGGCGACAACCGCATCGTCGCAGGCAATGGCGTCAACGCCATCACCAGCGGCGACGGCACCAGCCGCATCCTGGTCGGCAATGGCGATGGCAACACCATCACCGTCGGCACCGGCGCCAACCGCATCGTGCTCGGTGAGGGCACGGCCAATACGCTGAGCGCCGGCGGCGGCGGCAACATCGTCGCGGTCTCCGCCGAAGCCCTCGGCACGGACTCGATCCGCGGCGGGCTGGAAACCGGCAAGGGCAGCGGCAACACCATCAATGTCGGCACCGCAGGCATCGTCGGCGTCACCGGCGTCAGCGGCTTCGAATTCTTCCGCCTGTCGCAGGACGGGCCGAACAGCATGACGCTGACCAACGCCAATTTTGCCCGCCTGCCGGGCGGCGAGATCACCGTCTTCGGCGGCGCCATGGGCAATACGGTGGATGCGTCCTCGCTCTCGGCGGCGAATGGCGTGCTGCTGCGCGGCGGCCTGGGCCTCGATATCCTTCGCGGCGGCGCTGGGGTGGATACGCTGAGCTATGCGGGCAGCAGCGCCGCCGTCTCGATCAACCTCGCCACGCAGCTTGCCCTCGGTGGCGATGCGGCCGGTGACGTGTTCAGCGGCTTCGAGAATCTCGAGGGCAGCGCCAATGCGGATCGCCTGGTCGGCAATGCGCAGGCGAACCGGATCGACGGCGGCGGCGGCCACGACCTGATCGTCGGCGGGGCCGGCAATGATACGCTGCTCGGCGGTGCGGGCGACGACACCCTGAATGGCGGCACCGGCGCGGACCGCATGGAAGGCGGCACCGGCAACGACCGCTACGTGGTGGACCATGCGGGCGACCTGGTGATTGAGGAAGCCGGCGGCGGCATGGATCTGGTGATGTCCAGCATCGATTACACGCTGGGCGCACATGTGGAGAACCTCAACCTGCTGGGCACCGCCATCACCGGCATCGGCAATGAGCTGGCCAACCGGATCATGGGCCAGGACTCCGACAACCGGCTTTTCGGCGGCGGTGGGGATGACATTCTGCTGGGCGGCGCGGGCGCCGACACGCTGGATGGCGGTACCGGCGCGGACCGGCTGATCGGCGGCACGGGGGCGGACTCCTTCGCCTTCACCACCGCGCTCGGGGCCGACAATGTGGACACCATCACGGACTACACCGTGGGTGAGGACCGCATCCTGCTCGACAGCTTCATCTTCGGCTCGCTGGCCGCCGGCGCGCTGGCATCGGACGCCTTCTTCCTCGGCGCCACGGCCAGTGATGCGGACGATCGCATCCTGTACGACGCCGAGACCGGCATCCTGGCCTTCGATGCGGATGGCAGCGGCGCCGGCGATGCCATCGCCTTCGCCGTGCTGTCGGCCGGGCTTTCGATGACGTCGGCGGAATTCGTCGTCATCGCCTGACCCTGGCCCGGGATCGCGGTGCCCCTGGCTGTGGCGGGATTGCCGGCAGCCGGGGAGCCGCGGCTTTTTCCTGGTCCATCCGCGGCTGCTGATGAAGCCGTTGTCAGGCGTCGATCAGGTCCATGTGACGTGGCGGGACGCCGCACCCGCCATCGCCGCGGATTATGGCCGCAACGGCTACGTCTGAATGCGGTACTGCTTGCGTGCGAGCCGTTTCACCCTCAGAAAGCAAGGATGGTCTGAGGAGGAAATATACATGACGGACGGCACCGATTTCGTCGAGCTCGCGCGGATCTGGCGTGGCCCGCTGGTGGAAAGCGTACACCGCGGCACCGTGGTGGTGGCGAATTTCGAAGGCCGTCTGGTAGGAAGCTGGGGCGATGCAGGTCTGATGACCTTCCCCCGCTCCTCGCTCAAGCCGTTCCAGGCGATGGCCCTGGTCGAGAGTGGCGCGGCGGATGCCTATGGCCTCAGCGACGAACACATCGCCATGGCCTGCGCCTCCCATGACGCACAACCCTTCCAGACCGGCCTGGTCGGCGACTGGCTCGGCCGCCTCGGCCTGACCGAGGATGCGCTGGTCTGCGGCCCGGCCCTGCCGCGGCGGGAGGCGGACCAGGCGACCGCCTTCGCCGAGGGCGGGCCGCGCCGCATCTTCCACAATTGCTCCGGCAAGCATTGCGGCTTCCTGACGGTGGCGAAGCACCTCGGCGCCGGCCTCAATTACGGCGATGCGGCGCATCCGGCGCAGAAGCTGTATCTTGACATCCTGTCCGACTACATGGGCCGCGACGCCGCGGCGCTGCCCACCGGCCGCGACGGCTGCGGCCTGCCGGCGCTGGCGATGCCGATGCGGAGCCTGGCCACGGCCGCCGCCCGCCTCGGCCTCGGCTATTCCGGCAATGCGACGCGGCGCGCGGCGGCGAAGCGGGTGCTGGGCGCCATGGCGGCCTTCCCCGACCATGTCTCGGGCCTCGACAACGCCACCTCCCGCATCGTCCGGGCGACCGGTGGGCGCGTGGTGGTGAAGGGCGGCGCGGAGGGTTTCGTGCTGGCCATCGTGCCGGAACGGGGCCTGGGCATCTGCATCAAGATCGCTGACGGATCCTCGCGGGCGAAATACGGCGTGCTGGCCCGCGTGCTCGGCCATTTCGACGTGATGCCGACGGCGGAGGCGGAGGCGCTGATCGATGCCGCGGTCGACCCGATCACCGACAGCACCGGTGCCCTGGTCGGCGGCACGGAGATCGTCTTCGAAAAGCCAGTCCCGACCACGGAGACCAAGGCGACGCTCGGCTTCTGGCTGGGCGGCGTAAAGGAAGCCTTCTTCTGAGACGTCAGAAGGGCGTGCCGTCCTTCCGTGTGAAGCGACGCACGCCATCGGCGCCGGGGGCGATGTGCATGTCGATGTCGGGGTAGGTCACGACCTCCCCCGTCATCCTGCTGCCGACCACCAGCAGCAGCACGTCGCGGTCGCCGCGGTTGATCAGGCAATGGCCATCGCCGTGGCCGGCCGGAAAGCCGGTGCAGGTGCCGGGGCGCAGCACCTGTTCCCCGGCATCGGTGTGCAGCACCGGCGCGCCCTCCAGCACACAGACGAACTCATCCTCCTTCAAATGCCAGTGGCGCTGGGAGGATTGGCCGCCGGGCGCGATGCGCGTCAGGTTCACCCCGAACTGCGTCAGCCCGGCCGCATCGCCCAGCTTGCGGTTCCAGCGACGCCGGGCCGCGGCGGCGTGTGGTTCGGGGTAGGTGGTGGCGTTGCTTTCGGGCAGGTCGAGCGGGTTGAAGGGTATGGCCGCTGTCATCGGTGCCTCCTTGCCTTTGTCTCACCCCATAGCCGGCATGGCGCGCCCTGCCGCCAGCCGCAGGATGCGCGTTGGCCGCTCCACGCCGACCAGGCGGTGAACGATCAGGATGACGCTGCGCCCGGCCGTCGCCTCGCCCAGGGTTTCCAGGAAGGCGCGCTCCGTATCAGGGTCCAGACCCGCTGCCGGCTCGTCCAGGATCAGCACCGGCGCCTCGGACAACAGGGCACGAGCCAGCACCAGGCGCCGCGCCTGACCGCCGGAGAAGCGGGCGCCCGCCTCGCCGCAGCGGGTGGCAAGCCCCTCCGGCAGGCTGCGGACCAGCTCGCCGATTCCGGCGCGGTCCAGCGCCTGCCATAGCGCCACCTCCTCCGCCTCCGGCCGGCCGAGGCGGAGGTTGGCCTCGATGCTGTCGTCGAACAGGCGGGCATCCTGGGTCAGGCAGGCGATGCGCGACCGCACCGCATCCGCCGGCAGGGTGGCGATATCCACGCCGCCAAGGGTGATGCTGCCCGATTGCGGCGCCGCCAGCTTCAGCAGCAGCGAGGTCAGGGTGGATTTGCCAATGCCGGACGGGCCGAGCAGCGCAATCCGCGCCCCCTCCGGCACGTCCAGATCCAGCCCATCGAACACCGCCGCACGGTCGGGCGCCCAGGTGAAGCGCAGGTCGCGGATTCGGATGGCATGACCCTTCGGCATGGCCGCGGGGGTGCTGGGTTCGGCAACGGGCGGCGCCTGGTCGGCGGCCTCGAACAGCCGGCGGGCGCTGGCACCGGCGGCGGCGAGCGCGGCGCCGGCACGCGGCATCAACCCCAGCGCCTCCCCGGCCGCGATCGCCAGGAACAGGCCGAGCACGGCCGCCGCCACACCCTCCTGCCCCATTGCCAGCCCATAGCCGAGCGCGCCCAGCAGCGCCGCCTGGGTCAGCAGCGCGCCGGCCGTACCGCCCCAGGCGCCACGCCGCGCCAGGGCGCGCTGCGCGGCGGCAAGCTGGGCGCCCTCGGCGGCGACGCGCGCGGTGGCGCGGGGTTCGGCGCCGGCGGCCAACGTATCCTCGATGCCGGTCAGCGGATCGACCACGGCGGCGCGCAGCGCGCCCTGGCTTTCCGCCACGCGCTGCCCGGCGGCGGCCGCACCTGGCGCCAGCAGCGGCGGCAGCAGCAGGGCTAGCGCCAGCGGCAGCGCCACCAGCGCGGCCAGCGCCGGGTCCAGCGCACCCAGCACCAGCGCGATCGCCAGCACAGCCGCCACGCCCGCCACGCCTGGCACCACGGCGCCGAGATACACCCGGTCCAGCGCATCGATGTCCGAGACCAGCCGCCCGAGCAAATCCCCCGCGCGCCGGAAGCCGAGGCCCGCCGGCAGGCGCTCGGCCAGCCTTCGGAAGAACCAGATGCGGGTATCGGCCAGGGCGCGGAAGGTGGCGGCGTGGGTCACCAGCCGCTCCAGATAGCGGAAGATGGGGCGCAGGATGATGACCGGCCGCAGCCAGATCAGCGCCGCGCCACCGCCGGCAAACACCGCCGCCTGCGTCACCCCCTCCGCCACCCCGCGCCCGGCCAAGCCGAGCAAAGCCAGCCCCGCCAGCGCCGCAGCACAGGCCATGGCGAGCCCCGCCAGCAGCCAGCCGGCGCGGCCATGCCACAGGCGCAGCACGCGGAGCAGATCGGAGGCCATGCCCGGCCGATTCAGACCTCCGGGGCCTTCGCCCCTCCCGTCATCGGACGGGGTCATTCGCCCGCCATCCGTGGCCCGGGCACGCGGCCGCCCTCGATCTCCAGCACCCGGCCGAGCCGCTGCGCCGCCCGGGAATGGCTGGCGACAAGCGCGGTGCGGCCGGTGCAGAGGCGGCGCAGGCTGTCCAGAACCTCCGCCTCCGTGCCCGGGTCCAGATGCGCGGTCGGCTCATCCAGCAGCACCAGCGGCGTGTCGCGCAGGAAGGCGCGGGCGATGGCAACGCGCTGCGCCTGGCCGCCGGACAGGCCGAAACCGCCCTCCCCCACCAGAGTCTCCAGCCCCTGCGGCAGCGCCTTGGCGAAATCGGCGACGCGCGCGGCGGTGGCCGCGGCCTCCACCTCCGCCGCCGTGGCGCCGGGGCGGGCCAGGGCGATATTCTCCCGGATCGTGCCACGGAACAGATGCGCCCGCTGGCCGACATAGGAAGACAGGCGACGCAGCTCGGCCGGGGCCAGCTTGGTCGCGTCCTGCCCGTTCAGCGAAATCCGCCCCGCATCCGGCCGCCGGAAGCCCATCAGCAGCCGCAGGATGGAGGATTTGCCGGCGCCGGAGGGACCGGCCAGCACCAGGGTCTCCCCCGGCAAGGCGCGGAAACTCAGCCCGTCCAGGGCCGGCGGGCGGGTCGGGTCGTAGCTCAGCCGCACATCCTGGAAGCTGACCACCAGGCGGGCCGGCATCTCCTCCAGCTTCAGGCCATCCGGCACCTCCACCTCCAGCAGCGGGGCGAGTTCGACGGCGGCGCCGCGGGCGGCCATGCGCTCGTGATAGGCTTGGGAGAAGGCGCGCAGCGGTGTGAACAGCGCCGGCACCAGCAGCAGGCAGAAGATGGCGCCAGCCGGGTCAGGATGGTTCTGGCCGAGGATGGCGCCGTGGCGGATGGCGAGGCAGGCGATGGCACCGGCGGCCAGCGCCTCCATCGAAGCGGAGGACAGGAAGGCCACGCGCAGCACGCGCATGGTGCGCTGGCGCAAATCTTCCGCCGCCCGGCCCAGCGCCCGCGCCTCCGCCTCCTGCTGCCGGAACAGCACCAGGGTGGGCAGGCCGCGCATGCGGTCCAGGAAGCGGCCGGAGAGCGAATCGAGCGCAGCGAATTGGCGCTTGCTCGCCTGCGCCGCGCCGATGCCGGTGACGGCCATGGCCACGGGAACCAGCAGCGCCGCCACCAGCAGGATGGCGCCGCTGGTCGCATCCACGGTGAAGGCGGCGCCCACCACCAGCAGCGGCCCGGCGATGGCCATGGCGGCGGCGGGCAGCCAGCGGGTGAGAAAACCCTCCAGCGCCTCGATCCGGTCCACCACCAGCGCGGCACGATCGCCGACGCCGCGGCCATCCTCTGCCCCTTGGGCCAGCAGGCGCTCGAAGGCGGCGCCGCGCAGCCGGGCCTTCGCGGCCTCTCCGGCTGCCAGCAGCGCGCGTTCCTGCGTCATGCCGAGGCTGGCCGAGAGCACCGCCAGCGCCGCCACGGCACCCAGCGCCGGCCAGCCGGACTCGCCGAAGCCCAACAGGGTGGCGATCAGCCCGGCGATCAGCCAGGCCTGGGCGATGCCCACCGCCACCTGCGCCACGCCGAGGCCCACCGGCACGCGCAACCGCCCGCGTGCCGCCCGCGCCTCGCGCTGCAGCAGCGCGGACGCCGCATCTCCCCCTGGTCTCGCCCTTGGCATGTCGCGGCGGAGAATAGGCCAGCCGGCGCGGCCGGTCATCACCCCGTGATGCCTCTCCGGCGCTTCGGGCTTGTCCTGTGGTGCGAAATCCCCAACCTGCCGGAACGCGAGGCCGGAGACCCCGATGCTGCCCACCCATGGACGCTACGACTACGCCGCCTGGCGCGGGCGCACGCCTTATGCTTGGCCCGGGGGGGCGACGCTGGCGGTGTATCTCGGCGTCAATCTGGAGCATTTCGCCTTTGGTGAGGGGCTGGGTGCGGAACTCGCGCCCGGTGGGCCGCAGCCGGATGTGATGAACTTTGCCTGGCGGGACTACGGCAACCGAGTCGGCGCCTGGCGGTTGTTGCAGTTGCTGGACGAACTGCACCTGCCCGCGACGGTACTGGTGAACAGCGCCATGTATGACTACGCGCCGGATTTGCTGGCCGCGCACCGCGCCCGGGGGGATGAGATGGCCGGTCACGGCCGCACCAATTCCGAACGCCAATCCACCCTGCCCGAGGCCGAGGAGGCCAAGTTGATCGCCGAGTCGACCGCCGCCATCACCCGGCATGAAGTCACCCCGCCGCGCGGCTGGCTCAGCCCCTGGATCGCCGAGAGCCGCGCGACGCCGGACCTGCTGGCGGAGGCCGGCTATGCCTACACCATGAACTGGTGCGCCGATGACGCGCCGATCTGGATGCGCACCCGCGCGGGGAAACTGCTTGCCATGCCCTACCCGCAGGAGGTGAACGACATCCCCGCCGTGGTCGCCCGCAAGGATGGCGCTGCGGCCTTCGCCGACATGATCCTAGATGATTTCCATGAACGCCTGCTGCAGACGCAGGACGGCTTGGCGCAGGTCATGGGCATCGCGCTGCATCCCTACATCATCGGCCAGCCGCACCGGATGCGGCATCTGCGCCGGGCGCTGGCGGAGATCGCGCAGCATCGGGACGCCATCTGGATCACCACCGCGGGCGCCATCCACGACCATGTGGCGGCGCTGCCGCCCGGCGTGGTGCCGGGTTCGGAGTGGGTGGCATGAGGCGCCTTCTGCTTCTGGCGGTGCTGGCCCTCGGGGCCTGCGCCACCACCCCCGAGCGCCCGCCGGTGGCCACCGTGCCGCAGGTGGACCTGTCCCGCTATGCCGGCACCTGGTTCGAGATCGCGCGCATTCCCAACAGCTTCCAGGACAGCGCCCGCGGCTGCACCCACACCACCGCGACCTACACGCCGCGCCCGGATGGCAGCATCGGCGTGGTCAATCGCTGCCGCGGTACGGATGGCACGGCGCGGGTTGCGGAGGGCCACGCCAATGTCGTGCCGGATAGCGGCAACGCGAAGCTGCGCGTGACCTTCTTCTGGCCCTTCCACGGCGATTACTGGGTGATCGGGCTGGATCCTTCCTATCGTTGGGCGGTGGTGGGGGCGCCCGGGCGTGACTATCTGTGGGTGCTGGCCCGCCGTCCGGAACTGGCGCCGGGTGACTATGCCGAGGCGGTGATCACCGCCGCCGGACAGGGGTTCGAGATCAGCCGGCTGCGCCCCACGCCGCAGGAGTAAGCCCGCCCATGTCCTGGTCCATCCCGCTCGGCCGCATCGCCGGTACCGAGATACGGCTGCATCTGACCTTCCTGCTGCTGCTGGCCTGGATCGGGGCGGCGCATGGCATGCAGGGGGGCATGGAAGCGGCGGTGCAGGGGGTGGTGTTCATCTGCCTGCTGTTCGGCTGCGTGGTGCTGCATGAATTCGGCCATGTCGCCGCCGCCCGCCGCTACGGCGTGCGCACGCCCGACATCACCCTGCTGCCGATCGGCGGGGTCGCCCGGCTGGAACGCATGCCGGAAAAGCCCTCCGAGGAGCTGGTGGTGGCGCTGGCCGGGCCGGCGGTGAATGTGGTGATCGCGTTGCTGCTGTTCCTCGCCCTGGGCGAGGTGCCGGCGGTGGCGGTCATGGCCGGCCTGCAGGATCCGGCGCATGGCCTGCTGGCGCGGCTGTTCTGGGTGAATGTCACGCTGACCGTTTTCAACCTGCTGCCAGCCTTTCCGATGGATGGCGGGCGGGTGCTGCGGGCCCTGCTGTCCATGCGCCTCGGTGCCCGGCGGGCGACGGACCTCGCCGCCGGAATCGGCCAGGCGCTGGCCTTCGCGCTGGGTCTGATCGGGTTGTTGAACGGGGCGCCGCTGGTGGTGTTCGTGGCCCTGTTCGTCTGGCTCGGCGCGCAGGCGGAGGCGCAGTCGGTGCAGATGCGGGAATTGTCGCGTGGCATGCGGGCGGAGGACGCCATGATCACCCGCTTCGAAAGCCTGCCCGTCACGGCCCGCATCACCGATGCGGCGGAGCTGCTGATCCGCACGGCGCAGACCGATTTCCCGGTGGTGGATGGCGGTGGCCGGCTGCGCGGCATCCTGACCCGCAGCGACCTGGTGCGCGCCCTGCAACAGAATGGTCCGGATTCGCCGGTGCTGGAGGCGATGCGCCGCGAGGTGCCGGTGGTGGCCCACCGCGCGCCGCTGGAGGACGCGCTGCGCGTGATGCAGGAGGCCGCGGGGCCGGTGGGCGTGGTGGATGCGGCGGGCCGCCTGATCGGCGTGCTGACGCATGAAAACCTGGGCGAGATGCTGATGCTGGAGACCGCCCGCGCCGGGGCGCGGGCTACCCCAGCTCGAAGCTGGTAACGCCGAACAGGCGTTCCGCGCGGATCTCCGGCGCGGCGCCGGTGTACATCCGTGCCGTCTCGAAGCCCGGCGTCAGGCCGAGCGATTCGGCCAGCGCCACGGCAGCGCGATGCGGCTCCGGCACATCGAGGAAGACCGGGCCATCCGGAACGCGCGCCAGCAGCGCGGCGGCCAGCGCCTGCGCAACCGCCGGGGTTTCGGCGACCAGGGGGCCAATCTTGTGCCCTTCCCGCGCCGGGCGGATCACGCCGAAGCCGGTGACGGTGCCATCCGTTACATGGGCCAGGGCGACATGGCCCGGTTGGGCGATCCAGGCGCGCAGGAAGGTTTCACGGGCGGCCGGGAACACGCTGCAATCGAGTGCTGCCAGCGCGGCGAAGGGAACATCGGCGGCGGGCACGATGCCCTGTGCCGGCGCGGGCGGGCGCAGCGGCACGCCGCCGAAGCGGATGTTGTTCCAGGCCAGGGCAAAGCCCGACTTCCGGTAATTGTCCTGCTGCGCCACCACGCCATCCAGCCCGACCAGCCGGCCCGCAAGCTGCGCCATGCCGGCGCGCCACACCGCTATGCCATGCCCCTGCCCGCGCAGATCCGGCCGCGCGATGTAGAAGCCGATGAAGCCGAAATCCGCACCGTAGCGCGTGGCGGCGATGACGCTGAGCAGCGCGCCCTGATCTTCGACACCCAGGAACAGGCCGGCATCCTGCGCCAGGAAGCCGGGCAGGTCCGCAAGGCCGGGATTCCAGCCCTCGGCGGCAGCCCATTCGATGGCGGTCGCGGCCTGTGCCGCGTCGAGCGTGATGAGCTTGGCCATATCAGTGCATGATGTCCCCGCCATTGGGCGACAGCGTCGCGCCGACAAAGAAATCCCCCCCTGGCGAGGAGGCCAGCAGCAGAGCCGCCGCCGCAATCTCCTCCGGCTGGCCAACGCGGCCGATCGGCAGCGCGGCACCGATGCGTGCCGCCCATTCGGGGCCAAGCTGCGCGGTGAGGTCGGTGGCGACCGGACCCGGCGCGATAGCATTCACCAGGATGCCCTTCGGCGCCCCCTCATACCCCAGCGCGCGGGTGAAGCCGATGAGTGCGGCCTTGGCCATGCAATAGGGCACGATGTTGGGCGCGCCCTTGAGGCCAAGCTGGCTCGCCGTGGTGATGATGCGGCCGCGGCCGCGCGCGGCCATGCCGTCCCACACCGCTTGCGCCGCGAAGAAGCTCGCCTTGACGTGGACGTTCATCACCCGGTCGAACATCTCCTCCGTGATCGTGCTGATGGCGCCGCGGATGTTCAGCCCGGCATTATTCACCAGGATGTTGCAGGGGCCGAGCGTGGCCTCCGCCTGCGCGATGAAGCCGCGCAGCGCCGGCAGATCCGCGACATCGACCGAGGCGGCCAGGGCGCGGCGGCCCAGCGCCTCGATCTGCGCGACGACGGGGGCGGCGCCTTCGTCATCATCCAGGTGGCAGAAGGCGATATCCGCACCCTCACGCGCGAATAGCAGCGCGATGGCCCGCCCGATGCCGCGGCTGCCGCCGGTGATGATGGCCACCTGGCCTGCCAATTGACCGCTCATGCCAGAAGCCTCCGCATCGCCGCGCTGAATTCTTCGCCGATGGCGAGGCTGTGGATGTGCCGCCCCGCCTCCACCACCGCGCGCCCGCCGACCACGGTGGTCTTCACGGGGTTGGACTGGCCGCTGAACACCCAGGCATCCAGCAAGGCATCGTTTTCGCGACCCACCAGCGTCGGGTGGCGCGTGTCAAGTTCGATGAAATCGGCGCGCATGCCGGGCGCGATGGCGCCGAGCCTGCGGCCGCTCGCCTGTGCGCCACCGGCAAGCGCGGCATCGAACAGCGCGCGGCCGGGATGCGGGTTCTGGTCGCCCGTGGCGACAGCTCGGGAATGATCGCGCAGGCGCTGGCTGGTTTCCAACTGGCGCAGCTCATCCCGCGGCGCGGTGCCGACATGGCTGTCCGTGCCGATGCCGAAGCGGCCGCCGGCGGCGAGGTAGCCGGGCAGCGCGAAGGTGCCATCGCCGAGCGAGGCTTCCGTGCTCGGGCACAGCCCGGCCACGGCGCCCGAGCGGGCCAGATCCTCGATCTCGGAGGGGTCCATGTGCGTCGCATGGATCAGCACCCAGCGTGCATCCAGCGGCGCATTGTCCAGCAGCCAGCGCACGGGGCGCGCGCCGGTGGCGGCGAGGCACTCCGCCACTTCCTTCGGCTGTTCTGCCGCATGGATATGGATGGGGCCGGCGAAATCCTGGATGCCGCGCAGCATTTCGGGCGTGACCGCGCGCAGTGAATGCGGCGCCAGGCCGAGCGCCATCTGCGGGTCGTCGCCGATGGCGGCGCGCGCCGCCTCGACGATGGCGAGGAAGCGGTCCAGGTCGTTCAGGAAGCGCCGCTGCCCCTCATGCGGCGCCACGCCAAAAATGCCGCCATGGCGATACAGGCTGGGCAGCATGGTCAGCCCGATGCCGGTCCGCCGCGCCGCCATGATGTTGCGCCGCGCCATCTCGGCGCGGTCGGCATAGGGCGTGCCGTCCGGCTGGTGATGCAGGTAGTGGAACTCGCACAAACTCGAAAAGCCGTGTTCCAGCAATTCGACATGCAATTGCGCGGCGACGGTCTCCGCATCCTCCGGCGTGAAACGGCCGACGAAGCGGTACATCGTCTCCCGCCAGGTCCAGAAACTGTCCTGCCCCATCGGGCTGCGTCGTTCCGCGCCGCCGGCCATGGCGCGCTGGAAGGCGTGGGAGTGCAGGTTCGGCATGCCGGGTAGCACGGCACCGGCCAGGCGGCGCGTGGTGCCAAGCGGCGCGGCGCCTGGCGTGACGGCGGCGATGAAGCCGGCGGCATCGGCCTCGATCAGCACATCCCGCGCCCAGCCTTGCGGCAGCAGCGCGGTGGTGGCGAGGAAGGATCGCGTCATGTTTCCCGCATGCCCTGTTGTGGCGGATCGCGCAATGGTCGTGACCGGCCGGTGAAGGCGTGGCGGTCGCCGGGATAGGTCAGGCGCACGGCGGTGACCGCCTCCTCGCCCCGCCAACTACGGCGATCCAGCACCAGGCAGGCGGCGCCCTCCGCGATGCCGAGCTGGGACGCGGTGGCGGCATCGGCGGGGACGGCGCGGATGCGGTGCTCGGCCTCCGTCCAGGGCACGCGGTCCAGCAGCCAGGATCCGGGCGGCAGCGTGGTGAAGGTCTCGCCCCGCGCTTCCGGCACGGCGTGCAGGCTGATGAGGCGGTCCTCCAGCGCCGCGGCGATCCCGCCCGCCTCGTGCCGCACCGTCAGCGCCAGCACGCGCGCGCGACGCGGCAGCGCGCCGAGGCGGGCGCGGTCTTCCGCCGTGGCGACGCGCAGGGTGCGGGACAGCACCGCATGGCGATGGCCGGGGCCGATGGTCGCGCGCAAATCGGGGATGCCGAGCAGCGTTTCCTCCGCGCGCGGTTCCGCCACGAAGCTGCCGGCCTTGCGGCGGCGCACCACCAGGCCGGCGGCGACGAGATCCGCCAGCGCCCGGCTCGCCGTCATCCGCGCCACGCCGTGCTCCGCCACCAGCTCCACCTCCGATGGCAGGCGGTCGCCGGGGCGCAGCGCGCCGGAGAGGATGCGCGCCTCGATCTGGGCGCGGATGGCAGCGTGGCGGGTCATGCGATTATGTCTAGACATAACGCGCCCACCCCGCAATGCTGAAGCAAGCCTCGGAGAGACCCGCATGACCGATCCGCGCCGCCGCAACGCCCCCGCCATCCGCAGCCCGCGCGGGCTGGAGATCACCTGCCGCCATTGGACCACGGAGGCGGCGATGCGGATGCTGATGAACAACCTGGATGACGAGGTGGCGGAGAAGCCGGGCGAGCTGGTCGTCTATGGCGGCATCGGCCGCGCCGCGCGGGACTGGGACAGCTATGAGCGCATCGTCGCCACGCTGAAACGGCTGGAAGAGGACCAGACCCTGCTGGTGCAATCCGGCAAGCCGGTCGGCGTGTTCCGCACCCATGCCGACGCGCCGCGCGTGCTGATCGCAAACTCCAACCTGGTGCCGCGCTGGGCCACCTGGGAGCATTTTTCCGAGCTCGATCGCAAGGGGCTGATGATGTACGGCCAGATGACCGCAGGGTCTTGGATCTATATCGGTAGCCAGGGAATCGTGCAGGGCACCTACGAGACCTTCGCGGAAGCCGGCCGCCAGCATTTCGGCGGCGACCTGGCGGGGCGCTGGATCCTGACGGGTGGGCTGGGCGGCATGGGCGGGGCGCAGCCGCTGGCCGGCGTGTTCGCGGGGGCCTGCGTGCTGGCGGTGGAATGCCAGCCTTCCTCGATCGAGAAGCGGCTGGAGACGAAGTATCTCGATCACAAGGCCGATGATCTCGACACCGCGCTGGCGATGATCCGCGAAGCCTGTGCCGAAAAACGCGCCATCAGCGTCGGCCTGCTCGGCAACGCGGCGGAGGTGTTTCCTGAATTGGTGCGGCGCGGCGTGGTGCCGGATATCGTCACCGACCAGACCAGCGCGCATGACCCGGCGAATGGCTACCTGCCCGCCGGCTGGTCGCTGGCCCAGTGGCAATCGATGCGGGAGAGTGATCCGGCCGCGGTCGCGGCCGCCGCGAAGGATTCCATGGTGGCGCATGTCCAGGCGATGCTGGACTTCCAGACGCGCGGCGCCATCGTGATGGATTACGGCAACAACATCCGGCAGATGGCGAAGGAAGAAGGCCTCGCCAATGCCTTCGACTTTCCGGGTTTCGTCCCCGCCTATATCCGGCCCCTGTTCTGCCGCGGCGTCGGCCCCTTCCGCTGGGCGGCGCTCTCGGGTGATCCGGAGGATATTCGCCGCACGGATGCGAAGGTAAAGGAGCTGATTCCGGACGACCCGCATCTGCACCGCTGGCTCGACATGGCGCGTGAAAGAATAGCCTTCCAGGGGCTGCCGGCGCGCATCTGCTGGGTCGGCCTCGGCCAGCGGGACCGGCTCGGCCTGGCGTTCAATGAGATGGTGGCGCGCGGTGAGATCGGCCCCATCGTCATCGGCCGCGACCATCTGGATTCCGGCTCCGTCGCCTCCCCGAACCGGGAGACGGAGGCGATGCGCGATGGATCGGACGCCGTCTCCGACTGGCCCTTGTTGAACGCCCTACTGAACACGGCCTCCGGCGCCACCTGGGTTTCGCTGCATCATGGTGGCGGCGTCGGCATGGGGTTTTCGCAGCATGCCGGCATGGTGATCGTGGCCGATGGCACGGAAGCCGCCGCGCGGCGCCTGGCACGCGTGCTGTGGAACGACCCGGCGACGGGCGTGATGCGCCACGCCGATGCGGGCTATGACATTGCATTGGACTGCGCCCGCGAAAAGGGCCTCGACCTGCCGGGGATTCTCCGATGATCGATCTGCCCGCCCTGCGCGCCGTGATGGAGGGCGCGCGCTTCGATCTGCCGGAAGGCTGGCGCGAGGCCACCGAACAGGGCGCCGCCACGCTGGCCGCGCGGCTGGCGGAGGATGGCCCGATCTATGGCGTCAACACGGGTTTCGGCAAGCTCGCCTCCACCCGCATCGCGCCGGACAAGCTGGCGCAGTTGCAGCTCAACCTGCTGCGCAGCCACGCCGCCGGCACCGGGGCGCCCTTGCCCGCGCCCGTGGTGCGGCTGGTGCTGGCGCTGAAGGCGCTGTCCTTGTCGCGCGGCGCATCGGGCGTGCGGGTGGCGGTGGTGGAGGCGCTGGCAGAACTGCTGGCCACGAATGCGCTGCCGGTGATCCCCGCCAAGGGTTCGGTGGGCGCCTCCGGCGACCTGGCACCGCTGGCGCATTGCGCGCTGGTGCTCGTCGGCGAAGGCGAGGTGTTCTTGAATGGCGGGCGCCGGCCGGGTGGTGCGGCAGGAATTAAGCCCCTCACCCTGGGGCCGAAGGAGGGCCTGGCGCTGCTGAACGGCACGCAGGTTTCCACCGCGATCGCCCTGGTCAATCTGTTCGCGGCCCAGGATCTGCTGCACACCTCGCTGGTCGCCGGCGCGCTCAGCGTCGATGCCGCGCGCGGATCGGATACGCCCTTCGATGCGCGCATCCACGCGCTGCGCGGCCAGCCGGGCCAAATTCGCTGCGCCGCGGCGCTGCGCGGGCTGATGGCCGGCAGCGCCATCCGCGACAGCCACCGGGAGGGTGATACACGCGTGCAGGACCCCTACTCCCTGCGTTGCCAGCCTCAGGTCGCCGGCGCCTGCCTCGATCTGCTGGACCATGCGGCGATGGTCTTGCAGCGGGAGGCCAATGCCGTCACCGACAATCCGCTGGTGATGGCGGATGGTGACATTCTCTCGGGCGGCAATTTCCATGCGGAGCCGGTGGCCTTCGCCGCCGATACCATCGCCCTCGCTTTGGCCGAGCTTGGCGCCATCAGCGAGCGTCGCATCGCCTTGCTGGTGGACCCGGTGCTGTCCGGCCTGCCGGCCTTCCTTGTGGCGGAGGGCGGGCTGCATTCCGGCTTCATGATCGCCCAGGTCACCGCCGCCGCGCTGGTGGCGGAAAACCGCGCCCTCGCCACGCCGCGCAGCGTGGACAGCCTGCCGACCAGCGCCAACCAGGAAGACCATGTCAGCATGGCCACCGGCGCGGCGCTGCGGCTGGGGGAGATGGCGGAGAATCTTTCGTCCATCCTCTCCATCGAGTTGCTCTGCGCCGCGCAGGGTCTGGAATTCCATCGGCCGCTGACAACCTCCGCCCCACTGGAAGCGGCGCATGGGTTGGTGCGCGGCGTGGCGGCGCCCTGGGATGCGGATCGGTTCATGGCCCCCGACATGGAAGCGGTGCGCCTGCTCGTGCAGAATGGCGCCATCGCCCGGCTGGTGGAGCTGCCCGCATGATCTTCGACCGCGTCTGGACCGACGCCCATCTCTGCACGATGGTCCCGCAGGCGGGCGACCCGCTCGGCGTGATCGAGGATGGCGCGATTGCCGCCAAGGATGGCCGCATCGCCTGGGTCGGCCGGCGTGCCGATCTGCCGGGGGACGCCACCACCACCACAGCCTGCGACGGCGCCTGGATCCTGCCCGGGCTGGTCGACTGCCACACCCACCTGATCCATGCCGGCGACCGCGCGCGTGAATTCGAGATGCGGCTGGAAGGCGCAAGTTATGAGGCGATCGCCAAGGCCGGTGGCGGCATCCTGTCCACCGTCCGCGCCACGCGCGAAGCCTCCGAGGATGCGCTGGTGCAGGCCGCCCTGCCCCGCCTCGACCAGCTTTTGGGCGAGGGCGTCACCACAATCGAGGTGAAGTCCGGCTACGGCCTGGACCTGGCCACCGAAGCCCGCATGCTGCGCGCCGCGCGGCGCCTGCCCGGGCTGCGGAATGTGTCGCTGCAGACCAGCCTGCTCGCCGCCCATGCGACGCCGCCGGAATTCGCCGGCCGCACCGCCGAATTCGCGCGGCATGTGGCCGATGACATCCTGCCCGCCATCGCGGCCGAGGGC